>CAXDNN010000038.1:0-15801 GCA_963990675.1 uncultured Synechococcus sp.
AATGATACGGCGACCACCGAGATCTACACCTAAGCCTTCGTCGGCAGCGTCAGATGTGTATAAGAGACAGGTTCTTGCATCCAAACAATCCTTTTGCCTGTGTCCTAATGCTATGAGTGCGTCTTATTACTTATTTCATCGCTTTCTTGTGATGATGATTCTTGTCGTGTTGGCGATTTGTATTTGACCTGGATTTCTATCGTTTCAGAGCTAAGCCCAGTGCTTTGCTCCAATAGCCCGAGCTTTTGTTTTAATTCTGAGTTTTATGGCTTGCTGCGTCGCATTTTCTTTCATTCTGGGCCCACTCTTTGGCTTTTTCTGGCTTAGATTTTGTCTCAACACGTTGGTACGTGTAGACCGGGTAAGGCGTGGCTTTTTCTATTGCAAAATTTTGCGATGAATTCCCTGAATGATCGGGGGCATCTTGATGCTTTCCCACCCCTCGTTTGTATTTGTGGCGGGTCGGCAACTGGCAAGACTTATTTTGCGAATGGCCTGGTGAGTCAGCTCGAATCTGTCGGACTAACTGCGCTTCCTTTGCACTGCGACAACTACTACCGGAGTCGGTATGAGCCAGATCCGATGGATGGGTTCGATACGGTCAATGCAATCGATATTGATGCTCTTCTTGTCGATGTGCTTTCTGCAAGAGATGGAACCCTGACGCGCTTGCGCCAATACGACATGCAGTCGCGTGCGGTTGACTACAGGCCTATCGATGACAGATTCCTATCAGACGGCTACGACCTGATTGTTGTGGAAGGTGCCTACGGACCTCAAGCCATCCTTCCCAGTGTTTTGATCGATGTTGTGGTGTTTCTCGAAACACCACTTTGGCATCGTATTTGGCGACGACTTCGCCGCGATGTCCGTGAGCGCGGCCGTTCTCCCTTGTCTGTGCTGAACCAGATGCTTTGGCACATGCTTCCCGGAGAACGCCGATTCATCGTTCCATTACGCCAGCAGGCTCATGTTGTTGTGCGTGACCCTGTTGAAGGTTGCCGTGCAGTTTTGGCGCGAATCACCGGTTACGGCTAACAACGAGTCAGGTGGTTTCTGATCATGGCCTCTTACACGATCAGCATCGAAGGTGGCAACAGCTTCGAGTGCGCAGATGACGTCTACATTCTTGATGCCGCTGATGCGGCTGGTGTCGATTTGCCATCATCCTGTCGAGCTGGTGCCTGTTCGACTTGTGCTGGAAAAATCCTCACGGGTTCAGTGGATCAAACCGATCAAAGTTTTTTAGATGACGATCAGATGGGACAGGGCTATGCCTTGTTGTGTGTGAGCTATCCAACGGCGAATTGCACCATTCAATTGGATAGTCAAAACGACCTGAATTAATCACGCTTTTTGTGTGATGACTGGTTTTCGTCGCTGGGGGAAGAGTTCTCTGCAGAGAGGACAAACTGTTCCATCACACCCGCGTGCTGAGCAGAACTCTCTCCCATAAAAAATGATTTGCAGGTGAAGTCGATTCCAATGATCTTTTGGAAAGAGTCGCTTGAGGTCTCGTTCGGTGGTGGTGACGGACGAACCATCGCTGAATCCCCAGCGTTGGGCTAGACGGTGGATGTGCGTATCAACGGGAAAAGCAGGCACGCCAAAGGCTTGGGACATCACAACGCTGGCCGTTTTATGCCCCACGCCTGGAAGTGCCTCGAGGGCCTTGAAGCTGTTGGGTACAACTCCAGCGTGCTCGCTCACTAACAGCTCTGATAGCCGGCGAACGTGTTTGGCTTTGGTTTTTGCCAAGCCGAGTTGACGGATACAGTTCAAAATTTCCGTCTCATCGAGGGTTGCCATCGCCTGCGGCGTTGGCCCTACAGCAAAGAGTGCTGGGGTGACTTCATTGACCTTTTTATCTGTGCATTGAGCACTCAGGAGAACTGCGATCAGAAGGGTGAATGGATCCGAGTGGTCAAGGGGAATGGGTGTTTCTGGGTACTGCTGATTGAGTCGCTCCAAAACAACCTGAACCCGTTCTGCTTTGCGCAAGAGATTGCCGCATCACAAATGGCAACTTAGACAGGTTTTGCTGTGATGATTTGGCACGATATATCTCCTTTATCGATTAGATATTGTGTAAGTATCGTGTAGTCAAGAGTCAGTCTCCTGTTGGCGCGTCTCCGACCCATCCATGCGCCAGCCATAGTGGATGCATGGGGATTCGTTTGATCTCAAGGGCTGCAGCGGTTGTGCTGGGGGTTGGGGTAATCGTGGCGGGTTGTTCTGATCGTTTCCAAGAGACCCGGGACGACTTGCGGCCACGGGTTCTCACCACATTCACGGTGCTTGCTGATCTAGCTCGCAATGTGGCCGGCGATCGCCTTCAGGTGTATTCCATCGTGAAAGAGGGGGCGGAAATACATGGATATCAGCCCACTCCCAGTGATATTGAGCGGTCGGTTGGCGCAGATCTTTTAATTGAGAACGGATTAGGCCTCGAACTTTGGGCGCGTCGTTTTACTGCTGCTGCAGGCGACATCCCCACCGTGACCCTATCGGAAGGGATGGAACCTCTTCTGATCCGGGAAGACGCCTATGCCGGCAAACCAAATCCCCATGCCTGGATGTCGCCCAAGCGCGCCATGGCGTATGTCGATCGCCTTCGTGAAGCCTTTTCCAACTTGGACCCAGAGGGGGCCGATGACTATGCCAGCAACGCTGATGCTTACAACAAGAAGCTTCAAGCCTTAGATCGTGACTTGCGCGATGCCCTTGCAACCATTCCGCCTCAACATCGTGTGTTGGTGAGCTGTGAAGGTGCATTCACTTACCTCGCGGTCGATTACGGACTCGAGGAGGCTTTTCTTTGGCCGGTGAACGCCGAAAGTGAGATCACTCCAAAACGAATGGCGCGATTAATTAATACTGTTCGTGAGCGAGCAGTCCCTGCAGTGTTTTGCGAAAGCACCGTGAGTGATAAGGCTCAACGGGAAGTGGCTATCGCAGCTAATTCCCGGTTTGGAGGGACGTTTTTTGTTGATTCGCTCTCGAATCCTGATGGACCAGCTCCCACCCTCTTGGAGTTGCAGCGTCACAATGTGAAGCTGATTCGTGATGGTTTGGCCGGCGGCGGAGGTGGAGGTTGATGCGTATCGACGCCGATCAACTCTGTGTTGACTACAACGGCACGGTGGCGCTGTATGACGCCAGTCTCCACTTGCCTGCTGGGTGTATTTGTGGCCTCGTTGGGATGAATGGGGCAGGCAAGTCCACCTTGTTTAAGGCGCTCACAGGTTTTGTTCGACCCTCTCGAGGCTTGATTCGCATCAATGGGCGCAGTGTGAAAGAGGCGCAGCGTGAGCAAGCTGTGGCCTACGTCCCTCAAAGCGAGGGGATCGATTGTCAGTTTCCTGTTTCAGTTTGGGATGTGGTGATGATGGGTCGCTATGGGGCGATGAACTTCTTCAGGATCCCTCGCGGTTCTGACCGCGTAGCCGTTCGAGATGCCCTGGAGCGAGTTGAATTGTGGGAACTTCGCAGCCGACCGATCGGTACGCTGTCTGGCGGTCAACGCAAGCGGGCTTTTTTGGCTCGTGCCATTGCACAGAGGGCGGATGTTCTTTTGTTGGATGAGCCGTTTAACGGAGTTGATGTAAGAACTGAGAAATTAATGGCTCAGTTATTTATTCAGTTTCGTGAAGAAGGTCGTACGATCTTGATTTCGACCCATGACCTGAGTCATGTGCGCGATTTTTGTGATTCAGTCGTTCTAATTAATAAAACAGTATTGGCCTACGGTGAAACGTCTGAGGTCTTTACCCCTGAAAACCTTGCCATGACCTTTGGGGGATTTCCTCCTAATTTGTTGACGGGTCATAGTTCCCCAGGTGACTCGGTTAAGCCGCTTGATTAGTCTTTCGTGGCATTATATCTTTAATGATGAGTAATGAGTTTAGGGGCATTCTGCTTCGGTGAGGCGGTTGATTTGTTCGACGCTCTGAATCAGTCCCTGATTAAAAATTTCAAGCTCGCTGTCAGCCACTTCTGTTGAAGTGACTGATGACTATCTCTTTGATTGGATTGTAGATTTTTAAGAGGCAGGAGGGATGGAGTCGTCATTTACTTGTGGAAGACGAATCCCAGTGCTGTCTTGTAGCTGACGGAGCAACGTCGCGAGGGAAAGACTTGTGCCTCCCTTGCGTTCTCCAATCAGGCTCACTTCTTCCACTTCGATGGGTTGCACCGTGTCGCTCAGCATGGTGAGCAATGGCTCAAGCTTCTGTAGAAGAAACAGTCGTTTGGCGTCATCTCCTGAGCGTTTAAGCGACTCCACGAGTTCTTGAAGTCCCTCGGCCTGGGATCGACCTTGTTCGATGATTGTTGCGGCCTCGCCTTTGGCGACTGCAATCATCGTTTGGCATTCCGATTCTGCCGGCGCGATCACATCGGCCTGGAGCTGTTCTGTCACTTGCTTAATGCGCTCTTCTTGCACAGGCACTTCGGCTTCAGCTCGCGCTAATTCAGCACCGACTTGGGCTTGGATTTCTGCGACAACGGCTTCCCGACGCGTTAGTGCATCTTGAACACGTTTGTTGGCATTGGCCGTGGCAATGGCGAGCTCTTTATCGAGTCGGCGCAGCGATGTGATGCGCTCATTCTCAGCTTGTTTGACCAAGGATTGTGAGTTCGCTTCAGCTTCGGCAATCCGCGAGTCTCGCTTGAGCTCAACCAATTGCTTGCGTCCAATAGAATCCAAATAACGAACATCATCGGAGATATTTTGTATCTGTAAAGTGTCAAGAATTAGGCCAAGTTTCTGGAGGTCGTCTTCGGCTTCCTCGAGTAAAGTTCGCGCAAATGTGATTTTGTCTTCGTTGAGTTCTTCGGGGGTAAGGCTTGCCATTACGCCTCTCAAGTTGCCCTCTAGAGTTTCTTTTGCGATGTGATGAATCTCTTCTTGTGACTTACCAATTAAGCGTTCAATCGCATTGTGAATGCTCGGCTCTTCCCCTGAGATTTTAATGTTGGCTACACCAGACACATTTAGAGGCACGCCTCCTTTTGAGTAGGCATTTTCAACCCTTAGGTCGATGATCATGTTGCTCAAATCGAGCCTCATCACATTTTCGAGTAATGGGATACGAAGTGAACTGCCGCCACGCACCGTGCGATAGCCGACGCTTTGTCCGGTGGATGTTGTGCGACGTAGGCCTGAGAAGATCAGAGCCTCACTGGGTTGACAGATGTAATAAAGCTGGCGAAGTAATACGATGAAGGCCCAGAGGCCAGCTGCACCAGTTAGTCCTAAAGCAACAAACATTAGAGTTCCTTTGTTGAGTTGGTTAATGTGTCCAATAAATCAATGCCAAGAATGTCTCGAACCTGATCAAAGAATTGACGAACTACCACATGATTGAGTGCCACCAAGCTGGCAAGACTTGTGGCGTCATTCCCGTCCAGGGTGGTAATGCGTTTGAGCTTGAGTCGTTTGGGAAGCCGGGTGGCCTGCTCCAACACCATTTCAATCTGCTGGAGCAGGAAGACGAGTTCCGCGGTGCTGCCCGCCTCGTCCCAAACTCGGGTGAGTAGATCGTTCACCAAAGCACTGGCTTTGCCGTTTTCTGCTGTGGCGGAAGCGTTTCCACGGGCTCGTAATTCCTGGGCTTTTTGTTCGGCTTGCGCTGGCATCACCTGTTCAGCCTGCAGGCGTAACCGTTCCAGCTGGGCACGTACTTTTTGTAATTTTTGTTCGGCTTTTGCCTTCGCCTCTTGTTCGGCAGCAGTGGTGCGTTCTTCTTCCGAGCGGGCCTCCTTTTCCATTAAGGCGACTTTGGTGCGCACTTGATTGTCTTTCTCAAGGACTATTGTTCCCGAATTCGTGCGAACGACTTCTGAAACTTCTTCCATTTCCGCTTCGATTCGTTCGGCTTGGCCAATGGCCTCCGCTTCTGCGATCTCTGCATCGCGAACAATTTGTGCGACGCGACGACGACTAATAGAATTTAGATAATCTACTTCATCGGAAACACTTTGGATCTTTAAAGTATCAAGTTGAAGTCCAAGGCGCCGCAAGTCTTCCCCAACATCATCGGCGATCTGTTCGGCAAAGCGCAGTCGATCCTCATTCACCTGTTCGGGGGTGAGTTGAGCAAGAACGCTCCGTAAATTCCCCTCTAAGTTTTCCTTTGCTACTTGAACGATTTCGGCAGGATCGCGATCCAGGAATCGTTCAATGGCATTGTTGCGAACCGCTGGGTCCGTGCTCACTTTCACATTGGCTATGGCCTGAATGTCCAAAGGTGTTCCGCCATTGGAGTAAGCATTTTTGACCTCAACCAAAACGGGTAATAGCGTCACATCCATGCGTCTTGCTGTTTCCAAGATGGGTTTAACAAAGGTCCAGCCACCATTGGCGACGACCCTGTACCCCTTCGTCCCTTGCGCTCCTTGGTTTGAATGCGAGCCGGTGACGATTAGCATTTCATTGGGCCGACAGATGCGAATCATCCATCGGCTCACAAGGTTCAAAACCACCAGCACAACAACAACGGCAGCTACTCCGCCAACGATTGATTCTTGACGGTTGTTGTTGTTAACGAAGGCTGGAGGGCCCGTTTGGCTTTGAAGAAGTTGTCCCGCCATTGATGCTGAAAGTACTTTCCAAGGACTAGCGATAAGTTCAGGATTGCGCCAGTGATTTATTCAGCTGTCTTGATCGGTTCAACGAAGACACTCGCATCTTCAGCGTTGATCTCAACGACAACAACATTTTGGTGTTTCTCTAAAGGACCGCTTCTGCAGCGGGCTGGGCGACGTAGCAGGCTTCCCTTCACGCTCAGTTCAACAAATCCCCTTTGACCGGATTGGATGCGGAGGGTAATTCGTCCAGGTAATCCGACCAGATCGTCGCTTCGGACCAAACTGTCCGCTTCCCGCCGTCCCAAGATCGCCAAGGTTTTCGTGGCGCCGATTCCCATGGCAAGCCCCATCAACAGTGCCATCAGGCTGCTCGGGAGCCATGCGTTAGCCCCGGCAAAAATGTTCATCAGCACTCCGCTCAGCCCAAACCCTGTGAGGCCAAAAGACCAAAACGGTGTGCTGAACAAAATGCTCAGCGCTCCTCCTTCACCATCCAGGGCTCCGTCGTCGCTGAGCGAAAGGCTGATCAGAGCGATGCCGGCTGCGAAGCAGAACAGATAGGTAAGCAGCATCGGTAGAGGGGCGTTAGGGAGTTGTTAGGTGGGCTTGAGTGGTTACTCTCCATTCATCAATTGATGGAGTGCTTGTTGTAGGTCTGCCATAAATGTCTGCACAGCATGGCGACGGTTTTGGCGATAAGACGACAACCGGGGCATGACTGCCATGGGTTCCCCCAAGCTCAATTCCACCCGTTGTGGCCCCAAAGAGGGGGAACTCTTCCACGGGCGATCCTCAATCCAGCCAATCGTCTCTTCCACTAACAGAAGCATTTCTGCGAGCCGATCGAAGTTGCCCTCATCGCTGATGGATTGGCCGGTCACACAGATGAAATGCTCCACAAGCCGCATCCGGCTGAGTTGGAGGTCAGCTTCTCTGGCCTCCCAGTCGGCAATGCTCCGTTCAAGGGGAGGTAGCTGTTCAAGACCCTCGCGATAGATCCGGTCCCAAGCGGCCTGTTCAATTCGACGACAGCGCTCTTGCAAGGTGCCAGCAGCTTTTAAACCGAAATGGGATTCGGCTTTGGCTAATCCATGCAAGCGATAGGTCGTAATGCGATTCACCAGCGGCTGGTCTGGTTCGTGTTGCAGCCGCTCCAGGTGCTCAAGGGCATCAATGAGGGCGTCACCAATACGAAGAAAGCGCTGACGATGCCTCCGGTGGGACTCATCCCACGTCTCATTCAGCGGATCTGCGTGAATCCCAAGATGGCGCTCAAGAGCCTGAAGACGGGCATCAAGGGCGGTCCAGTTCTGTTGCCTCCAGCTATAGGTCAGGCTGACGGGCAGCACCTGAAGGTCTTGGGTCTGCCCACTTTTGTCGAGATCCTCGGCCGCCCAAAAAGCCAGTTGCGCCACACCCGGTTCTAGGGGTGCCATCTCGCCAGAGAGATTATTTGTGGCCCCCTCAGGGGCAATCACGAGGGGGTAGCGACCTTGCGCTAGAACCTGACGCGCTTCTGCCAGAGCTGGACGGTCGAGACGTCCTCTGTGAATCGCAATCCCTCCACAACGTTGCAGAAGCCAGCCAATGAAGGGTCCGGCCCAAATAGGAATCCCACGGTCGTATAAAAAGCGAAGTTCCACAGGGCGAGCCAATGGGCTGTTGAGAAGGCGCGCTGTGTTGGAAGCACGATTCCAAAAAAGATCAGCCAACACGAGCGGATCCCGAGTGCTGGGATGGCGAAAGGCGATCAAGAGGGTGGTTTCACCGGCTTGGTGCGCTTGAAATGCTTTGGCTAAGCCTTCGGCTGCATTCCCATTGCGGACCTCTAACCCTTGGACGCGAAAGACCAGGGGTAACAGTCGACGGACAAGGCTCTGGACCGGACGACTCGACCGGGTGGGCAACCGTCTTAAGGCAGGACGAGCGAATTGGGTTGAGACGCGGGGCATCGTGCCTGCGGGTGACACGCCCATACTGATTCCATGAACCTTCTCTTGGAACCCCTGAGTCACGCCTTCATGGTGCGTGCACTGTTGGTGAGTGCTCTGGTTGGTGGGGTTTGTGGGTTGCTGTCCTGCTACATGACGCTCAAAGGTTGGGCGCTCATGGGTGACGCGGTATCCCATGCGGTGTTGCCGGGTGTTGTGGTGGCCTACGCCCTTGGCCTGCCGTTTTCGCTTGGAGCGTTTGTGTTTGGGGTGGGTTCAGTCGCTGCCATTGGCTTTGTGAAGCAGAAGTCGCGGGTGAAGGAAGACACCGTGATCGGTTTGGTCTTTACCGGATTTTTTGCCCTCGGTTTGGTGTTGGTGTCGAAAACGCGCAGCAATATTGACCTCACGCACATCCTGTTTGGAAATGTGCTCGGTATTAATGCGGCCGACATCGTTCAAACCTTGCTGATTTCGCTCTTGGTCTTGGTGACGTTGTTGGTGTTTCGTCGGGATTTGATGTTGTTCTGCTTTGACCCCACGCATGCCCGCTCCATTGGCATCAACACAGGGGTACTGCACTACATGTTGCTCGGGCTGCTGTCCCTCGCGGCTGTCGCCGGATTGCAAACTGTTGGAATCATTCTCGTGGTGGCCATGTTGGTCACCCCTGGTGCCACGGCTTACCTCTTGACCGATCGCTTTGATCGGATGACGTTGCTAGCTGTCACTAGCAGTGTGTTGTCGAGCTTGTTGGGGGTTTTCGTGAGCTACTGGACCGACAGCTCGACGGCTGGTTGCATCGTGTTGGTGCAAACCGCTCAATTTCTCTGCGCGTTCTTGTTTGCACCTCGGCATGGAGTGTTGCGTCGCTATGCAGCGATGCCGTCCCTCAGCGGTGAAACCAACGACGGAGAGCGCCTCAGTTGATCTTGTGACGTGGGCAATGCAGCTGGTGTGGGGACAAAGACATACGGCCGTCGGGCCTAAGCCATCTCTTCATCGGCTTCATCGTCGTCATACACATCGTTAAACCTGGCTACACCTGCTTCCCGGAAGAGAAATTCTTTGGCGTGGCGGGGGCGTTTCGATCCTTCATCCGCCCAGGCTTCGCGATAGTCGCTGTCGTTGTCCATCCGATGTGCTTCCTTGTATGAATACCTCCATCAAATAATGACCGCTGACAAGGAGCTGCTTAAAGAAGTGGCGTTGGAGCTTTGGAATACAACGAAAAAGCTCCGTCCCGGGTTGCCAAAGGCCCCAAGGGCACAACTAGTCCTCAAGGCTCTGTTAACGCTGGGAGATATCAGCGACCAACTCCAGGCCGCCATGATTCTTGGCGTGATCGAAGCTCAAGAGCCCGATGATGAGCCGGTCGACTCGAACGAAAGCGGAGAAACCGGCGAAGACAAAACCGTGGTCGTTGAAGAATCCCGCTCTACGCCACGGGTTGTCCGGAAGCGTTCGGGCGCTAGCTAGCCCGTTCAGGCCGCCGCGCTTCGATTTCGTCCCAGGGGTTCAATCCAATCGCTCAGCACGTGCTGATGGTGCGCCTGAGCCTTGGCTGTGTCGGAGTTCGCGATCCGGCAGCCCAGGTTCACCTGCCCGTCGTCCATGAGACGACCAAGACGGATCGCAGCGGCTTCTTCGGCGCGGCTGAATGATTCTTGGTGGGACGCAAGCCAGCCCACCTCTGCCTCCGTGATCACTCCGGTCGTCAAGGATTCGAGAACAACTTCTCCGACGGTCATGGGATGGATGTAACGAATTTGTTACATCCTGGCGCGCGGTTGAGGCCTCCGTGGAAGGTTGGCCGAGCCAGGTCTGGTTAAGCCGGCAAAACCTGTCGAAATCCATGGGCTTCAACCACCGTTAGAGATGTGCCGTACAGCGCGCTGAGTTTCGTCGATGTGAGCATTTCATCGGGCGTTCCGTCGCCAACGATTCGCCCTTTGTTGAGGAAGAGAACCCGCTGCATTTCCGGAATAATGGTGTCAATCCTGTGCGTGACTTGCACCAAGGTGGTGCCATCACGACAGAGATTTCTAAGGGTATGCATCAGCTGATGGCATCCCTTGAGATCCAGAGCACGGCTGGGCTCGTCGAGTACAAGAACGTCCGGTTGGTGCACCAAGGCTCTGGCTATGAGCAAGCGTCGCCGTTGTCCATCTGAAAGTTCGCCGTAGGGCTGATCAGAAATTGCCTGAAGATCGAGCTGTTCGAGAACCTGTTTGGCTCGGATGCGTTGTGATGAGGTTGGGTTTTGGTCGTGTCCTAAACGTGTCGATCCAAAAAAACCTGCAAGAACAAGATCCAGGGAAGAGATCACTCCTGGAATCCGTTCCTCCATGGGAGTACTGACAACCCCAAGGCGTTGTCGCAGTTGCCAAAGATTCACCGTCGAACGTCCGAACAGGTGCAAGTAAGCCTGGTCCTGGACGATCGGGTGCAGCGATCGGTCAATCAGTTTCACCAAACAACTCTTGCCTGCACCATTGGGGCCCAAAACAGTGGTCGACTCACCAAGCTTCAAGTCGAGGTTGATGTCGTGGAGCACGGGTGCTCCCCCGAGCCAGGCTTCACCATGACGAATTTCAAGCCAGGTTTTTGAGCTCAAGTCAATCACTCAGCAAACGTTCAATCACTTGATCGAGACCAGGTGCGATGGGTCGCAATTCACAGCATCGATCACTCCAGATGCTTCCCTGCCGAAGCTCAACTTTGGACGTGAGCTTGAGATCTTGTCCTTCTAGCAACGTCAACTGATCCATAGGCACGCTGAGCGCGCCGCGAAATATATGGGCAATACGAGTCTCATTTTCACTGGTGAACCAGTGATCAAGAGGATTGGCCGGTATCCAATTGATTTCTTCGAGCAATTCTCGATGTAGTGCTTCAGATGGCGTTTCACCCGGATTAAGGTGACCGCCAAACAGACCCCAGTGCCCTGGATAAAGGATCGACTCCAGGTCATCTCTGAGCTGGAGGAGCCATGCATCGTCTCGTTCGAGAACGGCCAAAGCGACCTCGCGTTTCATTCGCTTCCGATCGAACGTTGGGTCCAAAGAGCCAAACCTCCGCCTCGACCACGGGCAATCAAAACAGCCTGGCTTGGATCGAGATGAATCAGTGCAAAAAAGGGCATGCGTTGCGACGAAGGCGTGTCGATCGCCCTGCTGAAGCAGATCCTGGGTCCAATTTTTAATTGGACCCGATCAAAGCTGAAGGCCAACAGTGGGCGTTTCCCTTTGAGCTGAGCTAGGCCCTGAAAACTGAGTTGAAAGCCAGCAAGTTGAACTCGGTTCTCGATCTGAATGTGTTCGGATTCAGGAGGACCGGATTCAGGAGGGACCCTGAGAACCAAGCATGCACCTAAGGCCCGAAGGCAAGCATCCGAGCCCGGTGTTGAGGGATCGCCCGAACGGTTCCATGTGGCTTGTAATTGCCAGCATCCATTGAGCTGCTCTGCTTGGATACCACTGCCTCGGCGACGAGCCTCGCGCTCGAGATTCAACAGTGTTTCTCTGTCGGGACACGGTGCTGTTGAGATCATGGTGCGAAGCAGTGCAGCCATCTTTCCGGAAGGAAGCCATGGAACCGGAGCGGAACCGAAAAGACGTTCTTACAGACTTCATCCTGCGTGGTTTCAGGATTGGAGCCAGCACGATCGCCATCCTCGAGCTGTTACGCAGTGATTGGACGAGTGCTGGCCTTGCCAGTTTGGCTTGGCTGATTTTTGTACAGGTTGAGAAGCGAAGAAGCGCCCTCAAACCTCCGTCCTAAGAATCGAATCAATGCAATTGGGATGAGCCCGGATGTACGCATTGAATTCCATCGCCAACATGCGTGCTTCGAAAGCGTCGTTGGCATAGAAACAAGATTCGAGTTTCTCGCCGTCTGAAGTCTTATGCCGAACGGTGTAGGGGTTGCGGCCCTGATTCGAATTGGCCATGAATAAAGCCCCGTATGACTTCACCGTGGCATTTGATGTGTCCTTGGCGCCATAGCCATTGATTCATGTTTGCGTTTCAACGCTTCGTGAAGTTATGGAACATTTGAATTCATGAGTCAAAAATGATTATTTTCGATTTTTAGTCCCGGCTTGACTGGCGAACTAAAAAATCCACGATTAAATCACCATCGTCATTGCGTGTGATGCGGAATTCAAAATTTTCCACTTCGCCCGTCCAAATTCCGTCATCTGGATCGGCTTGATCACCCCTGATGATCTGAACATTGTGGTCGTAAAGCTCTTGAAAGACGTGAGCTGCAACGTTGGCTGCCATGACCTCATCCATATCATCCAACTCATGGGCAGCAACGCTGCAGCCCTCAAGCATTTCTGAGTCAAGGACATTTCCTTTGCCGATATCTTCAACAAGGCAGAGCAGATCTGAATGGTCCATAAGCGGGTTGTTCCTTGATTGAGTGTGTCAACTCAAATTCCTATTGTCACCATCCTAAATCGTGGAACAAGAAAAAATCTACGAGTTATCCGGTCAACGACGACAGGTGTGATCTGTTGTTTAACATAAATGCCGTCAGAAGGCCGAAAAAGGCGGCACTGAAAATGTATTAATAGCTATCATGTAATAAAAGAAGCCAGGATAGTCCATTGGTTCCTCCCAAAAGCCCACTTGAGGCTTGCCAGCCCAGGATTCTTGTATCAATAAGGGCAACGAAGATGAATAGTTCCATCTCGACATTCAGGGCCAATTTGAAAAACACATAAAGATGAAAATTATGCAAACATCTTCCTTTGATTTACTGTCTTTATGTCATTATAAGAGGGCCTTTATTGCTTGCCCTAAATACAACTAATTTTTCGAAAGTTGTAATAGACAATCTTTTTGCGCAAATGGATGGCTTGATAAACTTTTTGGCATGTTCGAAGTGATCTGACGATAACGGAGCAATCAGCCCCTAGAATCGATCACATTCGAAATGGATTATGCCGCTTCCCACGGCTTCGATTATTGCCCAAGCTTCGACCGAGCAATTAAAGGAATATTTGCTTGGCTTCACAGAAGCAGCAGCCATTCTCGCGGTTCGAGAATTGATCAGTCGTGGAGAATCAGCGGATCAGATTATTGAGGAGCTGGAGCAAGAACTTCAACCTAGTCTTGATAATGGAATGCCGATGCGTTCATGCCAAGCTTTAATCGCTGCACTTAAATCTGAGTTCTGTGGATAGTCCTTTCCGTGCTATTCGTAACGCCCTTCAATTGATCTGTAGAGTTGATTTGACTATTGTTTGCGCCAGCGAATAGCCTAAGCTTAAACATCCGAGATTGAATAGTGAATTCAGCTTCTATCCGACGATTTGTGTTGACCTTGATCACGGGTTACTTGGCTATATTTGGAGTGAGACAGCTTCCGTATGAATTTGAAAATGAATGGTTCATTCTTGTTCCCGTTCTGATTATTGTATATGTTCTAACGACTTGGATTGACGGTCAGATCTTTGGTAGTGATGAAATACAAGTCTCTTTACCAAAGAGAAAAAAGGTTATTCAAACTAAATCCGAAAAAAAAGGTTTTGGTGATGCTTAATCGTGTAGTTTTTGACTCTTAAGATTTCTTGACTGGCTTGTCTGTCTGGTTCTTGATGTCCATATATGGATTACGGACTGGTCTCCAGTTGCCTTTGTAGTGGGGGTACAAAAACGTCCACTCTTCATCGACTCGAATCCCATGCATTTTGAGAAGTCGTTTAGATGATTCAGATGTGGTGTAACCGATGGCAATTTTCTTCCTCTTTCCACAGGTATGCGCGATTGCATCAAGAACTTCTGTTCGCCCTTTCTTATCCTCTAGAACGGCACGTTTCCATTGCCCATAGGCCTTCTCTCCATGGCTAGTAATGATGGCTTCTCGTATTTGTTTGGCCCCCGTTTTGTAAAAATCACCAACTAACACTGAAAGATTCCATCGGGGATAGGCTTCATCGATCCCTTCGTTATCTTCTAGCTCAAGCGATCCACACCAGAATCCGCTCATCCAGCATAGTTGGGCACCATTCTTATATTTTTGTGCAAATAGTCCCTTGCCCGGTCGTCGAAGTAATAGATCAAGTTTGTTCGGAGCACGAACCACTTCATTACTCTTTTCGAGAAAACTATTGCGAATCGATTGTTCAGTACCTTGTTCCTCTAGATGATTCCGCAGTTCTTCGAGGGTTGGATCATGAAAATGTGGTGGTTTGTTGAAGTTTTGTTTGGTGAGCTTCCAGGATGTTCCGTCCCCTCGCGTTGGTTCGTCAATGAAATTTGCCATGTTGATAAACCCCGCAGCATCTGACTTCTGTATTTGAACATCGTACACAGCGAGGGTAACGAGCTCAGTTGAAGCAGTATCTATTTTGGGTAATAGCTTGCAATGTTCACTGAATGTAATCCATTGACGAGAATATCGATCTGAACTGGTTGAGGCAATCGTTTCTGCTGAAATAATCTTATATATTTATTTGTTTTGATACTTTATGATTTTATTGATTCGGGAAAATATCTTGGCCTTGATTTATTTTGGTTCAGTTGGAAAGAGTTTCCAGTCACCCTCTGGAATATTTGGGGACTGCTTAAGATCTTTGGGCTCTTTGAATAGGACGCGCCATTCAGGGACCCGACAAGGCACAAAATCTGGGCTTTCAATTCGTATCCCACCCAGCACCGAAGGAGCTCCGTAGAACCCGGATTTCCAAGACCCATCTTGTTTCAACGGATCGCCTTTGAACCAAACCCAACAGCGTTCATTCGCGCAAGTTGTGGATTTTGGCGCCGCCATCTTGAGAAGTCGTGATTCCTAGATTGTATTTGACTACTCTACCAATCAACACTTAAAGAAAAGAACAGAAATTAATTCAAGTTAAAATGATGTCCGAGTCAGAATAGTTGTGAATTTGCTGCCACACTTTTGCTTTGGAATCAAACGAATATCAATGATTATTTTTCCACCCATTGAATTGGATATTGCGTTAATCTATTCATTCTAAGCTTCGAATTGTCTACAGGCCTGGATTTTCTTAGGTAGGTACTGAAAAGCCCTTTTAGCCATTGTTTTGCAGATCTAATCGAGGCATCTATATACATTGGTGTTGAAATGCTTTTTAGATGTTATCGAATGATTGAGTTGTTGCAAGATCCCCTTTCGTTCGTATGGAGTGAGTGATATTCACTCACTTGGTGGAAGGTTGCTCAGCACGTCGTTTCCACTGTCGGAGGTTTTGCTTGAGAGGGCAATGCGCCTTTACACCGATGGCAAATGCAGCGTGCTGGGCAAA
>CAXDNN010000039.1:0-15683 GCA_963990675.1 uncultured Synechococcus sp.
ACACGCCCTTGTAGCTCAGCGGTAGAGCACTCCCTTGGTAAGGGAGAGGTCTCGAGTTCAAGTCTCGACAAGGGCTTACTTCTCACTCCTTGGCACTGGGAGTGAAGCAAATCACGGCACTCTGGGGATGCAACCTCCCATGGGAAAAGCCGCCACAGATCACCTCATCAGTTGGCTCTGGGTTTGAGCACTGGAGCTCAGCCTGTCGGCTGCGATTGATCCACAGCTGCCAACTTGCCGTCGATGCCATCAACCCATCCGATCCCAAGGCGCTCCACGTAATTAACGGCTGGCCAAGCTTGAGCCAACGATCCCGGAATGCTTTTAATTGCAAGATGTAGCTGCTGAGATCCGTGGTCCAGGGCTCTTCCCAGGGGACGGCTTCACGACATGCCGGTTCCGGTCCACTGGAACGGTCATCATCCGGACCACCAGCCAGACCAGCCTCGGTGCCGTAATAAATACACGGCGCTCCTGGTTGGAGAAAGAGCAACAACAACGACAACTTCAAAGCCGCCACATCACCCTTCAACGTGTGCAGCGCCCTTGGCACATCGTGGCTATCGAGCAAGTTCATTTGGGCGCGATTCACTTCAGCTCGATACCAACCCGCCGTAGTGGTCCAAATATTGATCAACTCCGGGGTTGTCAAAGGATCCAAGGGGTATTCGGGATTGCGATAGCTCTGACAAAGCTGATCACCGGCCACCCAGCACAAGCTGCTCCAGCCAACGCGGTAATTCATCACGCCATCAAAATGCTCGCCTTGCAGCCAGCGGCGCGCATCTCCCCACACCTCCCCAACAATCCAGGCATCTGGGTTGACCCTTCGCACCTCTTGTCGAAACGACACCCAGAAGTCCTCGGGCACCTCTGCAGGCACATCGAGACGCCAGCCATCGATCCCTTTTTCCAACCAGTAACGGGCAACCCCGAGCAAATGCTCACGCACCCCTGGATCGGCGTGGTTGAACTTGGGTAGGTCAGGCAAAGCCCACCAACAGTCGTATCCACAATCTTCATCCGGGGATGGATAGGGCCGAATCGGCCATTGCCGAACGTGAAACCAGTGTCGATAGGGCGATGACTCCCCGTTCTCAGCAAGATGGTGGAAGGCCCAAAAGCCGCGACCGCAATGGTTAAACACACCATCAAGCACCAGTCGCATGCCGCGTTGATGTACAGCAGCAATCAGCGCATCAAGGGCAGTATTCCCCCCCAACAAGGGGTCAACTTGGAAGTAGTCGTAGGCGTGATAACGATGATTTGCCGCCGAGGAAAAGATCGGGGTGAGATAGAGGCAGTTAATTCCCATCCCTTGAAGGTGATCCAATCCATCGATCACCCCATAGAGATCACCCCCTTGAAACCCTTCCTCAGTGGGGTCAGAGCCCCAGGGCTTGAGCAGTAAATGCTGCTGGGCCTGCACCCTTGCGCTACGACGAAAACGATCCGGAAAGATTTGATAAATCACCGCCTCGGTCACCCAAGACGGCGGGTCGGAAAACAATGTGGGCACGCCCATAACCTTTCCAGCTAGCGATCCTCTCGCTAGCAGGAAAGAAACAGCACTGCCATGGCGCATCAGCCTCTCCTGTTGGCCCTGGACCAGGGCACGAGCAGCTCCCGAGCTGTGGTCTTCAATCCGGCGGGTGATCTAGTCGCCAGCGCTAGCGCCCAACTGCCAATCCAATACCCCGCCGATGGTTGGGTCGAGCAGGATCCACTGCAGATCTGGGCGAGCCAGCGGCAAGCCCTTATCGACCTTCACCACAAGCTGAGTGACAACCAGCGCCAAGCGGTGGTGAGTTGTGGCATCACCAACCAACGGGAAACCACGGTGCTTTGGCGTCGCAGCACTGGTGTTCCATGCGGACCAGCGCTGGTCTGGCAAGACGGTCGAACCGCAGCCATCTGCGCAGACTGGAAACGCCAGGGGTTGGAACAGGACTGGCGCCAGCGCACGGGGTTATTGCTCGACCCCTATTTCAGTGCCAGCAAGGTCCGATGGATGTTGGAGCACTACGGAGAAGCTGCCGCCGCTGCCGCCGCCGATGACCTCTGCTTTGGCACCGTTGAATCGTGGCTCCTATGGCAGCTCACGGAGGGAACACATCACGGAAGTGATCTGAGCAACGCCAGCCGCACACTGCTACTGGACCTGGAACAACGCCAGTGGGTGGATGACTTCCGCATCCATACCGGATTACCAGCCAATGCCCTGCCGGATCTGCTGCCCTGCCGAGGGGATATCGCCCACATTGCCGCAGGCCTGCCCTTTGAAGGGCTGCCGATCCAGGCCATGCTCGGGGATCAACAGGCCGCCACCCTCGGGCAACTCTGCTTGCAACCCGGTGAAAGCAAATGCACTTACGGGACAGGCGCGTTCCTCGTGATTAATACCGGCAACCAAATCCGTCGGTCCGACGCCGGGCTTCTCAGCACCCTGGGGTGGACCGATTCCGAGGGAGTGCCCACCTATTGCCTTGAAGGCAGCCTCTTCAATGCCGGCACCGTGGTCCAGTGGTTGCGGGATGGTCTCCAAATCATCGAGCGCGCCGAACAGGTCAACGACCTCGCCAACAACGTTGCTAATTCCGGCGGCGTGATGCTGGTGCCAGCCTTCACAGGTTGGGGGACCCCCCACTGGAACCCCGAGGCACGGGGAATCCTGGTGGGATTAACCCGCGACAGCAACCGCTGTCACATTGCAAGGGCCGCCCTAGAAGGAATCGCCTTGTCGGTATCCACCCTCGTGGATCTCGCAGAACAAGCTCTCGAGCATGGACTGGGAGAACTTGCGGTGGATGGGGGTGCCGCCGCCTCAGATCCGCTACTGCAGGCCCAAGCGGACAGCACCGGGCTCACGGTGCGGCGACCCGCCAGCCTGGAAAGCACCGCACGAGGCGTGGCGTTGTTCGCGGGGTTGCAAGCTGGCGTGATCAACGATCTGAATGATCTAGCCCTACACCGAAGGGATGGAGCCCAATTGTTCCAACCCAAACTGGATGCGGTTCAGCGCAAGGCTTGGCGAAGCCGTTGGGATGACGCAGTAACCCGCAGCTTGAACTGGCATGAATGATCGCAGCGTCGATTTAGTGGTCATTGGCGCAGGGGCCAGCGGCGCCAGCGTGGCCTATGAAGCGGTTCGTCGCGGTCTTTCGGTTGCGCTCTTAGAGGCGGGGGATATCGGCGGTGGCACCAGCAGTCGCAGCACAAAATTGCTGCATGGTGGCGTGCGCTATCTCGAACTTGCTTTTAAAACCCTCGACCTAGCGCAACTCAATCTGGTCCGGGAGGCCCTGCTTGAGCGTGGCCATTGGTTGGAACAGGCCCCGTTTTTGGCCCGGCGCCTCGAGTTAGCACTCCCCACCAAAACGCTATGCAGCCAGGCTTACTACCGCATCGGACTCGGCCTCTACGACGCCCTCGCAGGGCGTCAAGGCATTGGCTCGAGTCGATTGTTATCGAGCCATCAGTTGGAAGAAGCCCTGCCGCAGTTGAAACGCTGCCAAGGCGCTGTGGCCTACAAGGATGGGCAATTTGATGACGCGCGACTCAACCTGCTTCTGGCCTTGACCGCCCAACGGGCCGGGGCACAGCTGCGAACCCGCTGCAAAGTGATTGGACTCGAACGCAATGGCGCCGGCCGGCTTGTTGCCGCCATCAGTGAAAACGGAGACGGGACGCAAGAACGCTGGACCGCCCGCGTCGTTGTCAACGCAACAGGACTCGGTGCCGATGCCCTGCGTCAACTGGCGGACCCGGAAGCCCCGGCACGGATGCTTACTAGCCGTGGCAGCCACATCGTGCTGAAGCAGAACCTCTGTCCTCAGGGTCTGGGACTCCTCGTTCCCTCCACCGCTGACGGGCGTGTGCTGTTCATGCTGCCCTTCTTTGGACGCACATTGGTGGGAACCACCGATGAGGCATGCGATTCCAGCCTTGCCTCGTCCTGTACAGCTGAAGAAGAGAGCTATCTGTTGAATTACGTGCGTGAGTGGTTTCCGGGTTGTATCGAACCGCAGGTCACCAGCCGTTGGGCCGGAGGGAGACCTCTCCTCAAGCCGCCTGGAGAGGGATTGAACAGCAGCAGAGTGGTGCGCGAGCACGAAGTGGAAACCCTTCCCTGTGGATTGGTGAGTGTGATGGGCGGCAAGTGGACGACCTGTCGACCAATGGCCCTCGACACCCTGGCAGCTGTCGAGCGTCAGTTAAGCCAGCCACTTCCACCCCCCAAAGCCATACCCCTACTGGGAAGTGGATCAACGCCAACAGCCACCAGAGAAGAACTCGAAGCGCAAAAACACCAACTAGAACACCTTCTACCCAACACCGCCCAACGCGCGGCCCAGATCGACCATCTCCAGGGCAGCCATGGGCTACAAGCTGTGCCACTGATCGCAGCCGCTGCTCCTGAGAAGCGAACTCCCCTCAGCGAGGTCATCCCCCTATGTGAAGCGGAAATCTCCCATGCCATCCAGGCGGAACAGGCCCGCAGCAGCAGCGACGTTCTAGCCCGCCGATGCCGCTTAGCGATGGTGGATTTTGCTGAAGCGCAACGGCTAGAACCTCTTGCTGAGACGTACCTCGCTCAGTCGGACCTCGTTTCAGCCTCCACCGCCACTTCCACCTCACCGATGAGCCACCAATTGAATCCGTAGGGCGGCAAATTCACAAACCACTCCTCATTCGCCGTGGGGAATTCACACCCCCACATCACTTCCCGCGTGCGTTGTCCTTTCCACGCCGATAGGTCCAAGCTCAATGACGCCCCCGCAGCGGTCACATTTGCCGCCACCAAAACAGACATCTCGTCTGTGGATCGCAAATAAACCAACACGCCTGGATGACTACTTGGGAGCAATGTGAAATCCCCATGCTGCAGTGCTGGCAGCAAACGACGGGAGGTGAGCATCCGCCGATGCCAATTCAGCAATGACCCCGGCAACTGCTTTTGCACCTCCACATTCACCACGCGGTAGTCGTAGCCAGCAGCCGTGATTGGAGGCAGCACCAGCAACGGATCTGGGGCCATGGAAAAACCTCCATTGCGGGCTGGGGTCCAAGCCATCGGAGTTCGGTTGGGATCACGGTCCCTCAAGCCAGGCCAATCCCCCATCCCCAGCTCATCGCCGTAATACAAGCAAGGCATCCCAGGCAAGCTGTACAGCAAACCGTGCAAGAGGCGGTTGGAGCGGGAATCACCGTTGAGCAGCGGGGCAAGGCGACGATTAATCCCCCAGTTCAACCAATGGCCCTGCCCCTGGGGCAAACCAAACCTCACCGCTTGAATCACCTCATCGGCAATGAGGTGTCCATCACCAAGCCACAGCTCATCGTGGTTGCGTAATGGGAGCGCCCATCGGGGACCTTCCACAGCCTGCTCCGCCTCCAGCAAACACTCACCCAACTTGTGGGCCGTTCCACTGGCGATGGCAGCAAAGAGATGGGCGGTGAGCACAAAATTAAAAGCGCCTTGAAGCTCGTCGTCAGCGAGATAAGGGGCCGCCTCATCCACAGGTTGAATCGCCTCACCGAGCAGCAACACATCACGACCATGGGCATCCACGCGCTTCCGCAAGCGCTTTAGGAAGGCATGGGTTTCTGGCAGCCCTTCGCACCGGGTTCCTTCTGCCTCGAACAAAAACGGTACGGCGTCGAGGCGAAAGCCATCCACCCCCCTCTCCAGCCAGAAATCGACGACGTCCAACATGGCCTCTTGGACCCAAGGATTGGCGTAGTTGAGATCAGGCTGATGACGAAGAAAGCGATGCAGGTAGTACTGCTCCGCAACGGAATCCCATTCCCAGTTCGATGATTCGAAGTGCCGAAACAGCACAGGAGCATCGCTGTACTGCTTGGGGTCATCACTCCAGACGTAGACACTGCGTTCAGGGCTGCCTTTTGGAGCCCAACGGGCCCGCTGAAACCAGGGATGGAGATCACTGGTGTGGTTCAAGACCAGGTCGAGAATTACCCGTATCCCCTGACTGTGGGCAGCTGTCAGAAAGCGATGAAACGATGCCAGATCACCAAGATCTGGATGAATACCTTTGAAATCAGTGATGTCATATCCACCATCCCGCAGTGGGGATGGATAGACAGGCGTCAGCCAAAGGGTTTTCACCCCAAGCCAACGCAGGTAAGGCAAACGCGCTGCCAAACCTTTGAAGTCACCAATGCCATCGCCGTTCCCGTCGGAGTAGCTGCGAACGATCAGTTGGTAGATAACCGTTCCTGACCACCATGGCCGCCCTGTGGTCATCCCCCGGTTGCAGATGCACCACTGCTAGACCCGTCTGGCCAGAACGTCAGCCCCGTGATCCTGTCCATCCAACAATTGACCCGGATGCAAGAAAGCGTTGGCTCGGGGATCACCCGTTCCTTGGCCTGGCGGAAAGAGCAGTTGGGACGGCTGATGACACTGGTCGAACAGCACGAGCAGGACGTGCTTGAGGCCCTCAAAACAGATCTCGGGAAACCAGCAACCGAAGCTTTCTTTGAGATTGTCGCCCTACGCCAGGAGTTGAAATTCACAAGGCGTCATTTGCGTCGATGGATGCGTGCCAAGCGGGTGCCTGTTCCCGTTGCCCTCAGCCCGGGGAAGGCCCAGGTGATTCCGGAACCCTTGGGCTGCGTCCTCGTGATCGGTCCTTGGAATTACCCCTTCCAGCTCACCCTGCGTCCACTGATCAGTGCCCTAGCAGCTGGCAACACAGCGGTGCTGAAGCCCTCGGAGCATGCCCCAGCTGTTGCTGACCTCATCGCCAAGCTTGTCGCTGAACATTTCGAGCCAGAGGTCGTGAGGGTCGAACAAGGCGATGGCGCCGTGGCGGCACAACTGGTGGCCATGCCGTTTGACCACATCTTTTTCACCGGTGGAGGAACCATCGGTCGCAAAGTCCTGGCGGGAGCCGCCGCGAACCTCACACCGGTCACCCTTGAGCTGGGAGGGAAAAGCCCTGCCCTGGTGCTTCGAGGCGCCAACCTTGAGGTGAGTGCCCGTCGATTGATTTGGGGGAAAGGCATCAATGCTGGGCAAACCTGTATTGCCCCAGACCATCTACTGGTGGAGTCGGATCTCTATGAAGACGTTCTGAAGGCGCTGCGCAACGAACGCTTGGCGATGTACGGAGAACAACCCCTGGACTCCGATCAGCTCGGGAAAATCATCAATGAACAGCAATTCAATCGACTGGAACGATTACTGGAAACAGCCAGAGCGAATGGTCGAATCTTGATTGGTGGCGAAATCAGCCGAGAGCAGCGTCGTATCGCCCCAACCGTGATTGAAGTGAACGATCGTCAAGACCCACTCATGGGTGAAGAACTCTTCGGACCCCTATTGCCCATGCTGCGCCTGGGCAACCTCAGCGAGGCTCTTCAGACAATCCGTCAACAAGGCAAGCCACTAGCTCTTTACCTGTTTGGCGGAAGCGAAGCCCAGCAACAAGAGGTTTTGAACACCACCAGCTCAGGCGGCGTGTGCTTAAACGATGTGGTGATGCAAGCCGGTATTCCAGAACTCCCCTTCGGTGGCGTCGGCGCCAGTGGCATGGGCAATTATCACGGTCACAACGGTTTTCAGACCTTCAGCCACTACAAGGCGGTGCTGAAACGGGGGTTCCGGTTTGATTTCAAACTTCGGTACCCGCCTTACTCCGTGGATCTCAACGTGCTGAGACGAATCGCGGGGTGAGTTAGAGAGAGACACATCCCTTCTGCAGCAGTCGCTCTGGGGGGCTGGCGCTTTGCTTCAGGCACCGTATGGTTCGGGAAATGAAAGGAGTCGAATGCGCCGCTCTGGTTTCGCCGTCCTTGCCCTGACGGCTTTAATGCTCCCCCTCTCGGCAACCGCCGCCACCATCACGGTGCGCCCCGGAGAAACACTCACGGATATTGCCTATCGCTCAGGCGTGAGTGTGGGCACCTTGATGCGGCTCAACAACATGAGCAATGCCAACTACTTGGAGGCGGGCAGCCAGCTTCAAGTTCCAGGGCCAACGGTGAGTGCCGGCAACGGACGACACCGCGTGAGAAAGGGAGAAACCCTCAGCAGAATCGCAACCCAATACAAGGTGAGCAGCCGAGATCTGATGGCCGTCAATGGCCTTCGCAACGCCAACCACGTGGAAGTGGGACAAACCCTGAAATTACCCAGCAACGCCGTTCTGCCAAAACCTGGGTTTAAACCGGTGGCCGTGACCCCCATCCCCGGAGCCACCGAACACACGGTTGCGAAGGGACAAACCCTCACCCAAATCGCCAAGGCCTACAAGCTGCCGATCTCCACCCTGATCAGCATTAACGACCTCACCAATCCCAACAAAGTGGAGGTCGGAACACGGTTGTATCTCAAGCAAACCCCCACCGTCTTGGCGACCCAAAGCGTCCCTGCCAAAGCATCCCCAAGCCAGAGCAAACCGACCGTTAGCAAACCGGTTCAAACCAAAGTCACCACAGCAAAACCGGCCAAAAAGGTGGCGCCTTCCACGACAACCGCCAAAACGCAGTTAGCAAAGTCGACGGATTGGAGAACCTATGGCCCACTGCAGGTGGACTGGGCCAATTGGCAGCCGATGGGGGGCAGTCAAGTGGTTCCAACACTGAATTCCCAAGGCCAAGGCTTGTATCTAGCGGTGAATTGCTCCGCCAACAAAATCAATGCCACGGGAGCCGATGGCAGCTGGAAGCTTTGGGCCGCCCCTCAAAGCCGCTTCGAGAAAGCCTTGGTTAAAGATCGTTGTCAGGCCAAGGCATAGCCACGTCTATGCCGCGTAATCCAGGGGCCATGGAGTCTTAAGAAAGCTGCGACCGCTCTCTCGGAGGTACAGCCTTTGAGCCCCATCGTTGCTCTCACGGATTAATTCCTCCTGGACGAGTCGCCGTGCCAGCCAAGTCCAACGGTCTCCACGACCAGGCTCATGCAAAGCAAGGTGCTCACCCAAGCGTCGAAGGTCCATCCCCTCCTGGTCTGCAAGGTGCGACAACAGTGTTTGCACCTGCGCGGACCAATCACGGTGGTTCGGAGCGGTCTTGCAGCGGTCGCAATGTCCACAAGGGCTGACAAGCTCCCCAACAGCCAGCAGCAAAGCCTGCTCACGACACATCTCACCCTCAGCGACAGCCTCCATCCGTCGCAGCTGCTGCTGAGCAAGATCAAGACGTCGTCGCTCCTCTAGGGAGGAACTCGAACGCCCGGAAGCCTGCATCGCCCAGCTCAACGTTGTGCGATCGCCTGGGGAGAACAACACCAGGCAACTGGCGGGTTGTCCGTCGCGTCCTGCACGACCCGATTCCTGCAAATAGCCCTCGGGGGTCGCAGGAAGATCCAGGTGGAGCACAAGACCCACGTCGCCACGATCCACCCCCATGCCAAAGGCCACTGTTGCCACAAGAACGGGACGCTCCTGCTCCAAGAAACGCGTTAGAGCCGTACGCCGGGTGTCGGGGTCCAACCCAGCGTGATACGGCGTGGCATCAACCTTGTATTCCCGCAGCCGCTCGGCCCAGAGTTCGACGGAACGGCGTGTTCGGGCATAGATCAAAGCAGCCCCTCGGGATTGCTCCAGAGCCTCCAGCACCTGCGGCATCGGATCCCTGGGCCGACGTTTCATCGTGTAGTTCAGATTGACGCGCCGCGCCGAGCTCACCTGCACCAAGGGACTGCGGAGATCGAGCAAGCGAAGAATGTCGGCCCGCACCCTCGGAGCTGCCGTCGCACTCAATGCCAGCATCGGGACACCGGGGCAAAGTCGACGAATCATGCCCAAACGTCTGTAGTCAGGACGAAAGTCATGGCCCCAAGCACTAATGCAATGGGCTTCATCCACGGCTAAAGCCACCAGACGTCCCTCAGACGCATGGTTTTCCAACATCTGGCGCATCGCTTCTCCCTGCAAACGCTCCGGCGCGATGTAGAGCAACCTCAGGGATTCATCCCGCAAACGCGCCATCGCCTGCTGCCGTCGACCTGGATCGAGGCCTGCATGCAAACAGGCAGCAGTGATCCCTCGTTTCTGGAGAGCCAACACTTGGTCCTCCATGAGGGCCACGAGCGGCGAAATCACAACCACGAGCCCATCCCGCACCAACGCTGGGAGCTGGTAGCAAAGCGATTTCCCTCCTCCCGTTGGCAAAACTGCCAACGCATCACGTCCGTCTAAAACGGCCTCCACAACGGCGCGCTGACCAGCTCGAAAGCGATCCCACCCAAAGTGGGCCTGCAAAGCGCTTTCAAGGGAATCCAGGACACACCAGATCTAGTGGCCCCAGAATACCGAGCACAAGATCTAGTGTTAAGCCAGGGGCGGTGGATCCAGTTGGTCTGGGGATTCCTCGACCAATTGCAGTCGCACACGCTTGCCACCTGCCAATTCCCCCAACGACACCCGCATCGTGGCCCCACTCAGGGATTGCAAGGCGTTGAGGACATCCCGCAGATAAGGGGTACTGCTACCACTTTCCACCCAAAGGCGCTCGTGCAAACCGCCAAGACGTCTCCAGGAGGTATGCAGCTTGAGCACCGCTGACTCCAGGGCCTGAGCCTGACCCACCGCATCCGCCAGGAGACCCAGGGCATCCAAACGTTGCGCCTCTTGCATCGCTTTATCCAAATCGAGTTCCCCCTGCTGAAAAGCACGAACAGCAGCACCCGATTCATTCGCCTTCGTAATCCAACGCGCCGTACTGGTGACGTCTTTGATGCGATCGAGCTCCGGTTCATCTCGCAGCACCTTGCGAAAATCTTCCTGTTGCGGTTCCGGCAACTTGGCGAGCTCCCGAACAAGAGGCGCCACAGCTCTTGGCGGAAGAAGATTCTCCTGGGTGCGCTGACGTATCTCCTCCGGCAGCAGCGGACTGGTCGCCGCAGTGAATTCATCGGTTAACCGACGCACTTGTTTTCGCGTGATTTCCTGCCCTTCATTGGCAGCCTCAGAAATCATTAGCTGCACTTCCGGAACAGCCTGGGCCGTTTCCATGAAGGCTCGTTTCGAGAACTGATTAACGCTGCTTTCCTCAAGAGCACCCTCCGTGAGCATCGCGTCCGCGGCTTCAGCCAACTGAATCAAGCCATAGGCCCTTGTTTTGCTGATTTCATTTTCACGAAGCCATTGGAGGAAACCTGCTCCACGCCCTTCACCACCTCTCTTTTCACGGTCACGAACGGCCCCGAGAATGCGGCCGCGCCAAATTTCAGTTTGAAGATCGAAACGATCGCAGATGGCCCAGGCCTGCTCCAAGCGGGCCAGAAACTCCATGGTGCTGATGTCATCGCTTTCTGGATCGGGAAGGTCCAGCTGCAATGAGGGTTGATCAGGCACAACAGAGGTGGTCAAGTGCAACGCCAAGGAGAAACCGACGACATTCTGTGACGTAGCGGTCTCCTCCCGCATTCAGCGATATACGCTCAAAACTGCATCCCTTCTATGCACAGCGATGGCGATCTCCCGCGGCGCCAAGGTGCGCATCAAGCGTCCCGAGTCCTACTGGTTCAACGAAGTTGGCACCGTTGCCACAATCGACACGTCTGGAATCCGTTATCCGGTGGTTGTTCGCTTTGAAAAAGTGAACTACAGCGCCATGCAAGGCGTTGATGGCGGCATCAACACCAACAATTTCGCCGAGTCAGAACTCGAGTCCGCCTGAGGCCATTGCCTGAGCTTCCTGAAGTTGAGACGGTCCGCAGAGGATTAGCTGACCGTCTTGAATCTTTTGAAATCACAGAAATAGAAGTCTGCCGTGCGAGAGCCATCGCAAGCCCAGGCGGTGTCGATCAATTTGTGGCAGGCCTGAAAGGTGCCACGGTCGGAGCGTGGTCTCGGCGAGGCAAATACCTCATGGCGCAGCTCGAACCCGATCGAGGCAGCTGGGGGGTGCATTTGCGAATGACCGGTCAATTCCAATGGCATGCCACGCCCGCACCGCCTTGTGATCACACACGCGTGCGGTTTTGGAATCAAAGCAACGAAGAACTTCGTTTTGTAGACCTACGCAGCTTCGGAGAAATGTGGTGGGTGCCTGAAGGAGACGATCTGGACAGCGTGATGACGGGTCTTAAGCGGCTGGGCCCCGAACCGTTCAGCGATGCATTTACGGGTGCCTATCTCAAGCAACGGCTCAAGGGTTCAGCACGACCCATCAAAACCGCACTGCTGGATCAATCTCTCGTTGCCGGAGTGGGAAACATCTATGCCGATGAGAGCTTATTCGCGGCTGGGATTCCACCTTTCTCACCATCGGGGAAGCTCACGATCGAACAGCTGGTCCGCCTCCGGGATGAACTGGTCAACGTGCTGCAGCTCAGCATCGGTGTTGGAGGCACAACCTTCAGCGACTTTCGAGATCTTGAAGGCGTCAATGGGAACTATGGGGGGCAGTCCTGGGTGTATCGACGCAGCGGACAGCCATGCCGAAGGTGTGGGACGCCTATCAGCCGTGAAAAGCTTTCTGGCCGAAGCACCCACTGGTGCCCAAACTGTCAGCGATAGTTCGCCAACGGCAATGCAGCAAGGGACCCTCTCGAGGGAGATCGGATCACACCAAATTCAGTAATCAACCCAGTAATCAAGTGGGCTGGAGTGATGTCAAAAGCAGGATTCCAAGCACGCACACCGAGGGCACAAACAGGCTCACCCTGGAAATGCGTGATTTCATCCTCCGAACGCTCCTCAATGGTGATGGCATCACCGTTAACGGTGGTGATATCGATACTGCTACTGGGAGCGCAGACATAAAAGGGAAGCCCGTGGGCACGCGCTGCAAGGGCCAGGTTGTAGGTCCCGATCTTGTTGGCCACATCTCCGTTCCCAGCGACACGGTCGCAACCAACCAAAACAACATCCACCTGACCGCGACGCATCAACAAACCACTCGCTCCATCCACAATCACCGTCGACGGAACGCCACAGCAAGCAAGTTCCCAAGCGGAGAGCGCGGCCCCTTGCAGACGCGGCCGGGTTTCATCCAACCAGGCATGCTTCAAAACCCCCCGCTGATGGCCGGCCACGATCACACCAAGGGCCGTACCCACTCCCGCAGTGGCGATTGCACCGGTGTGACAGTGGTGAAGCGCACGGCAACCATGCGGCAAAACCCCAACGCCATGGTTGACCAGGGCCTGCGTTAGGGCACGATCCTCCGCTTCGATAGCGGCAGCAAGACGTTCGAGCTCATGCACATCCACTGGACCTATCGCCCCGGCAGACGATTGCATCCGATTAAGAGCCCAACTCAAATTGACGGCGGTCGGCCGGGACGCACGTAAGCCTGCAATCGCTTGATCGAGATCGTCTCCAGCCTGGGCTGCCAACACAACACCCCACGCGGCTGCGACCCCAATGGCAGGGGCACCGCGCACAACCATCGATCGAATCGCGTCGCTGACTTCATGCCACTGAGAGAGCTGCCGGTAAACGATCGTATGGGGCAAGCAACGCTGATCCAGCAAATCAAGATGATCACCAGTCCAGCGCAAACTCTGAGGGAGCGTCAAAACAGGCGTTTAGCTTCTACTTGTATAGAAGACAACAGCACTCCGAAGGCGTGAACACGATCCAGGAGCTCCGCGAACAGCTAACCAAAACCATTGCAGATCTGCATGGAAGGAGATGGTGCGAAGGCACAGGGGGCAATTTCAGTGTTGTGGTGCAACGAGACCCACTTCATCTACTGATGGCTCCCAGTGGGGTGAATAAAGGTCAGGTGGAGCCGGCACAGCTCGTCATTGTGGACGAACAACAAAAAGTGATTCAAGGCCAAGGACGAGCCAGCGCAGAAACAACACTGCACGTCGAAATTATTACAACGTTGCAGTGTCGCGCAGTCCTTCACACACACTCCGTTGAATCCACAGTCCTTTCAGATCATTGTGCAAAGCAAGCAACGATCCGCTTGGAAGGTTGGGAGATGCTGAAGGGATTGAAAGGAATTGCCACCCATGACACATCGATCGACATCCCGATCGTGTCTAACAATCAAAACATGAGAGAACTCAGCCAGTCCATTCGCCCATATCTCAATACCAACGCGCCAGGAATCCTTGTAGCCGGCCACGGTCTTTATACTTGGGGAGATTCACTCGCAGAAGCCCAGCGACATGTGGAGATTCTGGAATTCTTATTTTCAACGGTATTGCAGAAAAAACTCTTACAATTAAGTCAATGATTAGTCATATCTTACTCGACATCGAGGGGACAACATGCCCAGTCTCATTCGTGACAAATACTCTCTTTCCTTACGCACAGACGGAACTGAAAAATTTTCTAGAAATCCACAGAAATAATCCATCAATAAACCAACTAATTAAGAATGCAGACGAAGAATGGCGCCAAGACAATGACGAACACAGCGCCATTCTCAGGCGCCAACAAGACGAATCACAACGACCCACACACCTAAAAATCGAAGCCTATCTTCAGCTATTAATCACAGCCGACAAGAAATCGACAGTCCTTAAAGATATTCAGGGTAAAATTTGGAGAGAAGGATACACAACTGGCAAAATCTCATCAGAAGTGTATGAGGATGCACATGAAAGCCTAAAAAGGTGGTACAAGCAAGGATTTAGACTTGCCGTATATTCGTCGGGAAGCGTAGAAGCACAGCATTTGCTTTACAAATACACTAATAAAGGAGACCTTGAATATCTATTTAGCCACTGGTTTGACACCCATATTGGCAACAAGAAAAAACTTTCAAGCTATAGGGCCATTGCATCGGCAATGAATTGCGAACCTCAAAATATTCTCTTCATTAGTGACAACAGCGACGAATGTGATGCGGCAATGAATGCGGGACTGTTAACCCTGTACAGCTTGCGAGACGGCAATCCACAACGGGAGCCAAGAGATCATCCCGTGATCAGTAGTCTTGAGGACGTCGATCAGTGGCTCAAACCAAAGTGAAAGGGCACAAAAAAACCACCTCCGCAGAGGTGGTTTCTTCGTAAAAATGATCAGACCGTGATGGCCTTCAGATCATTTTTTTTGAGAATGTTTTACCTGGCATTGAGCTATTTTCTCAGGGGGCTACCCCCCAAATATCGTCGCCGCTGATGCGTTTCACAACCGAGTTCGGGATGGATCGAAGTGGTTCCACACCGCCATGAACACCAGGATAGATACATTCTCAGAGGGTGAACCCTGAGAACTGCATAGGATTACAACGAACGTTGCGCGTCTGAATCAACAAAGAATTTGTCTTCAGGCAAGAACCAAAATGTTGGTCAAGCCCTCGGTCTATTAGTACTCCTCCGCTGCATCCATTACTGGACTTCCACGTAGAGCCTATCAACGGGTGTTCTTCCCGTGACCTTACTGGGTTACCCCATGGGAACACTCATCTTGAGGTGGGCTTCCCACTTAGATGCTTTCAGCGGTTATCCACTCCGCACATGGCTACCCAGCGTTTACCGTTGGCACGATAACTGGTACACCAGAGGTGCGTTCCTCCCGGTCCTCTCGTACTAGGGAGAAATCCTCTCAATGTTCCTACGCGTACACCGGATATGGACCGAACTGTCTCACGACGTTCTGAACCCAGCTCGCGTACCGCTTTAATGGGCGAACAGCCCAACCCTTGGGACCGACTTCAGCCCCAGGTTGCGATGAGCCGACATCGAGGTGCCAAACCTCCCCGTCGATGTGAACTCTTGGGGGAGATCAGCCTGTTATCCCTAG
>CAXDNN010000040.1:0-15474 GCA_963990675.1 uncultured Synechococcus sp.
GGCATGGTGGGGTGAAACAACGGATCGTTTGGATCCCGCCAGCGTTTCAGCCACTGCTGTTGAAGCCCGTTCGGTAGACCAAGGATTAAGGCGGCAAGATCGGCTTCGAGCTCCAGATGCAGCTGGAGTCGTTCCTGCTCTGGTAACGCCTCTGGTTGCTGTTTCGTATGGAGGCTCCAGTGGCGTAAACGTGCGCAGCGCTGTTGCAGCAGCTTGCTGGCCTTGAGTCGCTTGAGTCCGTCGTCGCTGATCAGATTTGTGAGCCGTGCCAGTGGAAGGGCGACAGCTTCCTCTGTGGCGTTCAGCAGTGTTGTGTCGTGTGTTGCGACTGCGTGTGATGTTGTGGCCCATGGTTGGAGCAATGGCCAATGCTCTAGATACTGGAGGGCCTGGTCTGCATGGGGACCTTTCACGAGCCGTTGCAGTTCAGCCAGGATGCGTTCAGGGGCTGACTCCACGAGGGCTTGGTGATGCCGCTGGATCCACTCCCCCGTTTGAGCATCGAGCACCAAGGGGATCTCTGCGAGAAAACGCAGGCCACGGAGAAGACGCAGTGGGTCGTCGATGAGGTTTTGTTCGCTCACAGCGCGCAAGCGTCCCTGCTTCAGATCCTCTAAGCCTCCCGTTGGGTCGCATAGGGGGGCAATCGGTTGCAGTGGGAGGGCGATGGCATTGAGGCTGTAATCACGTCTCCAGAGGTCCTCTTCAAGGCAATCCCCCTCCTGTCGGGCCACATCAATGGTCCATCCGTTGAGAACGAGACGAGCGATGTCTCTCTGCTCATCCAGCACCACATGCTTACCGCCGAACGTCTTTGCCAGACGGGCGGAGTGTCGTAGAGCATCGCTCCGCACGACGAGATCAAGATCGGGATGTGGGTTGTGCCGGCCAAGGAATGCATCACGCACAGCACCACCCACGAGAGCTGTGCCTTCAGGCAGCTGGTCGATGGAGATCGGCCAGCTGGTTGGATCGAGCTGTTTCAGCAGGAGTCGTGCCTGCTCGTGGGCAGCAGCGTCAGCCATCAGAATGAACTCTCTGCTGACATCGGGGGGCCATGTGTATCTGCGTGGATTGCCGCTGGGTCGACCGTTGTCAGGCCTATCACGCAGTCGAGCGTCAGCATGGTGTGGCCCATCTTTGTGCTGCGCCAGACCTGGAACCGAAAGCGCCCAAAATTCATATTTCTGTGATGGATTTGCCCGATGGCCAGGTGGGGGTGGAGTGGGATGTCAGGGCTTGCGACAGCTTTGAAGCTGAAGTTGGTCGCTGGCAGCGTCTACGACCTGGTGAGGCGGTTCCTACATGAGTGGTAGCCCCCTTTTGATGGCGTTGCACAGCTCCACAGAGCGGTTTGGTGTTGCAGTGCATGATCCGATGTCGTCGTCCGAACCCTCTGCCGTTGAGGTGTTCGATGACGGCCGTGGCTTGTCCAATACCCTGATCAGCCGTGTGTCGGCGCTCCTGCCGCGGGAGCGTTGGACCCATCTCAACGGTCTTGCTGTTGCTACCGGACCCGGTGGGTTTACGGGAACGCGTTTGTCGGTGGTGATGGCCAGAACGCTTGCGGAACAGTTGCACTGTCCGCTTTTAGGGATCAGCAGTTTTGCGTTGATGGCACCACGCCTTCACAACCAACTACCCGTAGAACAACGCGGTCAGTCGTTCTGGATTGCTCGGGAGCTGCCGCGACGAGGCTTGGTGGCCGGTTGTTATCGCCTTGACGGTGATGACGTCGCAGAATTGGAGGAGCCCCATCTGGTGGCGAAGGGACGCTCGTTGGGCCTGATCATGGAGGCGGCGGAGGATGTGCACGCCGATGTTCTGCGCTTATTAGAACTTTTGCGCCGTGCCCATCTGGCAGGTAAGGCGATGCCCTGGTCGGAGGTATTGCCGATTTATCCCACCTCACCGGTAGGCCAGGTCTGATGGCAGGCCTAAAAACAGGCATGGCCCTAGGCATTGTCCTGACGGTTTGGTTGCTCGGTCCTGGCCCGATGGCCCCGTACCGCCGCGCATTGCTGAATCGCAGCGCCCCTCAGTTGGTCCTGGTTTTGGGTGGGGATGTGGATCGAGAACGGATGGGAGCGCGATTGGCGCGTCAGTTGGATTTGCCCTTATTGGTGAGTGGAGGCAGTAATCGGGAATATGCAACCTGGCTGTTGCAGGAGGAGCGCTTGAACCCCGAGCGGGTCACCCTCGACTACCGCGCGCGTGACACCCTCAGTAATTTCACGTCCATCGTTGATGAGCTACAGAGCGAGGGCATTCAACATGTGCTGCTCGTCACCAGCGAAGACCATCTAGCCCGTTCGATGGCGGTGGGTCAGGTGGTTGCAGGCAGTCGGGGGATTCACCTCACCGGTGTGCCGGTGGCTTGCTCTCCGGATTGCGAGGAGGAGGGTCGTCTAAAAAAGATCAGTGATTGGCTCCGGGCGATGGCTTGGGTGATCACGGGCCGTGATCTCAGGGATGCTGCAAACCTTGGTCCAGAAGTGCGTTGATCCGTTCTTGGAGAAGAGCGGTTGTCGCGTCGAGATCAGCACGACGTCGGCTGGCTGGAGGCGGAATCGGCGTGCCGATTCGCAACTGAATTGGAACGAGGCGAGGCCAAAACTGACGGCTCCCGAGGGCGCGATGGCTGTTGAGAATTGCCACCGGGAGGAGTGGAGCTCCGCTGCGTGCCGCGAGTAGGGCCGCTCCGGGCAACGGGGCGTTCACCCGTCCATTGGGTTGTCGGGTGCCATCCAGGAACACCCCTGTCGCCCAGCCAGCCTCGAGGGTGGCCGTCGCGGTTCGAATGGCATCCCTGTCGCTGGCACCCCTGCGGACGGGGTAAGCCCCGAGGGCTCGAATCAGCCGTCCAAGCAACGGCACATCGAACAATTCAGCTTTGGCCATAAAAGCCACGGGGCGCCCAAGGGCATGCCCAAGGATTGGCGGATCGAGATGGGAGCCATGGTTGGCTGCCACCACGAGAGCACCCTGCTTCGGGACATTCGCATTGCCCTGGGTTGATCCTCGGAAGAGCCCTCGAAAAATGGGGAAAACGAAGAGTCCGCTCACCAGTCGATAGGTGAGGCTTGGCGACGGAGAGGTGGAGATGATCTGGGAGCTGTTGCTCATTGGCCGAGATCACCGGATGAACTGATTTGCGCTGTGGTGACGCCTTTCATGCTCCGTTTTGCTAAACCGCTGAGCACGTTGCCAGGGCCGATTTCCACCAGGGTGTCGACGCCCTGCTCGGTCATGGCAGCCATGGTTTCTCTCCAGCGCACCCCTGTGGTCATTTGTTGTTTGAGTCGTTCCTTCAGATCGGCCCCTGTGCTGGTGGCACTGGGGTCGCAGTTGCTCAACACCGGGATGCGGGTGTCTTGGAAGGCCATGGCATCGAGGGTGTCTGAGAATTGATGGGCGGCCTCTGCCATGAACGGCGAGTGGAAGGCTCCCGACACCGCGAGGGGGATGGCGCGTTTGCAGGTGAGTTGATCGCTGACAGCGGCCACCGCCTCGGGACGACCCGAAATCACCACTTGGGCGTCGCTGTTGTCATTCGCGATGCTCACCCCTTCCGTTGCTCCCACAAGCTCCTCCAGCTGACTCCGGTCAAAACCAATGACGGCTGTCATGGCGCCTCCGCCAGCTCCAGCCATGAGCTCGGAACGCACTTTCATGAGCTGGAGCCCTGTGTTCAAGTTGAAGGCCCCTGCCGCATAGAGAGCCACGAGTTCTCCCAGGCTGTGACCGGCCACCAAGGAGGCGTCTCTGCCCTGCTGGATCAAGTTGTCGACCAGAAGCGACTCGATCACAAACAGAGCCGGTTGGGTATTTCGGGTGTCGTTGAGGTCGTCTGGACCCTCCCCACGGCCACTTTCTCCCTGGCAGATGGCGAGTAGATCGCGTCCGAGCAGCTCTGAAGCCTGGCTGAACCGTTCATGGGCTCCGCTGAGGCTGAGAAGGGGATCGGCCATGCCCACTTTCTGCGAGCCCTGACCAGGGAACACCCAGGCGATTGCCATCGTTGATCAACGCAGATAGTGCCGGAGATTAGGCGGGCCCGCTCCATCGCAGAAGCGCCGCTCCCCAACTCAACCCGGCACCAAAGCCACTGCTGGCGATTCGGTGCCCCGGTTGGATGCGACCATCCCGTACGGCTTCATCCAGCATCAGCGGAATGGTTGCAGCAGAGGTGTTGCCATAAAAGGCGAGGTTGCTGAGGACTTGTTCGTTGGGAATCTTGAAACGCTCCGCAACGGCATCGAGGATGCGTTGGTTGGCTTGATGCAACAACAACCAGTCGATGCTTTCTGGGCCCGTCCCCGTGCTGTCTAGCAGCGCTGCCAGGATTGCCGGGACTTCTCGAACAGCGAATTTGTAGACCTCTTGGCCGTTCATTTGGATCGGTTCAAACCCCCCACGTTGATGACTGGCATCTCCGACCAGTTCGCGTCGTTCTGTCACCTGTGGAAGTTGTAAGACCGCTCCTCGACTGCCGTCCGATCGCAATAAAAATCCCTCGAGGTCATCGCTGCTGTCGTTGGATGCCTCGATCACAACGGCTCCGGCGGCATCCCCGAAGAGCACACAGGAACGACGGTCATCCCAGTCCACCCAGCGGCTGAGTTGATCGGCACCCACGACCAAAATGCGGCGCATGGCACCGCTGCGGATGTACTGAGCTGCGGTGACGAGGCTAAAGAGAAACCCACTACAGGCAGCGGTGAGATCAAAGGCCACGGCATTGACGGCTCCAATGCGGGCTTGAAGACGCGGGGCAGAACCGAAAAGATCGTCAGGGGTTGAGGTGGCCAGCACGATCAAGTCGAGGCTTTCCGCTTGCCAGCCCGCCATCTCCAGGGCTCGCTCTGCCGCTAACCCACTCAGCTCTGCCAAGGATTCATCGGTGCCCACCACTCGACGGGCGGCAATGCCAGTTCGGCTGCGGATCCACGCATCATTGGTGTCCACGCGTTTCCCCAATTCGTCATTGCTGATCGATCGGGTTGGCGTGGCACTCCCGCATCCCCGGAGCAACACACCGCTGGTGTTGTGGAGCGGCTCGACCAAAGCGGTGGAATCCAAGGTGGCGTCAGTCAATCACAGCCGCTCTGCAATGCAGCCAGATCGTCCATGACGCCATGGCTGGCGGCGGAATGGGCGATCCGTAGGGCACTGACGACAGAAAGAGCTTTGCTGCTGCCGTGCCCGATCACAACGATCCCGTTCACGCCCAGGAGAAGGGCACCGCCGTGTTCGGCGTGATCAAGCCGTTTTTTGATGCGTTTGAGGTTGCTGATGAGAAACGCTGACCCCACCTTGCCGCGACGTCCTCGAGGGAGTTCTGCCTTCAAAACTCCGAGCAAAACGCTGCCTACCGACTCCAGGAATTTCAGGAGCACATTGCCGGTAAACCCATCGCAAACCACCACGTCAAATTCACCCGACAACACATCGCGGCCTTCACAATTGCCAGCGAAGTAGAGCCTCGACTCTTCCTTCAGGAGTTCGAACGTTTTCAAGGAGAGCTCGTTTCCCTTGCATTCCTCTTCCCCGATGTTGAGAAGTCCAACCCTTGGCTGTTCCACCTGAAGAACATCTCGGCTGTAAATGTTTCCGAGCAGGGCGAACTGATGCAGATATGTCGGTTTGCAATCCATGTTGGCCCCCACATCGAGCACAAGCACTGGCTGCCCAGGATCTTTGGTGGGAAACAAGGCACCAATGGCAGGCCGGTCGATTCCCTTGAGTCGTCCAAGACGGAAGATCGCAGAGGCCATCACGGCTCCTGAGTTGCCAGCCGAGTAGACGGCTGTGGCACGACCTTTCTTCACCAGGTCCATCGCCACATTGATGCTTGCGTCGCGTTTGCGACGAACGGCTGTCGCTTCGTCATCCATGCCAATGGAAGGGCCACTGGGCACTAACTCCAAGTGGCCTGACGCTTGAGCTCTTTCCAGGATGGTTTCGAGTTCTAGGTCGGCAGCAGCAGCTCGCACCCGATCCTGCTCGCCAACAAATCGAATTTTTAAGGGCAGGCGCTCAATCGCTTGGAGACACCCCTCGAGAATGGGGCCAGGGGCGTTATCGCCACCCATCCCATCGACGGCAACCCACAGGCGATTTTCATCTTTGATCTCGTCTTCGTCATTCCCACCCTGCAGGCGGCGAAGAGGATCAAAAACCAGTGGCTGCAGAACACTGCTGGCAACGGTGCCGGCACCAGACACAACAGTGCCTGCAACGGTTCCGGCTGCAGACGCTGAGCTGGCCGCACTATCAACAATTGTGGTCACGGCGGAATTCCGCCGGTACCAAATCACAAGACGGCGGATTGCCCGCGGCCTTGTGCTCTTACTCCGGGGCTCGGGGGCCTGGGAGGAATCAGGGTCCTTCGGAAGCAACGGAGTCGATGATGCGCTGGAACAGGTAGCCGGTACCGCGAGCCGTGAGGATCAACTCAGGGTTAGCAGGATCATCTTCCAGTTTGGAACGAAGGCGGGAGATATGAACATCAACCACACGAGTATCAACGTGGCGTTCTGGGGTGTACCCCCAAACTTCCTTGAGGATTTCCCCACGGTTAAACGGTTCTCCTGAACGCGAGACCAGCAGTTCCAACAGGCTGAATTCCATGCCAGTGAGCCGGATGCGCTCATCGTTGCGGAACACTTGGCGTTTGTTGGTGTCGATGCGTAGGTCGGAGACCTGGATCACACCAGAGTTGGGTATCCCTGCAATGGCCTCTTTCTCCACCCTGCGAAGAACGCAGCGGATCCGGGCTTCCAGCTCTTTTGGGCTGAATGGTTTCACCACGTAATCGTCAGCGCCGAGCTCGAGTCCGGTAATCCGGTCGGCGACGTCGCCAAGGGCGGTCAGCATCACGATCGGAACATCCGATTCCTTGCGGAGCTCTTGGCAGACGCCATAGCCATCCAGCTTTGGCATCATCACGTCGAGCACGACGAGATCGGGCATGCAGTTGGGGAACAACTCCAGAGCCTCAGTGCCGTCGCAAGCGGTCACGACGTTGTACCCGATCATCGAGAGCCTGGTTTCCAGAATCCTTCTGATCGAGGCCTCGTCATCGACCACGAGAATTGTTTCCTTGGAGGGAGCCGTGGCCGTCATGAAGCCCGTGGCGCAGCGTGGGTCTCGTCACACTTAAAAGAGAAGCCCCCCTTTCATTCACGTAACAGCAACTTTCTTCACAGTTCGCATTGCCAAAGCCCACCGCCATTTTCGTTTGCCAGGCCTGTGGCGCTAAGGCGCGACAGTTCTTTGGACGTTGTCCTGAGTGCGGGAGTTGGAACTCCCTGGTTGAGCAATCCCAGCCATCCACGGATGGCCGCCGCCGCCGTGCTGCTCCAGACCAGAAGAACGCTCCCTCGCCCCGCCGCTCCACGGCGATGGCCTCGTTGGACGATCAACCCCTACAGCGTTTGCGGACGGGATCCGCTGAGTTTGATCGCGTGTTGGGGAGCGGTTTGGTGCCCGGTTCACTCGTGCTTGTGGGGGGTGATCCTGGTATCGGCAAAAGCACCCTTCTTTTGCAAAGTGCTTCGGCCATGGCGGCTCACAGCTCAGTGCTTTATGTGAGTGCTGAAGAATCTGCTCAGCAAGTGAAACTGAGGTGGCAGCGTTTGGCCGGGGAGACCTCCGATCTGCAATTGCTGGCTGAGACGGATCTCGACTTGGTCTTGGAGGAACTGGAAGCCCTGCGCCCGGCCGTTGCGATTATCGACAGCATCCAGGCGTTGCACGACCCCAACCTCACGAGCGCCCCTGGATCCGTAGGACAAGTGCGGGAATGTGCCGCATCACTGCAGCGTTTGGCCAAGCGCCAGAACACGGCTCTTCTGCTGGTGGGACATGTGACCAAGGAGGGGATGTTGGCGGGCCCCAAGGTGCTTGAGCACTTGGTGGATGCGGTGCTCACCTTTGAAGGCGACCGATTTGCCAGCCATCGACTGCTGCGTGCCGTGAAAAATCGTTTTGGTGCCACCCATGAATTGGGCCTGTTTGAAATGCAGGCTGGTGGCTTGGCTGAAGTGGGCAACCCCAGTGAGTTGTTTCTCAGTGACGCCCGTGCATCAGGGGTCGCCACAATCGTTGCCTGTGAGGGCACTCGTTCTCTCGTGGTGGATCTCCAGGCACTGGTGAATGTCACCAGCTATGCCAGTCCCCGTCGAACGGCTACGGGGATTGGTACCAATCGCTTGCACCAGATCTTGGCGGTGTTGGAGAAGCACATGGGCATTCCCTTATCGCGCTTCGATTGCTATCTCGCCGTGGCTGGAGGGCTTGATGTGGAGGAGCCGGCTGCCGACCTTGGAGTAGCAGCAGCGGTTGTGGCAAGTTTTCGAGACCTCACCCTCCCCGCGGGAACCGTGTTGATCGGAGAACTCGGGTTGGGAGGGCAACTCAGGCCAGTCGGTCAACTTGAACTGCGCTTGCAAGAAGCGGCTCGGCTGGGGTTCCGTCGGGCTGTGGTCCCATCCGGGAGTGGTTTAGGAGCACTGGCCTCTGGTTTGGATCTGGCCTTGCTGGAAGCCGCCAATGTCACCGAGGCGCTGGTCTTAGCGCTTGGTGATGAGGTGCGGACTGAGCAGAACTAGCTCCCTAGAAGTACACGTCGACGTTGCTGCGGCCAGTGGATTTCAACCAGTTTTCGATATCGAGATAGCCGCCGGGATTAAGGCGTACCGCTTGAGTCCAAACATCTGCAGCTTGGTCAAACCATCGATCGGCATCATCTTGTTGACCACTTTCTTCAGCGATTCGGCCCCACTTCTCAAAGATCAGTCCCATGTTTTTGAGGCATGAGGGTTGTTTTGGGTTTTCGTCCAGAGCTTTTTGATATGTCTCGATCGCCCGTTCCTCCTCACCGTTCGACATGTAGATGATGGCCATGTTCTTGAGAGTTTCCCCCCGGTCGGTGGGGTCGGTTTCAAGCTTTAGGGCTTCGTCGTAGTTCTCGAGTGCTTCGGCGTAGTCGCCATCGTTTTGAGCAGATAGTCCGTCTCGGTAATAGACGTAGGCCTCTTTTGAGCGGGCATTGATCGGCAGCAGCTTGACGATCAAGTCCGCCATCACCGTGAAGCTTTTGTCGATGAAGTTGTCGTTGCGGTTGCTGCGTGGCACGGCGCGCCGGTTGATGTCACTCCATCCTGACGGGCCTGTCATCCGACCTAGCGTGCTCGTAACGATTGATCGCTTGTGAGTTCTGCGATGCAGACCGTTGTCCTGGATGTGGAAGGGATGAAATGTGGCGGTTGCGTGTCCGCAGTGGAACGCACGTTGCTCGAGCAGCCGGGTGTGAAGCGGGCTGATGTGAATTTGGTCAGTCGTGCTGCTTGGCTGGATTTGGCTGAGTCAGACGGCAATGTCGACGAAGTGCTTGCGGCCTTGGCAGCGCGGGGATTCCCAGCTCGCGAACGTTCCTTGGAGGATCAGCCGGGTCTTAAGGGGACGACTGGCTCGCCTGGTCTGAGTTGGTGGCGTCAGTGGCGTCAGTTGATGGTGGCGCTGGTGCTGTTGCTGCTGTCGGTCATGGGTCATCTCAGCGAAGCCGGGCATTTGTCGGTACCGGTGATTGGCAGCCTTCCGTTCCACGCTGGGTTGGCGACTGTCGCGTTGTTTGGCCCAGGTCGCCAGATCCTTGTTGGGGGGCTAAAAGCAGCCCGTGTCGGTGCCCCGAGCATGGACACCTTGGTGGGTCTGGGGGTAGGCAGCGCCTACCTGGCCAGCTTGGTGGCCTTGGTTTGGCCCAGGGTGGGTTGGCCGTGCTTTTTCAACGAGCCGGTGATGTTGCTGGGATTCGTGCTTCTAGGCCGATTTCTCGAAGAACGGGCTCGTTTTCGAACGGGGCAGGCTTTGCAGCAGTTAGCGCAATTGCAGCCCGAAACGGCTCGTTTGGTCTTAACGGATGGCGAGATTCGTGAGGTCAGAGTTGGCGCTCTGCGGCCAGGTGAACGCGTCCAACTGCTGGCCGGTGATCGCATCCCTGTGGACGGAGTGGTTCGTGAGGGGCTTTCAGCTGTGGATGTCTCCAGCCTTACCGGAGAGCCAATGCCCCTCCAAGTGGAGCCCGGTAGTGAGTTGTCGTCCGGCAGTTTGAATTTGGAAGCTCCACTCGTTCTTGAAGTGAGCCGGGTGGGTTCCGATACAGCTCTGGCTCGCATCATCCGGATGGTTGAGCAGGCCCAGGCGCGCCGAGCACCCATTCAAGGGTTGGCCGATCGTGTGGCCGGGCGGTTCTGCTACGGCGTCATGGCCTTGGCCTTCGCCACATTTTTATTTTGGTGGCTCTTTGGTGCGTCGCATTGGCCCCAGGTTTTGCAGGCCGATGCACCGGGTCTTCCCCATGCCCACGGCATGGTCCATGGCGCCCAGTTTCATCACAGTGGTTTGGGCAGTGGTGCCACCACGCCGATCGGCTTAGCGCTCCAGCTCACCATTGCGGTGCTTGTGGTGGCATGCCCTTGTGCGTTGGGCTTGGCAACTCCCACGGTGATCACCGTGTCCACTGGTTTGGCGGCGAGACGCGGTTGGTTGTTTCGGGGTGGGGATGTGATCGAAACCGCAGCTGCTCTGGATCAGGTGGTCTTCGATAAAACCGGCACGCTCACGTTGGGGCGGCCGTTGGTCACCGACGTTTTTGCTGATGATCCCGATCGTCTTTTGCAGTGGGCCGCGAGCCTGGAGCAGAGCAGCCGCCATCCGCTGGCCTATGCCCTGCTGCAAGAGGCGCAACGGCGTGAATTGGCGTTGATCGATGTAACCCGTGTGTCCACGGTGTCTGGGGAAGGCCTTTGGGGTGAGCTAGACGGGGTGGCCGGAGACCTTCGGGTGGGTAAGCCCGCTTGGTTGCAAAATTTTGGTGTTGAGTTTTCCGCTGCAGCAATGGCCTGGTTGGCGGCGGCTCAGGGATCGGTGGTCGCGGTTTCGGTTGGGCAGGTTTTGGTCGGATTACTGCACGTTGAAGACCAGCAACGGCCTGATGTTGCCCCTTCATTGGAGAGGCTCCGTAGCTCAGGCCTCAAGCTCGCCATCTTCAGTGGTGACCGTGAAGTGGCCGTACGTCGTCTCGGTGAGCAACTGGGCTTTGCCGAAGCGGACCTCGGTTGGCAAATGCTTCCTCAACAGAAACTGGAGCGATTGGAGCAGCTCCGCGAGGAAGGACGGGTGGCGATGGTGGGTGATGGCATTAATGATGCGCCTGCTTTGGCTGCGGCTGATTTGGGCATCGCCATCGGCACAGGAACCCAGATTGCACAAGACACCGCCGATATGGTTTTGCTTGGCGATCGTTTGGACAACCTTCCCGAAGCACTGTCATTGGCTCGGCGCACCCTGAATAAAGTCCGCCAGAACCTCCTTTGGGCTTTTGGATACAACCTGATTGCCCTTCCTGTTGCCGCTGGTGTCTTGCTGCCAAGTCAAGGGGTGTTGCTTTCACCCCCTTTCGCGGCCCTGTTGATGGCTTTGAGCTCGATCACAGTGGTTGTGAATGCTTTGGCTTTGCGGATATGACTGGTCGCTTCATCGTTCTCGATGGGATCGACGGTTGCGGCAAATCCACTCAGATTCGTCATTTGGCCCAATGGCTGCCGTCGAGTGGCTTGATGCCTCCCGCGGCACAACTGATCTGTACCCGTGAGCCTGGAGGGACTCGCTTGGGCCAGTCGATTCGCGAGTTGTTGCTGGACACCGATGCCGATCAGGTGCCATCGGTGACGGCGGAGCTGCTTCTCTATGCCGCGGATCGTGCTCAGCATGTGGATACGGTGATTCGACCGGCTCTTCTGCGGGGAGATTGGGTGTTGAGCGATCGCTTCGCTGGATCCACCCTTGCTTATCAGGGCTATGGCCGCGGCTTGGATCGTCAGTTGATTAAGCGCTTGGAATCGATCGCGACCACTGGTTTGGAGCCAGATCTCACCGCCTGGTTGAGGGTGCCTGTGGAGGTGAGCTTGCAGCGTCGTCATGGGGAGAAAGAGGATCGAATCGAGGCCGAGGGTCGTGCCTTTTTGCATCGCGTCTCTGATGGTTTTGCTGTCCTCGCCGAGCAACGCAATTGGTATCAAATAGATGCTCAACTGCCCGTGTCGAAACTCAGTCAGGAGTTAGAACAAATCCTGTGGGAGACCCTGCAGTGAGTGAATTGTTTGATGGCTTGGTCGGGCAGCCGTTAGCTGTTGATTTGCTCGAGGCGGCCCTTCAAAAGAAGCGTCTTGCTCCCGCTTACCTGTTCGCTGGGCCCGATGGGGTCGGACGACGTTTGGCGGCCTTGCGTTTCCTCGAGGGGGTTTTGAGTGAGGGGATGGGTTGCGAGCGTGCGAAGCGTCGTCTTGAAGAGCGCAATCATCCAGACCTTGTGTGGATCGAGCCCACCTTTCAGCACCAAGGTCGACTTCTGACGCGCGATGAGGCAGTGGATGCTGGAGTGAGCCGCCGAACGCCACCTCAGGTGCGGCTCGAGCAGATTCGTGGGGTGAGTCGTGCGCTTGCCCGCCAGCCGGTGGAATCCACCCGTGGAATGGTGGTGATTGAATCCGCCGAAGCCATGGCGGAAGCCGCAGCGAATGCTTTGCTCAAAACGTTGGAGGAGCCTGGCCACGGACTGTTGATCCTGTTAACAGCTGCGCCGGAACGTCTTCTCAGCACGATTCGTTCTCGTTGCCAGTTGATTCGGTTTGTCCGGCTCGATGTTGGCTCGGTGACCCAGGTGTTGCACCGTTTGGATGCTGTCGAGCACGATCCGCCGGAGCTCTTGGCCATGGCGGCGGGTTCTCCTGGGGCTTTGCTGGAGCATCGGAGTCGCTGGGCTGCGCTTCCGACGGAATTGATGCCTCGGCTGCGCCATTTGCCCAACGAACCGATGCACGCCCTCGCTTTGGCACGGGACGTATGCGAAGCGTTGGATGGCGAACAGCAACTGTGGCTTATCGATTGGTGGCAACAGGCGCTATGGACGTCCTCTGGTGATGTTCGCTCCTTGAAACGCTTAGAGACGCTGCGGCGACAGTTGTTGTCGTTCGTGCAACCACGATTGGCCTGGGAGGTTGCGTTGTTGGATCTCACGACAGATCCAACGACTGTCTTGGCTTGACCGCGTGAACGGCGTTAAGCGGTAGCCCGGTCGCCTTGTTGTTTGCGTTCTTCTCGAGCAAGCGAGACCACATCATCGAGTTGGCCACCAGAGGGAAGCTCGAGGCAATAACCCGCTCCATATACGGTTTTGATGAACCGAGGTTTCCGGGGATCGGGCTCGAGTTTGGTGCGTAGGTGCCTGACGTGCACACGGATTGTTTCGATGTCGTCGTCGGGTTCGTATCCCCAGACTTCCTTCAAAATCAACGACGGCGCCACTGTTTGGCCATGGCGTTGCAGGAGGCAGTGCAGCAACTCGAATTCCAAATGAGTCAAACGAACTGGGCTGTCGAACCAGATCGCTTCAAACCGCTCAGGAACAAGAGTGAGGGGGCCGTAGCTGAGGATTTCGTTTTGATTGCTGGCACCCAAGGGAGCTCGATCACTCCGACGAAGTAACGCCTTAATGCGAACTTGAAGCTCTTCAAGGTCGAAAGGTTTGGTGAGGTAGTCGTCGGCACCTGAGTTGAAACCGCTCACTTTGTCTTTTGTTCCACCAAGAGCGGTGAGCATCAAGATCGGAATGCCTGCGGTGCGCTCGTCTCTGCGCAAGCGTTGACAGAGGGTGAGGCCGTCCACTTTGGGCAGCATCAAATCGAGAAGGATTAAATCTGGCGTGTATTGCAATGCCAGTGCTTGGCCTTTGATCCCATCATCCGCGCGCTGAACGTCAAAGCCGCTGTGCTCTAAGTGGCCGCTTACCAGGTCGCGCATGTCCTGGTCGTCTTCGATCAACAGGATGCAGGGCTTCATCGGTTCAGCAGAGGAACAGTTGGACGACTAAGAGCGTGGTTCGGATGGTTGAGCAACGCTGATCAGATTCTCTCAAGCTTTTCTGGTTTCTGCAGATTTCAGTCTGGTGTGGCTCTGTCTTGTCAGGAGATGACAACCATTGCGCCGCATAGCATGTTGTCGTTTCTGGCCTTGGTCCAGCCGTCGGATCTGTTCAGGAAGTCTTCCGCTTCCAGCAACCAGCTGTCATGAATTTCTTTTGCTCGTCATAAAAAAAGCCACAGCGTGAGCTGTGGCTTTCAGAGAAACTCCCCGGGCGGGATTCGAACCTGCGACCAATCGATTAACAGTCGACCGCTCTACCGCTGAGCTACCGAGGAATGAGACTCGAAGAACTTACCTGTCAGACCTCCCAGACTGCAAGCGTTGGCGAAGTTCTCGCCCAGTGGTCCAAGGACCGATGCGTCCATGGTCCATTTGTGCGGCGCCGTCGGCTTCATTGAGTTCCTCCAGTCGATGGGTAATCCAAAGGGCGGTGATTGGTCTGGTCGGGTGATGGCAAAGGTTGCGGACCGCTGAAAGAACGGTGCGTTGGCTTTGCGGGTCAAGCAGCGCGGTGGGTTCGTCCAAAAGCAGAAGTCCTGCATTGCTGGCGAGGGCACCGGCGATGGCAAGCCGTTGTTTCTGCCCACCGCTGAGGGTATGGATGGGTCGAGTTGCTAGCCCATGGAGCCCTAGTTGATCAAGGCAGGCTTCAACTTTGTCTCGCCGTTGATCCATCGATTGATGCGATCGGATCCCTAACAAAACGTCGCTACCGCAACTGGGTAGGAGCAATTGGTGGTCCGGATTTTGAAAAACCAGCGCAGCAGGCTGTTTGCATTCAATGGATCCAGCTTGCGGTTCAAGCAAGCCAGCGATTAAGCGGAATAACGTGCTTTTCCCACTGCCATTGCTGCCCACCAGCATCCAAAGGCCTGGCCTTTGGATCGTCAGGTTGCAGCAATTCAGAACACGATCACCATTGGGCCAGCGATGGCTGACTGAATCGACGTGAAGTTCGGCGTGCCCTTGATCAGGAATCAAGGGAGAAGCCAGGCCGTTTGCTGCCACCTGCCGCTGAAGCTTTTTCATAAAGCTGAACAGCAAGAACTTCACTGATGAGGAGTGACGCTTTCTTCCCCTCTACTTTCTCGCAAGTGAGATCGAGGAGGCGGGGTTGTCCGTGGTCGATGGCTTGGCGAATCTGTTGATAGAGGGCCTCTGCATCGCTGTGTTCTTTGCGTTGAACAGACACTGGAATTGGGCTCATCCGGAGAGTTAGCTCGATGACGTACACAGCAATCCATTCGATGTGCATGCATCTTCGCGAAGGGAGTGCAGCTTCGGCTGTTCATGCGTAGGCATTTTCACTTATCCCTTCGAATGAGTGAAAAAAGCAGTCCCCATTTCGCATTTCTGCCCCTAGGCTCGCAGATGTAACGCTTCATGAAGCGCCTCTCTCATGACAATTGCTGTAGGACGCGCGCCTCAGCGGGGATGGTTTGACGTCCTCGATGACTGGCTCAAGCGCGACCGCTTCGTATTCAT
>CAXDNN010000041.1:0-15423 GCA_963990675.1 uncultured Synechococcus sp.
CCACCACCCCAACGATGTGGAGTGTTTTGAACCAGAGGTAAGCCTCAGGAGGAAGCGTCATTGGCGCAACCGCACTCCAGCGACCTTACGCAGTGCTCAGCTCAATCCGTCAAGAAACTCATATGCACGGCGTTGATGGCCAACAAGTGTTTCTGGCGCCATCCGATCCAAATTGCGAGCCATCATGGCTAATCGATATTGACTCCGAAAAAATGTCTCGTGCTTCTTGATGAAGCTCCAAAACAAACCATCCCAAATTTCACACCATGGACCTTTGGGATAATCTGACATTTTTCGGACATAGTTAGAGCCGGATATGTAGGGCTTTGTGGAGAAAATTCCCCCATCCGCAAATTGACTCATTCCATAAACATTCGGAACCATCACCCAGTCATAGGCATCAACGAACATCTCCATAAACCACACATAAACTCGATTGGGATGAAACCCACATAGCTGCATCATATTTCCAAGAAGCATTAATCGTTCAATGTGATGGCAATAACCTGTCTGCAAGGCGTGTTTAATTGCATCATCAATGGGCGGCAAACCCGTATTTCCTGTGTAGAACGCATTCGGAATCGCTCGATCCTCAAATTCCCAAAAATTTCCATTACGCATTTCCACGCCATGACGGCGATACATCACGGCCATAAATTCTCGCCACCCAATGATTTGACGGATAAACCCTTCCAACGAGTTCAAAGGGATATCAGCCTGCTCGGCTCGTTCCAGGGTGCGATCAAGGATCTGACGAGGTGTCAGCAAGCCAATATTGAGCATCGGAGTTAACACTCCGTGCCACATCACACGGTGCTGACGACTAATTGCATCTTCGTATGCCCCAAAATCCTTAAATCGAACATCCAGAAATTGATCCAACCAAAGAGCAGCCTGTTGATGATTAACCGGATACTTAAATTGATCTCCATTTCCAAGAAGAGGTAACTGTTCGTGATTCAGCTGCCTCAACATCGAGGCAAGATCAATCTGTTGAGGAGACGCCGGCTCAGGGGGAACGACGATTCCCTTTGGCAGTTTCTTGCGATTATCAGCATCAAAACTCCATTGCCCCCCATGGGGAGAACCATCATCATCAATCAAAATATTCAGTCGCTTCCGCTGCATTTCATAAAATTTAGCCATCAATGGTTTTTTCCCACGACCAAAATGATTATCAATCGCCGACTGTGGCGTCAAAAGAAGTGGCGTATCTTCGACGACTAACTGACAATTGTTATTTTCTATAAATGCCTTCAAACGTTTTTCTAGAAGGTGATCGACAGGATCTGCTAGATAAAATTGACGAAAGCCAGCTGCAAGAAGAAGCCTTAGGTGGCCGCTCGTATCAACGGCACTGTCATGACGCTGAACCTGCACTGAATAACCCTTTTTCCGGAGGTCATCGGCATAGGCCGCCATCGACAAACGATGCAGCAAGAGCCGTTGGCAATGAACCTTGATCGGCCAGGCAGGGTCGGTTCCAAAAAAAAGCGGATCCTCGATCAGTGCTACGGCACGGCCAGGTTCAATCGCAGGATGCTCCGCAAACAATTGATGCGGATAAACAAGAGTGATCTCCACAGTTAGCCGTCTTCTCCTGCAAGCCGACACGCTCGTCGTCCAAGGGACGTGGCATAGGCGCGATCGACCTGGCCATCAAGGGGACTCAGCATTCCAGCCTTGCAATTCATGGTGACTTTTTCGCGATGTCCTTGTTGGTCGCTGATCTTTAAAACCAACTGCCAATGGTTCTTGGCGCTACGCGTGATCCCCTCAGCACAAACCGGTCCAGTGCACAGCCCTGGGGACGCCAAAGCGGGAGGGATCGCCAATAGCCAAACCGCAAGACAGCAGCACAACAGTCGAATCATGCGGAGTGCTCCAGTTGCTGTTCTTCTAGGTGAGAGGGGAGCGAATCGTTGTGTTCGTCGGTTGGATGAAAGAAGTTAAAAATGTCACGAGCTAACACAGGACCCACTCCGGGCGCTTTCGAGAGTGTGTCGACTGATGCCAGCTGAATGGCGTCGATCGAATGAAAGTGGGCCAATAAATCCCTGACACGCTTCGCGCCCAATCCAGGAATGTCCGACAACCGTGAACGTTTCATGCGTTCACCTCGCTGTTGGCGGTGAAAACTCACGGCAAAACGATGGGCTTCATCCCGGAGTCGACGAAGCAACGCAACGCCCAACTGATCAGCTTCGCTATCCAGTGGTTGACTTTCCCCAGGGAGGAACACCTCTTCCCTCTGCTTTGCCAAGGAGCAAACATTCAAATCTTCATGGAGATCCAGCTCTCGGAGAGCCTCCATAACAGCTGAAAGCTGACCTTTACCTCCATCGATCATCACAAGATCAGGCCAGTCGTTCAGACCATCCGTTTGCAGTGCGCTTCCTCCCTTTTGACGTAAGGCCCCCAGATCAATCCCGTCAGCCTTCGCCCGTGCCCAGCGGCGGAACCGCCTGCGCATGATTTCTGCCATCGCCATGAAGTCATCGCTATGGCCAGCACGGATGCTGCTGCTCTGAATTTTGTATTTGCGGTAGTGCTGCTTTGCCGGCAAACCATCAATAAAGACCACCTGTGAGGCCACCGCATCACTGCCTTGGATATGGCTGATGTCGTATCCCTCAATTCTCCGAGGAGGAAGTGCGAGATCAAGAAGTTGAGCCAAGTCCTCTGTGGATAGGGCCTGTTGTTCCTGACCTTGCTTGGCTCGAAGCAACTCAAATTCAGCATTGCGCTGAACCAATTCAATTAAGTCGGCTTTTTGTCGACGTTGGGGGCAATGAATTTGAACCTTGCGTTCACGTTGCTCCGTGAGCCATTCCTCCAGCAACAATTGTTGAGGCAGAGGATGCTGTACAAGTAGCTGAGGTGGAACTTCCACAGCATCCACTTGGCTGTAGTGCTCCTCAATGACACGTTGCAAGATGAGTCCGGGAGACAGACCAGAGGCATCTGCGGTGTAACCAAGCCGCCCAACAAGTTTCCCGGCACGCATCTGAAACAACTGAACTGCAGCAAGCCGCTCATCACAAGCCAAGGCGAGTACATCACGGCTAACCGATGAGTCAGGAAGGCTCATCTTCTGATCAGCGGTGAGTTGATCTAACCCCTGCAGCTGATCACGAACACGGGCCGCTGATTCATAATCTGTACGATCAGCATACTTCTGCATTTGCTCCTGCAAGAGATGCTGTAATTCATCACTTCGACCCTGAAAAACCATTGCAACTTTGCGCAATGTCCGGTGGTAATCATCGGAACTAATCTTCTCCTGACAGACTCCAGGACAGCGGCCAATACTGTAATTCAAACAAGTACGATCCTGATGCAGAGGCCTCGGCCTTTGACGCAATGGGAAGACACGTTTAACGAGGAACAATGTGCGTCGCAATAGCCCTACATCCACATAAGGCCCATAAAAACGATCTAAGGGGCTCCTAAAACGTCGACGTCTTGTGATAAAGATTCGCGGATAAGCCTCGCTCCAAGTAATGCATAGATAAGGATATTTTTTGTCATCTTTTAGCAATACATTAAAATGGGGCTGATGATTTTTGATGAGATTAGATTCAAGGGCAAGAGCCTCTGCCTCGCTATCTGTAACGATGAATTCAATCTCACAAACCTGCCGCGTCATCAGCCGAATACGCGGCGAAAGATCGTGACGACTGCGAAAATAACTGCGCACTCGACTGCGCAAGGTTTTTGATTTTCCGACATACAAAATTCGGTCGTCACCATCACGCATGAGGTAACAACCGGGTTCAGCAGGAATATCTTTTAGCCGTCTTTCCAGACGCTCCGGCTGGGTGACCAGAGGCGTCCCTGAAATTGAGTCAGCCAAGATTGATCAGCCGCCGTAGTTCCACCCCGTTGAAGCCAAATTCAGGGCCTCACCATCAGCAATTAAACGGGCAGTCTTCACCTCACCCACAAAAACGGTGTGGTCGCCGTGCTTAATCGAGCCAACCAGCTCACATTCAACGCCACCGATTGCATCGTCGAGCAACGGGAGACCAAGCTCACCATCGGTAAAGGGTGCCGATTCAAATCGACCACCCAAGCCTTTCTGAGGCTTAAAGAACACAGCGGCCAAATCCTTCTGGTCGGCCCTTAAGACGTTCAGTGAAAAACGTTTCGTGGCTTCAATGATGGCGTGGCTACTGCCATCAGCTCGAACACCCATGACGACCAAAGGTGGTTCAAACGATCCCTGGGTGACCCAGCTGGCTGTGAAGCCATTCACGTCATCGCCATCGCGCACGCCACAAATAAAGAGACCGTGCGGAATTTTGCGAAGCAGAACTTTCTTGGCGTCGGTATCGAGGCTCATGGCACCCAAGCTTTCTTAAAAATCTAGGCAGCGATCAGCTGCATAGGATTCGACCAACACGAACTGGTCCGATGCGGGCGCTCTATCCCGGCAGCTTCGACCCCCTCACGAATGGTCATATGGACCTGATCGAACGGGCTTCCCTCCTCTTCGGCGAAGTGATTGTTGCTGTTCTGGGCAATCCGAGCAAAAAGCCAGCCTTCAGCGTGGACCAACGAATCATGCAAATTCGATCGTCGACGGATCACCTCAAGGGCATTGAAGTGATCAGCTTTGACGGTCTCACGGTGAATTGCGCCAAAGACCACAGGGCAGATTTGATTTTGCGAGGGTTACGTGCCATGAGCGACTTCGAATACGAGCTTCAGCTCGCCCACACCAACCGCTCCCTCGACGACACCCTGGAGACAGTTTTTATGGCAACGTCCACCCGGCACAGCTTCCTCAGCAGCTCCGTTGTCAAAGAGGTGGCGCGATTCGGAGGTGCGATTGACCACATGGTGCCGAAAGAGGTGGCGCTCGACCTCAACAGGCTCTTTAATTCAACTTTCTCACCCCACTGAGATGGACGACGTGCGGCTCACCGTTCTCGATCAGCTTGATCAGCTCGAGGAGGTCGTACTGGAAGGCAGTCGTCTCCCGTTTACCGGTGGCCGACTCGTGAACGAAGGGGACGCCGTCGAAGTTCTCGATGCGGTACGGGAGGCTCTTCCGAAAGAAATTGAGCGGGCCGCAAAGCTGATTGAACGCCGGGACGACTTCATCAATACGGCTCGTCAGCAGGCCGAAGAGATTGTTCAACAGGCACAACGTCAACGGGAACAACTCGTTAACAGTGCAGCGATTCGGCAAGAAGCTGAACGTCAGGTAAATGACCTGCGCGAGCAAACCCGCCAACAGTGTGAACAACTTCTTCAAACCACACGGCAGCAAGGGGCTCGTTTTGAACAGGACGTTCAAGCCAAAATTGCTGAACAAGAGCAAAGCTATGCCGCTCGCCGGCAGCAGCTTGAACAAGAGGCCCTGCAGCGTCGCCAAGAGCTTGAGCAGGAAGTTGTTGAATTACGTCGACAAGCCGCTGAACAACACGACATCAATCGAGCCCAAGCGCAGAAGGATTTAGAAGCCATCCGCAATGAAGGATTGCGCCTTCAAAAGGAAAGTCGCGATGAAGCCGAGCGCATACACAATGATGCATTGCAATTTCGACAACAAACCCAACAACAGTGTGAGGCGCTGATTCAACGCAGTCGTCAAGAAGCTGCTGGTGTTCAGGACGGCGCCAACCGTTATGCCGAACAAACTCTGGGTGAGTTAGAAGCACGACTCAAAGATATGGCCCAGATTGTCATTGGAGGACGCCAAGAATTGGTCAAAATCCAATCAATTCGTTCCGATTTGGGTTCATCCCCCTCCGATCAAGTTCAACCAGTAGCCCCAATTAATCGCGGACGCCGTTCATCGTCTCGATTCCGTTCCATGAAGGGCATCGGCTAACGCGCTGGCTTGCTAAGAGCACATCCCCCATCACGGCATAGGGGGCGAAGCCGCCGTTCGAGATCATGCTCACGTAACGGGGACCATGCTGCGTTTCAAGAACCCCTGAAATCGAGCGCACGCCCGACAAGGTTCCCGTCTTACCCCAGAAACGTCCGTGCAGAGATGTCCCTCTGAATTTGTTTCTGAGGGTTCCACGTCGCCCCGCAATCGCCATCGAGGCTTGGTAGTAACTGTGAAGTGGATGCTGTGCCATGCGCCACAGCAGAGTTGAGATAGCTCGACTCGTTAGACGATTCCCTCGAGACAACCCACTGCCATCACGGATGCGAACCCCGGCCATCGGAACTCCTTGGGATTGAAGCCAACGGGTTGTGATCAATGAAGCCCGCCCGGGATCCCAGCTATTCGCGGCTTCTCGCATCAAGACTTCTGCCGTGAAGTTATGACTTTCAGTGTTGGCCAGGCTGAGGAGTGCATGCATCGGGGCCGACTCCTCGCGATGCAAAACAACGCTGCTCCTAGCACTGGTGTTTTTGACGTTGTTGTTTTTGACGTTGCGCGACGTTGATGTCGCAAGCCGTTGATGGTCGTGATCCACCAACTGAAGCTGAACCTGTCCCCCCTGACGGCGAATTGCCAAATCCAGAACCCGTTGCAAACGAGCCACAGGGTCCATTACAGCCATGTGCAATGCGTTACTGGTGAGCGCCAACCGAGTGATGGGTGCCCCGTAGGCATAGGAACGATCGGAAGGATGCCAATCGCTGGGCCACCAACGCTGACGGGGTTCTTCTCGAACGATCAAGCTCACCGGCTCCGTTGAGGCCAATGGTTCACGAGAGCCACCCTGACCGAGGACAGCCATCGCAATGCGTTGCACCTCAGCAATGCTCAAATCAGGATCCCCTTCACCGACCAGCTCCAAGCTGCCGTTGGGATGTCGGAGGAGCTCAGTGCGTAAACGAAAGTCTGGACCAAGACGATCAAGGGCAAACGCTGTGCTGACCAGCTTCTGGTTCGATGCGGGAATCCGAGCAAGGCCTCCATTGAGATCAGCCATTAATTGACCGCGATCGTCGAGCACACTGATGCTCCAAGCACGACTCTCGGATCCAACTGCAGCCTCAACTGACCGTTGGAGGGCTGGGCACACGGGTCCCATACCCAGAAGCGCACGGCCTTGACGTTGTTGAACGGGAGGGGGTGCGAGTAACGGCTGGGCCACAGCTCCAGTGACGTTGAGCGAAGACAGCAGAACTAAGGCAGTGAAGCGTCGCATTACGGAAGCGTGATCCCGCTGACCACGCCACGGAAGCTATAAAGCCGTCCTTGCACATCCACTGGCACGCCAATTTTGAGCTTGGTGCCGCCAAAGACAACACCAGACGCATCAGCTTCAGCGTCTGCCTTCAACAAAAAGCGAAGATTTAGCCCTTGGGACTCATTCGCGATCTCTGCTTCAACAATTCGTCCATCCGGTTGCACAGCCATCAAAGGCTGGGTGACATTCACAACATCCAAGAGTTGAACACGTCCGGCCGGTTGATTGCGAATCACGATATTCACACCGCCTTCATCGCGAATCGACTGAAGCAAAAGCTCGGGCTGAGCCAATTGCAGTTGCCGAACATCCACACTTACCCCAACCGGTTGCATCGCCCCAGACGCCTTGGCAATGGCCTGATTCAACTTTGGGGACCACACCACGCCAACGAGAGCCAGGAATGCAACCGCCGCCGCGGCACCATCCATGGGCGACAGGTTGCGAAGCCAATTGAGGCGAGTCATAGATCCCCACGGGGACACGAACCATATAGACAGTCGGAGCAGCAATCAAGCTGAACTCGGGTCAATTTTGTAGACCATCGAGGAAGCGGTCGACGCTCTTGAGCTGCTGCTTCAAGCCGTCCGGATCCTCACCCGCCAAAACAGCAGCGATCGTTTCTGGATCTGGTCGAGCTTCAAAGGACGACAGCGATCGATACCCATCCGGATCCAGGCGAAACAACTGCCAGGTCTCGGGATAGGACCGAAGCAGGGCGCCCCCCTCCAGCGGTTGAAGCCAATACGCCTGTTGCCAGGTGGCAACGAAACCCCGTCGACGCTCCCGGGCCACGCTGCCAATCCCCACGGCAGCATCCTCCAAGCGACCGTTGAGCATCACCACCGGACCTGCATGTCCATCACACACCGCCTCAAAATCGTCGTAATCCGATGGCTGTGGACCCACAGCCAACAAAACTCGGGTATCGGGATCGCTGGACTCCTTCCGCTTCAGCTGATTGAAATCCACCGTGAATGGGCTTAGGTCGTCCGCATCGCGACGCGCTAAGGCAGCAGCACCGGCATCTGGCCACACGATTAAAACTGGACAATCCTTGGCCAACAAAGCGCGAGCCAACCTGAGTGCCACAGGCAGAATTCGCAAGTTTTCAAAGCGGAGATTGGCCGACCATCGACGCGCTTTACCTGAAGCGAGAGCTGCTACAACTGCACCTTGGAGTTGTTCTTCCGCCATCAAGAGATCAGCGGGAAGCGAACTTGTTTTGTCTTTAGACGATGTCATGACAAGAGCATCTCAGGAGAGCGTGCTTTGAGCGGCACTCACAAGTTCAGGAACATGCTTTAAAGCCTTGTCATCCAACCAAGGGCCGAGGGTGAAGCGCAAACCCGACTGTCGCCAAGGCTCAGGGACATTCATCGCCGTCAAGACAGCACTGTCTTGGCGTTGACCGGAACGACACGCACTTCCACTACTGCAAGCCACACCTCGAAGGGCCAATTCTCGAACCATCGCCCGAGCAGAAATGGGCTGACCGTCTGCAGACCCCACAAGAACAGCGATGTGATTTGGCGATCTCTGATCGACGTTGGGGCCCAACAATGACAATCCAGGGATGTTCAACAGCGCTTGCAGCAGATCATCGCGTTGTTGTCGAACACCAGGTCCGGAGCCCGGTGGGATTGAGTCACCACCGAGTTGATACGCAGGGAGAACGGAGAGAGCCTGAGCCATACCAGAAATTAAGGGTATGGCTTCCGTTCCTGAGCGCACGCCAAACTCCTGCCCCCCACCCCCTTGGACCGGAGCTAACGGCAGGCTGGAATCTCGGATCAGAAGGCCGATCCCACGAGGACCTTGGAATTTATGGGCCGACAAGCTCACCAAGTCGGAGTGAAAACCTTGAAACTCAGGGCAACCCTGCGGAATGAGCTGGGTGGCATCTGTATGAAACGTGATGCCACGGGCACGGCAAGCTTGTCCCACCTCGGCAATGGGCTGGAGTGCACCGACTTCGCTCTGGGCCGCTATCAGCGAAACCATGCGAGTTGGAGCCTCCAAAAGCTCGTCCAAAACCTCCAAACGAATCAGTCCCAGTTCATCAACGGGCCAGAACGCAACAGTCCAGCCCTTGCTCTTCAATTGATCTGCAGCGGCTAAAACAGCCGGATGTTCCACGCCAGACAACACGATGCGGCCAGGGGCATGGTTCGGCGCTGAACCAAGAAGTGCGAGATGAACGGACTCAGTGGCGCCTGAGGTAAAAATCAACTGATCGGGGGCAACTTCGAATCGCGCCGCGATCGTCCAACGCAATCGTTCCAGAAACTCAGCCGCCTTCACACCGGTGTTGTGCAAGCTGCTGGGGTTCCCCCAGGCCTCATGTTGGGCATCAACAACAGCCTCAATTACATCCTGCCGAGGCGGAGTCGTTGCAGCCGCATCCAGATAGATCTCAGCTTCCACCACGTTCAAAGCGCGAGCGTGTGCGCTGCTCTAAGGAATCGCTAGCCAGGTTCAACATCGAATCCAACGACGTGTCGTTGAGAAACGCTTGCACCTTTGCCAGTGCTGCCGCTTCATCCTCTGGGGAGGGAGCAGGGGTGTTTTCAACGGGAGTCGTGCCAGCGTTCGGTACTGGAGCCTTTGGGTCCAAAGGCGATGGGGCGGGCACCAATTCCGGTGTGATCACTCCATCGAACACGGCCTCTGCAGGCCCCGTCATCAAGACAGATCCGCTACGACCCGGCCAGGCAATCAGAAGAGGACCTCCAGGCAGCATCACCTCGGCGTGATCATCGGCGAGATCGAGCAGGACAGCTGCGACAAGCGTGGCGCAGGCACCTGTGCCACAGGCCAGGGTCGGACCAGCACCCCGTTCCCAGACGCGTATTTCCAGTTGGTCACGGGAGTGAACCTTGAGGAAATGCACATTGGTTTTGGCGGGAAAAGCGGGGTGCACTTCCAAGGCAGATCCCCATTCCTCGAAGGGAATCAGGCTTAGGTCATCAACGGGAACCACCACGTGGGGGTTGCCCATTCCGACCGATGCCACATTGAGCGGAACGCCATCGATCTCGAGGGATCCACGCGGGAGCCCTCCAACAGATTCAAGGGTGGTGGGGATCGACGTTGCTGCCAAAAACGGGGCGCCCATGTCCACCCGTAACTGTCCATCCGCCATCAACTCAGGCCGAATCATGCCTGCTGGGGTCTCAATCGCCCATCGACAGCCTGGAGCCTCTCCATCGGTGTCAGCCAGATAACGGGCAAGGCAGCGAATGCCATTGCCACACATCTCAGCTTCGGTGCCATCAGCATTGAAAATCCGCATGCGCAGATCCCCATCGGCCTGGGGCGGGAGCGCCAAAATCACGCCGTCACCCCCCACTCCAAACCGTCGATCACAAATCCGACGAATCCAGTTGGGATCAGGCTCCGCAATCGCAACATCCAGCTCACCTTGACGGCCCTCAAGAATCAGGAAGTCGTTGCCAAGACCCTGGTATTTGCTGAACTGCAACATGCTCTCCCTACGTGTGTTCTGAATTTTATGGAGACCACGCCACTTGATCCGAGTCTTCCGGGTGTGCGGATGCTGCAGAGCTGGATCCGCGAAGGTCTCGTTATCAGCATTGCTGTTCTCGATCAGGAGCGCATTGAAGGCCGTCTGATTTGGCAAGACCCTGAGTTTCTGGCGGTTGAACGTCTTGGCTCAACACGCCCTGTTTTGATTGCCCGCCGGCACATCACCTTGATTCGATCCATCGATTGATCAACAGGTGTATGGCACGATCGCAGCCAATGCCACATGCGGGTCCCGTGAACGCTGCCTCTTCTTCAGCTTCAGCTAACAGCTCCCCGCAGGACAACCGATACGACCCCACCGCCCTTGAGCAGCGCTGGAGGGACCGATGGAAAGACCAAGGGTTGGACGCAACAGAGACCGAGTCCAAGAAACCGGCCTTCTTTGCCCTTTCGATGTTTCCGTACCCGTCAGGGAGCCTGCATATGGGGCATGTACGGAACTATGTGATCACGGATGTGATCGCTCGTGTCCAGCGGATGCGTGGTGATTCGGTTTTGCATCCCATGGGCTGGGATGCCTTCGGATTGCCTGCCGAAAACGCTGCCATCGAACGCAATATTGACCCCGGTGAATGGACCGACCGAAATATCGACCAAATGCGTGACCAGCTCGATCGGCTTGGTTTATCCATCGACTGGAATCGTGAACAAGCCACATGCCATAGCGATTACTACCGCTGGACCCAATGGCTTTTCCTCGAATTATTTGATGGCGGACTGGCCTACAGAAAAAATGCCACGGTGAACTGGGATCCGGTGGATCAAACGGTGTTAGCCAATGAGCAGGTGGATGGTGATGGCCGCTCCTGGCGATCGGGTGCACTGGTCGAACAACGCCAACTCAACCAGTGGTTCCTTCGAATTACTGATTACGCCGAAGCGCTACTGAACGACCTCGACAAACTCAAGGGTTGGCCTGAACGGGTCCGCACCATGCAAGCCAACTGGATCGGACGCTCAGAAGGGGCCGAAATCACATTTCAAGTAGTAGGGGCCAATCAAGAATCAATCACGGTGTTCACCACCCGACCCGACACCTTGTCCGGGGCGAGTTATGTGGTGTTGGCTCCTGAGCATCGATTAGTAGAAACCCTGACAACGGACGAGAACCGAGCTTCCGTTGGTCAGTTCCGAAAGCGAGTGGCTCGGCTCAGCACGATCGAACGCACCAGCGACGAAGGGCCCAAGCAAGGGGTCGCCACTGGAGCCTGCGTCACCAACCCACTTACTGGCGAACAAATACCGGTTTGGATCGCCGATTACGTCTTGGCCGACTACGGAACAGGGGCGGTGATGGGCGTACCAGCCCATGACCAACGGGACATTCAATTCGCCAAAGCCCATGGATTGGCGATCCGTCAGGTGATCGATGCCGAGGGTGCCAAAGAAGCAATCGAAGCAGGAAAGGCATGGACAGAGCCAGGAACGCTGATCAACTCCGGCTCGTTTGATGGGCAGCCCTCAAACCAGGGCAAGGCATCCATCACGGGCCATGGAGAGACCGCCGGATGGGCCACCAGCAAAGTGACTTACAGGCTGCGGGATTGGTTGATTTCACGGCAGCGGTATTGGGGCTGCCCAATCCCCGTGATCCATTGCCCCACCTGCGGAGTTGTGCCCGTTCCACGGGAGGATTTGCCGGTGGAATTACCTCGAGGAATCGATCTTTCAGGAAAAGGCGGTTCACCCTTGAGCCAACAGACCGATTGGGTCAACGTGTCTTGCCCTTGCTGCGGTGGAGCGGCCAAGCGTGAAACCGACACCATGGACACCTTCATGTGCTCGTCGTGGTATTTCCTGCGTTTTGCCGACCCCCACAACACAGAACACCCCTTCAGCAAGGAGGCCGTCAGTCGTTGGTTACCGGTGAAGCAATACGTGGGAGGCATTGAACACGCCATCCTCCATCTCCTTTATTCGAGATTTTTCACCAAGGCACTCCGAGATCGTGGACTCATTGAGATCGATGAGCCCTTCGAGCGTCTGTTAACCCAGGGGATGGTGCAGGCCGTGACCTATCGCAATCCGACAACAGGCAAATACATCGCACCCGCGGATGTGACGAATCCGGAGGATCCCCGTGATCCCAATACCGGCGACAAGCTGGAGGTGCTGTTCGAGAAAATGTCGAAGTCGAAGTACAACGGCGTTGACCCTGCTGCGGTGATTGATCGCTATGGCGCAGACACGGCCCGCATGTTCATCCTGTTCAAGGCTCCTCCGGAGAAAGATCTGGAATGGGATGACGCCGATGTGGAAGGGCAATTCAGATTTCTGCAGCGACTCTGGCGTCTGGTTGAGAGTGCATCCTCAAGCCTGACAACTTTGGACGCGACAGAGCGTCCAAAGGATTTGACAGAACAGGAAGCCGGTGTTCGTCGAGCCCTTCACCTGGCAATCGATGCGGTGAGTGACGATCTCAACGATGAAATTCAACTGAATACAGCCATTTCTGAATTGATGAAGTTGTCGAACACGATCACATCAGCGGGACCCGATCGTCTTCGTTCTCCCATCCTCCAGGAGGCACTTTCCGGCTTGATTCGATTGCTGGCCCCGTTTGCACCCCACATTGCAGAAGAGTTCTGGAGTCGTCTCGGTGGCCACGGCAGCGTTCATCAACAACGCTGGCCATCGGTGGACGCCACCGCACTAATCCAAGACACCGTCTCCATCGTGATTCAGGTGAAGGGAAAAGTTCGTGGGAGCATCCAGGCGCCAGCTGATGCAGATAAAGCGACGCTGGAATCCATGGCACTGTCTAGTGATGTAGCGACTAAGTGGCTTGAGGGAGCCCCACCAAAACGCGTGATTGTGGTGCCTGGGAAACTCGTTAATCTTGTTCCCTAAGCCTTTGATTAAGGGCACTTAGCCAATACAACAACAACGATCTAAAAAATTAAGCAACATCAAGATTGAAAGCCGGTAAGGTCAATTCAGTCAGTTGAAGATATTTCCTTCATTGCCCCTTGCTGAAGCGCATTCCGGCAGGACTCGACCAGTCTCCTTGAGCGCTGTAATGGCGCTTATTGCCAGTGAGATGTCGCATGATCCAAAAAATGGATTCATCACTGCCATCATCGAGAACTTGCCGAATCTCCGACACAGTACGAGGCAATCCATCCTGCAGAACCTCCTCTACACGTTGTTGCAAATCAAGGATGTCTGCCGCAGCTTTCTTTCCAGCCTCGACACCAGGCTGGTGATAAGCATTCACATTCACCAACTCGCCATAAAGCCCAACCGCGCGCTCAAACAGAGCAACCAGAGCTCCCAGGCGGCGTTCATCGAAGCGCCGCATGGTGATCGTCATGTTTTGACGTCCACCTTCCGTAAGGGCTGATCGTGTTCCCTGCAAAAAACCATCTAAGAAATCACCGGGACGTTCATTTTTGATTGCGGGGATGTCTTGGCTGTCTTCAAGCTCTTCAATAAATGTGGCAAAGAAGTTATCAACTCCATCACGCAATTGTTGAACATAGGCATGTTGATCGGTAGACCCTTTATTTCCATAAACAGCAATGCCTTGGTGCACAACATTGCCATCCCGATCAAGGCGCTTACCAAGCGACTCCATCACCAATTGTTGGAGATAGCGGCTGAACACCTCCAGCCGATCGCGATAGGGAAGAACCACCATGTCGCGACGACCTTTTCCGTCTCCTGCCACATACCAAGAGGCTGCCATCAGAGCAGCTGGATTCCGACGGCTATCGGCCACGCGGGTGGCTTCATCCATCTGAGCCGCACCCGCCAAGAAATCTCTGATGTCACAGCCAATCAGAGCCCCCGGCAGTAATCCCACAGCACTGGTGATGCTTGTTCTGCCGCCCACCCAATCGAACATGTCGAAGCGTTTGAGCCAGGTTTCTTGCTGGGCCTGTAGATCCAAACGACTGTTCAACATCGTGATGGCTACCGCTTGACCAGCCCACTGACCTCCTGCTTCCTCAAGTTTTAAGCGGGCCTGCTCCATGCCGATGTGAGGCTCGGGTGTACCACCCGACTTGCTCACCGTCACGACCAATGTGGTCTTGAAGCGTCCAGACAGACCTCCAAGAACATTGCTCATCCCATTGGGGTCAACGTTGTCAAGGAAGTGGAAGGGAAGCCCCTGGTTGTTGTTCTGGAGGGCACGAATCATCAGGGCAGGGCCGAGACCACTGCCTCCGATCCCAATCCACAACACGTCCGTAAAAGGTGCTCCGTTGGGAGCCTTGATTTCACCTCCAACGACAGCACGGCCAAAAGCCTCGATGTCATCAACTTCGCGGGAAATATGAGTCCGAAGGTCATCGGACGGCGCGAGCTGGGGATTCCGCAGCCAGTAATGCCCGACTTGTCTTGCTTCATCGGGATTCGCAATCGCACCCGCCTCCAGCTCTTGCATTGCGGCGAAGGCACGATCCATGGCTGGTTGCAGCGCCTCAAGCTCGGAAACATTGAGGTGCATTCGGCTGACATCCAGCCACAAACCAAGGTCATCGTGATACCAGAGGAGATCACAAAACCGCTGCCATTGAATCTGAGCGTCGCTAACGCTGAAATCCGGAAAGCTCACGGTGAGGGGTGCTGATATCTGCTGAAGCTATCCAGGATCTGGCGAAATGCGCACTTTCTTGGACACCCCGGGTAGTTTCATCCGGGTTCCTTCGCATTTGGCATCACACCCCCATGTCTGATCGTTTGCGATTTATCGCTGCAGGGG
>CAXDNN010000042.1:0-14920 GCA_963990675.1 uncultured Synechococcus sp.
CCGAAAGAATAAAAGCTACTATTAGATGCTAAGCCTTTGGTATTCGCTTGATCTTCTGCTCTCCAGGCTTGAAGTACATCAGGAAAATGCTCTTCAATGCAGGTATCGCAAATCCCATGGCTGAAGTTTAAATTTGTTCGTGAAGATAAATATTTATCGAGATGCATCCAGTGACCATTCGTGTCTTTTGCTTTTCTGCAGTAAGAACAAGTACTAATAATTCCTCCTGCCTCTGTTAGCGAGCAAAAGGATTCGATGAGCTTGATTGATCGCTTCCTTAATTCAAGGAAAGAAACCGCTTGCCTCGCGAGTGATTCCATGATTTTGCACTGAACATCTGTGAGGCCATGGGGCTTTCGATCAATAACGCAAAGGGTTCCTATCCGATGGTTTTGGTCATTTTGTAGGGGAAAACCTGCATAAAGTCTGATCTGAGGCTCTCCTTGAACGAGTGGATTATCGACAAAACGCTCATCTTGAAGGGCGTCTTCAATGATTAATGGCTCAGGGGAGTGAATTGCATGGGCACAGAATGACCAGTCTCTTACTGTTTCCTCCACATCAACGCCCACCTTTGATTTGAACCATTGGCGATTCGTATCGACCAGGCTGAGGAGAGCGATGGGCGTATCGCAGGTGAGAGAAGCTATTTTTGTAATGTCGTCGTAGTTTTGTTCGGGTTTCGTTCCAAGAATCCTGTATTCACTGAGTGCTTTCAGGCGTTCTGCTTCATTTATGGGGATTTCCGGGGTCTTCACCGTTTCGGCAATCTATTTCTTTAATCTTGGACACAATCTCCGCTCTGGACAAAAAGGACAATAAAAATTTATTTTAAATTATTTAAGTGACGAGTCATGAGGCTTTGTTCTGAGTTACTAGCCATCAGTGTCTGTCTTCAAGGGCTTTTTCAGTATTTTGAGAGGAGGTCTGCCTTCTGCCATTTTGATCAATCAAGTAGACCGTCTTGATGTCTTTCAAGTGCTGCTTGATTTAATGCGGCCTGGATCTTGGTTAATGGTTGTCGTTTTTGCCGACAAGCCAGGCGCTAAATGAAAGCATTAAAACACATCCGCAATATTGAAGAACTTCGGCGATTGAATCAACCTCGAAGCTGATCATTAACTTAAAAGCTGTAACAATCAAAGCAACGATGATCACATTCGTCAGTTTTTGTTTCAGCCCCTCGAGAGAATTGATGCTGAGTATGTTTCTTCTTTCGTCTGTCAGGTCTTGTAAGCGTGGGTCGATATCGGAAATGATTAATTCGTAGACGCCATAACCAAAAATAAGCAAAGCAATCCCTATAACATAGTAATCAATTCCGCCTACTACTTTGCCGAGAAGGAGGATGCTTTTTTCGGAGTCAAAGTGGCCGCTAAAGAGTTTATGGAGTGCGGATAATTCTTCCTGAGTCCCTAGGATAAAACAACTTATGCTGCCTAAGAGGCTCATGATCACTGGAATGATGCTGATTAGCCTGAAGCGCCAAAGCCATCGTTCAAAGTTGGATTCGATGCGATTTTTTCTATTCCGTGAGACGTTAGAAAACATAGGAATTTCGTTGCCAATTGTAGTTCTTTAGTGAGCCATTGCTCATCCGTTGTTGTTGAGGGATGGCTGATGTTTGAGTGAAATGTAGATCAAACTTGAATCCATTTGTCTTGATTGAATGAATTCTTTGTGGGATTGATCCCTCCGCTTGGGCTTTGAAGGGTGTCTTGCCGTTGGGCCGAATTATTTTGACCGGTTTAAACTATGGACAGGTTGTTGATCTGAGATGGGATTAAGAGCATCTGCGCGTCAATTGCTCAAACGTGTGATTGGGGACTCGTCCTATGAAACCCTTCGTCATGCCTTGCGAGATGGGCCAGATCGCGGCTTAAAAGCAGGGCGTCCCAACTCGTCGGCCTCCACTGGTCGTGCAACTCCCTCCGCGGAGCGATTCAAGGCTTCTAATGCTGATCTGTCGTCGCATTCTGGGGCTCAGAGCGCCACAACTGAGGATGAGGCGGTCAGGAACAGTCCGATCTGTTGCAATAAGTTTCTTGCCACAGATACTTTTCAGATCAATTACGTAAGCAAGGCAGGTAAATCATCCTCTCGGATGATTCGCACCGAGGAGATCTATGAATATGACGATGGGATTTTTGTTTTAAGGGCATGGTGCTCTCTCCGAAAAGATTATCGAACATTCGTTAGCTCTCGTATTCAATCATGTTGGGATGCATTTAGTCAGGAGCCAATTGATGACTTGCTGGCACGTCTTAAGAAATCCTCGTCGTCAGATCCTGGGAATGTTGCCAATGAGGTGCTTGCCCACTGCTCTTTAGAAATTCCGATTGCTATCAACTCGCTGATGAAATCATCAGCTCATAAGAGTTACGATAAACGATTTGTTCAAGGTGCAAAAAAGCGTGCCTTAGTTCGATGGATTCTTAATAAACCAAGGGCGTTATCGCTTCTTCAAACTTTGCCCTTAGAACAGCGCGGCGATGTTGAGGAGATTGTCGAGCGGGCGATTGGAGATGCCAAGGTTACGACTGGCACGTATCACTCTTGTGTAGGTGCCTTGCAAAAGACCCGATACACATCCCATCTTGAGTTCAGGCGTGAGGAGCTGATTCTGTTTGTCGCTGAGGCGATGGTGGGTGATCCGACGAAAGATTCTGTTGTGAGCGCATTGAAGCAAGATTTGCTTGATCCTTCATTTCGAATTAAACCTGGTTTAGATGATCTCGAAGAATTTCATAAAGAATTCAAGAAACTCAAAAAAGATTCTGATAGAGCAAAGAAAAAATATAAATGTAAAAATAAACCCAAGACTGTTTCATCAAACTACCGTCGCTATGAGAGAGGACAGCCCGTTCGTCTTTTAGCAATTGATGAGGCGCTGCGGCAGCTCAAGGTTTGTGTGGAGTCCGAGCGTTTCCTTCTTGGCAAGGCTGAGTTTGAGAACAGGGTGATGGACGCTGTTGCTGCGGAATTCACGACCAAGGATCTCGAGAGTGAGATGTTTTTAAAACGTTTGGGTGAAGGCCTTAGCACTGCCTATTGTGCCTTTGGACTTCGCAAATACAACTCATCCTGGTTTACAGATTCTTACGGTAAGGAGTGGCTCGATCTGAAGACTCGCTCCAGTTCGTAGATATGGATGTTGGATTAATGACCGATATGAAATTGCTTAAATCGCCTTATATAAAGGCTCTATTTTGACTGTCTAAATGTTTAATGTCGAATAAACCATTTCATCGGATCTTTCTGCAGCCCACGCAGTCCCGCTTGTTCTTTTCTTTTGTCACCTATACGCCGCAGACGAGGGAGCAAATGATTTCTTGTGGAGACTTGCGAGATGGTGAGGAATATATCAACCAAGTGATCTGTGATTTCCTCCTTTTCATCGCTGAAGGGGTTTTTGATCTGAGATTTACAAGTGAATTCCCAATTCAATACGATGATGTGATGATTGTTTGTTCTCGGCAGCGTGGTCGAGGAGTTCAACATGAGTACCTTCTTGGTGTTCAAGCTGAACGGCTGACGCATTCGGGATTGGATCTACTTGATCGTCTAAGTAACTTACTTTTAAGTCCGAAGTGGACAGGATCTATCAAGACAAGAGATTGAATGGAACCATTGATCGCTTCGATAGGGTGCTCGTATTACTGCTTCATTGGAATAATCCTTTTGCCTGAAAAGTGTCATGATTGGAACGACGTTTATTGAATCTGTGGCTGTTCTATTTTGATTGAAATTGATTGATCTTTGTCTTGGTTTCGTTCAGTGGTGATTCGGTTGGTTTGGGCTCTGGTGAGATCGCTTCAGCTGCACTACGAAGCAGATCTCCGGTCATGCGTCTTGCTTGAGGCGATGTGAAGAGTAAATATCCAAGGACTACGCCAATAAAAATTTTCAACATTTTGGTAATTTGTTGATGACTGCTGAGGCTGAGCAGCGGCTTGTCTCTATTTGTTTATAGCCCATTGTGAATCTCGATTGTAGTTGTCACAATAATTATGTTGATCTTTTAATGAAATGGCCACTGAATCGCTGAAGGGCAAGGAATATTGGATGGATGAAATTGCTTTCCTTGAGGATCGTCTGAATGGTCGTCAGGGGGATATTGATTCAGATGACCGTAAGGCCTGTGAAGAGGCTTTGAAGGTGGCAAAAGTGAATCTTTCTACGCGGCAGTGAGAATGGAGTTCATTGCTGAATCCCATCATTGCTTCAATCGCGAGCAAGCTATTGCACTCCTGGTATCTCTTGTAGCCTTCGACACTAATTCTGAAAAGAAATGGAGAGGTTTCTATAACTCTTTGACTCTTGATGAGCTGTTAGTGGAATGGAACGAATGCTGGGATCCTGAAGACTGAGGCTTCGGGATATCTGGCTAACGAGATTGTGTGGTCGATTAATTAATGGCCTTTGGCGGACCATCTGTTTGTGGGGGCTAAGTCAAGAATGAAAAAGAAGCACAAGTCCTTGTTCCACTTGATGAAACTCGCGCTCTTCTCGGCTGAGGTCCAAGCCCACCGTGAGTCCCTCTTGGAGTGCATCCTCGAAGGGGGGAGTGCTCGGCGTATTCGATTCCGTCCATAGCGCGGCGATTCCGATGGCAGTGGCATGCCATCGGAATCGGCTTGTTGTGCCAATGTCCGGTTCGTTCAACGCCTCCTCAAGGAGAGTGTTGATCGTCAAGTTCGAGCTGTACATGTTCACCAGCATCGTGAGCTCCTAAAGACCCTGCAACGAGCTGAGAGAATTTGTATGGATACTTCGTCAAAGATCATGCCGCCGGCCTCCGATGCGTTGCCCCGGCGCATTGCTCTCGTTCATGAATGGTTCACTCCACGATCCACGGGTGGGGCCGAGCTTGTGGTCGAGGCTTTGGATCGGTTGCTGACCGATCTCGGGCGGCAACCGACCCTGGCGGCTCTTGTGGATGGTGAAAGCGGACGCCGAGGTAGTTGGTTGTCGGGCCGTTTGATCCGCACCAGCGCCATTCAGCATTTGCCATGGGGCGTGAGCCATGTGCAGCAATATTTGCCACTCCTGCCGATGGCGATTGAGCAGATCGATCTTGGCGATGCTGATTTGGTCGTCAGCAGTAGTCACCTTGTGGGTAAGGGGGTTCTCACCTCTCCAGACCAACTTCATATCAGTTATGTGCACACGCCGGTCCGTTACGCCTGGGATCAAATGCATGCCTACCTCCATCGTTCAGCCTTGGCGCGACGGGGGCTAGGCCCACTCATTCGCTGGCAATTGCACGTGTTGAGGCAATGGGATCAACTCAGCGCTCAACGTGTGGACCATCTCATTGCGAATTCCCGCTTTACCGCCCGTCGGATTCGCAAGTTCTGGGGACGTGAGGCTGAGGTCATTCATCCCCCCGTCGATGTGAAGCGCTTTCGTTGGCAGTCCACCCGCGACGACGCTTTTCTCTGTGTCTGTCGATTAGTCCCCTACAAGCGCGTTGATCTGGTTGTTGAGGCGTTCAATCGGCTTGGTCTTCCTTTATTGGTCGTTGGCGATGGCCCAGAGCGCAAGCGCTTGGAGGCGCTTGCAGGAGGCAACGTCACCCTCTTAGGTCGTCAGTCCCAGGAACAGGTGGAAATCTTGATGTCGCGCTGTCGCGCCTTTGTCTATGCAGGGCTCGAAGATTTTGGGATCGCCCCGGTTGAAGCGATGGCCGCAGGCGCCCCAGTCATTGGCCTTGGTCGTGGTGGTTTGCTCGATACGGTGCGCTGCGCTGCCGCAGGCTGTTCACAGCCCACTGGCGTCCTTTTCCCCGACCAATCTGTGGAGTCGGTGATGCAGGCCGTTCGCTGGTTTGAGCAGCAGCAACGGCTTGAGTTGTTCAACGCGGAGCGCATCAGGTCTTGGGCCGAACGTTTTCGCCCGGAGGCGTTTGCGGCCCGTTTTGAGGCGTCCATGCGTCGGTCGTGGGCAGACCACCAGATGCGCTGTGCCGTTGCGGCGAGTGACCCCGCTGAAGTGCCAGGGCTGTTGTCCTGACGTTGAGTGTGTTGAGACGCAAACTGAGCCTTTGACGACGGCCCCCAGGCCCTCTCTGCGTAAAACCACCGGTTTGGGAATCGGGCGAGGGGCTTATCGCCCCCATTTGGCTGTGATTTCAGCGCCGCCCTCCACCCTGACCGCTGGATCATTGATTCGCCAGCAGAGCAGAACAGGTCGGGGACTGAAGCGCACTGGAGATGTGGTGTTTTCTTTGGCCGTTTTGGGCCTGGGTTCACCGGTGCTCTTGCTTTTGGCTTGTTTGATCAAACTCAGCTCACCCGGTCCTGTCTTTTACGTTCAGCGGCGTGTGGGTCGGGATTACCAACGTTTTGGGTGCATCAAGTTCCGCACAATGCGTCCTGATGCGGATGTCGTGCTTGCGAAGGTTTTGTCAGAGGATCCTGCGCTCAGAGCTGAATACGAACGTGATTTCAAGCTCAAGAGCGACCCTCGCATTACTTGGGTTGGCAAGTTTTTAAGACGTTCAAGTCTTGACGAACTACCGCAATTCATCAATGTGTTGCGCGGTGAGATGAGTGTTGTTGGACCGCGACCGATTGTCGACAAAGAATTGACTCGTTACGGCCCTTACATGGATGAAGTTGCGGCTGTGCGTCCTGGTCTCACTGGCCTCTGGCAGGTGAGTGGACGCAATAATCTCAGTTACAAAAAGCGCGTCAAGCTCGATTTGGCTTACGCCCGAGGCCGTTCTTTCGTCCTTGATTTCGCCATTATTCTTCGCACCTTCGGTGTGTTGTTGTTGCCCATGGATCGCGGGGCTTATTAAGGTTTTTGCCTGGCGACTTTTTCGAGCTCACCAGATCAAGATCACTCCAAGAAGCCAAAACAATTCGAGTTTTAGGTTGAGGTTCAGCACCCTCTTAATCGCCTTTCGATCGGGTGACGGGCAGTGTTCGGCCAAGATCGGTTTATCGAGCCAGTTGCCCCCATAGCGATTGCGGCCTCCGAGGCGAATGCCAGCGCAGTGAGCGAAGCTCGCCTCAGAGCGTCCTGCATTCGGTGATGGATCAGGAGCGCCATCGTGCTCCGCCGCTACAACCAACCCAGCCCATCGGTTCCATGGTTGCGCGACGAGCGGCAACGTCAGCATCACGATTCGGCAAGGTACCCATGTGAGAAGGTCGTCGAGACGAGCTCCAGCGGTGCCCATCCAGTAGAGGCGACCAGTTCTGTATCCGAGCATGGAATCCAGGGTGCTGCTTGCTTTAAAGGCCCAAGCCAGGGCCAATGGACCGGGAAGAGTTGGGCTGATCCTCCAAAGGCCCAATCCAACGAGCATCCAAAACAGCGGTGCAAATAGGCCATCCACGGCATTCTCTGAAGCACTTTCCGCTGTCGCTCGAAGAATCTCCTGCTCATTCAGCTCGCTGACATCGCGGCCCACAATCCAGCTGAGTCGTTGGCGGGCTGTTGTGAGATCCCCTCCTCTGCCTAAGGGTGGTAAGGCGTTGACCACTGCACGCACGCTTGATCGCAAGCTCCGGGCGGCCAGGGAACTCGCCAATCCAATCAACAGCAGGATCCAGCCGACTGCATGGATGGGTGCTGGAGCAAAGCACAAGCGCTCGATCATCCAGCCCACGGTGCCGCTACCCAGCACCACACCCAGGGTGATTACTCCACCCCCAAGCCTGAGGGCGCAGGGATCGTCACCCACCACCCTTTCCAAGAAAGATCGCATCGTTGCGATGAACCAACCCATCACCACAACGGGATGCACAACTTTGGCTGGATCTCCGATTAACCAATCGAGCCCGGCGGCGGCCGCAACCACCCAAATTCCGGGCTGAACAACGACCAAATCAGGCGTCTTTTAGCCAGCTGAACATGGACCGAAGGCCTTTCCCAACCTTTTCAATTGGATGCTGGGCATCGCGCTCCCGAATCTTTTTCATTTCAGGTTTGCCTGCATCGCATTCCGCGACGAAGTTTCTCGCGAAGGTGCCGTCTTGGATGTCCGCCAGAACACGCTTCATCTCGGCTTTTGTGTCGGCCGTAATCAGGCGAGGTCCGCTCACGTAGTCGCCGTATTCAGCGGTGTTGGAGATGGAATCCCTCATGGATGTGAGGCCGCCTTTCACCATCAGGTCGACGATCAGCTTCACTTCATGCATGCATTCGAAGTAAGCCAATTCAGGCTGATAGCCCGCTTCAACCAACGTTTCGAAGCCAGCCTTCACGAGTTCAGAAAGACCTCCACAGAGCACGGCTTGCTCACCGAAGAGGTCGGTTTCCGTTTCTTCTTTGAAGTTGGTTTCCAGAATGCCGGCCCGGGTTCCGCCAATGCCCTTGGCATAGGCCATCGCCAGACCGCGAGCATTGCCGGAGGCGTCCTGTTCGATCGCAAACAGGGCCGGAACTCCCTGCCCGTTTTGATACTCCCAGCGAACGGTGTGACCTGGCCCCTTGGGAGCGATCATTACCACATCGACGTCAGCCGGGGGCTTGATGAGCTCGAAGCGGATGTTGAAGCCGTGGGCGAAGCTGAGAACCTTGCCGCTCTTGAGATGGGGTGCGATTTCTTTCTCGTAAACGTCCTTCTGGAATTCATCAGGAAGCAAAACCATGATCCAGTCAGCCTTGGCGGAGGCATCGGCCACGGTTAAAACCTCAAGGCCGTCGGCTTTGGCTTTCTCCGCCGACCGGCTGCCCTCATACAGACCCACAACGACGTTGACGCCGCTGTCCTTGAGGTTGAGGGCGTGGGCGTGGCCTTGGGAGCCATAGCCAATGATCGCAACGGTCTTGCCGTTCAGCAGACCAAGATCGGCGTCGGAGTCGTAGAAGAGCTGGGCCATCCGGGGCAGGTTTGCATAGCGGAGCAGTGCAAAAGCTTACGCAGGTGCCGTCTGGTTTGGATCAGGCTTCGTTCGGGTGAGAGATCACACGGTCGATCAGGCCGTACTCCATGGCTTCTTGCGCGCTGAGAAAGTAGTCGCGGTCCGTGTCTTTTTCGATTTTTTCGAAAGTCTGACCACTCATGTCTGCCAAGGAGTGGTTGAGCATGTCCTTCATTCGAAGAATTTCACGGGCCTCGATTTCAATGTCGCTGGCTTGACGACGGCTGGTGCCGCCCAAGGGTTGGTGGATCATGATCCTGCTGTGGGGCAGCGCTACCCGCTTCCCTTTGGTTCCGGCGGCTAAAAGGAACGCCCCCATGGAAGCGGCAAGTCCCACGCAGATCGTGACGACTTCACTTTTGACGTATTGGATCGTGTCGTAGATCGCTAAACCTGCAGTGACAGAGCCACCGGGGGAGTTGATGTACAGATAGATCGGTTTACTGCTGTCCTCAGAGTCGAGATACAGCATTTGGGCAACGAGGCTGTTGGCAATGCCGTCATTGACCTCTGATCCAAGGAAGAGGATGCGCTCAACACCAAGACGGGTGTAGATGTCGACCCAGCGCTCCATTTGGCTGCCGGGAAGACGATAAGGAACGCTGGGGGTACCGATCGGCATGGGTTAGGTCAGGGAAGTAGTGAAAAAATTGGAGGCCGAAAACGATCGATCAGTTGGCTGCGGAGCCAGGGAGGTCTTTGCGGCTGCTTAGGACACGGTCGATGAGGCCGAATTCAACGGCTTCGTGGGGTGTTAGGTAGCTCATCCTGTCGGAATTTTTGCTCAGCTCTTCGACGGTGCGACCGGTGTTGTTGGAGAGGATCTCGAGCATGGCTTGCTTGTTGTGCAATACCTCTTTGGCTCTGATTTGAATGTCGGTGGCCTGTCCTTGGGCACCACTGCGCGGCTGATGCAGAACGATGGAGGAATGGGGCAGCGCTGCTCGCTGACCTTTGGTGCCGGCTGACAGGATCACTGCCGCCGTTCCCATGGCCTGGCCGATACAAATCGTGTGGACGGGAGGTTTGACGTAGCGGAGCGTGTCGCAGATGGCGAAGGCTTCTGTTTCAAAGCCAATCGCATCGCCCGAATACCAGCTTGTGCCCGTTGAGTTGATATAAAAGTAAATTGGTTTCTCTGGATTATCAAATTCCAGAAAAAGCAATTGGGCAATAATTAATTCAGTAACATCGATGCCCATTTGACGTTTGGCATCGTCATCTGAAAAAAGTGGCAATCCCAAATAAACAATCCGTTCTTTGAGAAGCAAAGAAGGAAGATCGGGAGGAGGCGTTCTCATTGCGGCACCGTCGCCGTAATAAGGAGCGGACGTGGTCATTTCCTCGCATCATCTCGAGTGGAAAAAGCCTAGCGGGGGTCGATGGGTCGTTGAGCAGCGGTTTTATCAGTTTTGGTCTTGGACTCAGTCTTGACCTGACTTTTTCCCTTTTCAGGGCTTTTGCTGTCTTTGTTGCTCTCGAGCCGAGCAAACACCATGCGACCGGTTGGTGTTTGTAGAGCACCCGTAACCACAACCGGACGACGCTGACCGATGAGTTCCCGCGCATCGTTGACGACGACCATCGTTCCGTCTTCGAGGTAGCCCACACCTTGGCTGTCTTCTTTGCCCTCCCGAACGATTTTCAAATTGAGTTCATCGCCGGGTTGCACTTCTGGGCGTAGCGCAATGACTAACTCACTCAAATTCATCACCTTGAGAGATTTCACTTGGGCCACTTGGGCCAGGTTGAAGTCCGCTGTTACCAAGGTTCCGCCTGTATCGCCTGCGAGCTGAAGCAATCGGTCGTCGGTGCCTTTGCCGTCGTACCGGGTGCTGTTGATCACCAGCCTGCGGCCATAGGTTTCACGTAAATCTCTTAATAATTTCAGCCCTCGTCTGCCTTTGGCCCGCTTTTCGATGTTGGTGGAATCCGACAGTTGCTGCATCTCATCAATCACAGATTCCGCAACGATCACCTGCCCCTCCAAAAGGCCACAAGCGAGCATGCCGCGGATGCGTCCATCGATGATCACGCTTGTATCGAGGATTTTTGCGGTCGCTGGGGTGAGCACTCCATCGGCGACCAGCAGTGCTTCAGTGCTGGCTGGGTTGAACAGTCGAAGCAGGGTTCGTCCATGCACTTCGGCAAGGTTGCTTCCCAAAATTCCAAAAAACACATTGCTGACAACCGCCAGAAGTGGCTTGAGCAGCGCAGCGCCGCCGGAGAAAGGCAGCAGCAACACGGGAAGCAGCAGCAAATTCGCCACCAGCAAGCCCAGGATTAATCCCAAGGCTCGGCTTACAAGCAGGTCGGTCGGCATCGTGCGGACCTGCTGCATCAGGCTCACCCGCAGCCTTTTGAAAACCAAGCCTGCGATCAATCCGATGCCACCGCCTGATCCGGTGAGGATCAAGCGAAGTTGTTCCGCATCGGTGGCTTCGTTCACCACTCCGATTGGAAGGAGATGAATTCCCATCCACCCAGCGGCTGAGCCAGAGAGGATGAACAACAGCAGGATGAGCGAATCCACCATGGGTTCAGGTCGTGGCAGCTCATTCCGAATAACCGAAGCATGCCTTATCCCGCTCCACCTCGCAGCGCCTACCTCCACATTCCCTTCTGCCATCGTCGCTGTTACTACTGCGACTTTGCTGTTGTTCCCTTAGGCGATCGGGCCCGTGGTGGACAGGGGCCCGGGAGTGCTTCAATCCAAAGTTATCTCCGGGTCTTGCATCGTGAGATCGCCTCTGCGCCAAAGGGTCCGCCGCTTTCTACGGTGTACTTCGGTGGCGGAACTCCATCGCTTTTAAGCCCAGCTCAGATCGCCGGGTTACTCGATCAGCTCCGGTTGCGCTATGGCCTGCAAGAAGGTGCGGAAATCACCCTTGAGATGGATCCCGCCAGTTTTGATCAGCATCAGCTGAAGGAGGTTTTGGCCCTTGGGGTGAATCGGATCAGCCTTGGAGGGCAAAGCTTCGACGATGGGGTTTTGGAGCACTTGGGTCGACGCCATCGCTCTAAGGATCTTCTAGAGGCCTGTGAGTGGATGGACGAGGCCTATCGATCTGGTGAGCTGAGCTCTTGGAGCTTGGATTTGATTCAGAGCCTCCCTGGACAGACCTTGCTGGGCTGGGGCCATCAATTGGATCGGGCCATCGCCTGTGGATCGCCTCATATCTCGATCTACGACCTGTCTGTGGAGCCTGGGACCGTGTTCCATCACAGGCTCAACCATGGTGCTCTGAGCTTGCCCGATGAGGATGTCTCGTGCGATCTGATGGCACTGACTTCGTACCGCCTATCCGAAGCGGGCTTTCGTCGTTATGAGATTTCAAACCATGCCAGGCCTGGGCATGCGTCACGGCACAACCGGGTGTATTGGAGCGGAGCCGGTTGGTGGGGATTTGGCATGGGGGCAACATCGGCTCCATGGGGAGAACGCGTCGCGCGACCGCGGACCCGTGAGGCCTACGCGGCGTGGTTGGACGATCCCCGTGAACCGGAGATTGGATTTGGAGTGCCCCTCGATGAGCAGCTGCTGGTGGGATTGCGGCGTGAGGAGGGAATGGATTTGGGGGCGTTCAATCTGAGCTCGGCTCAGATCACAGCATTGGAAGAGCGATGGGCTCCATTTCTGAAAGAGGGATTGATGCAACGCCGGGCCGGACGCTGGTGTTTAAAAGATCCCGAGGGGATGGCGCTCAGCAATCGGGTTCTGCTTGAGGTGGTGCTGTGGTGGGAGAGCCAGTGCGGTGCTGCTGAATCCAGCCCGTTAGGGCCTCAATGCAGAGCTGGCGTCCATGCAATAGAGGGGGGCTGAACGGAGGTTGCTGTGGGGTCATCCCCAATAGATCTGCTGTGACACGGACCTGCCCATCGCAATCGTCTCCAGCGCCAATGCCGATCACCGGAATTCCTAGCTCACGTCTCGCTCGACCGGCCAGCTCGGCGGGCACATGCTCCAGTACAAGGGCAAAACAACCCTTTTGTTCCAGAGTTATGGCCTGGTCGATCAGCCGGTCTTGACTGACGGGATCCAGGGCTTGGCGTCGGTACCCCAAACGATGCACCGCTTGAGGCGTGAGGCCCAAGTGACCCATGACAGGGATGCCCATTCGCACCAGCCGGTCCACCACCGCGACAATCTCTGGATCCGCCCCCTCCAATTTCACCGCTGCGGCGGAGGATTCTTTGAGGAGTTTTCCTGCGGCGGCCACCGCCAGGTCAGGACCACATTGGTAGCTGAGGAAGGGCAAGTCACAAACGAGTAGCGGCTGCTGGTCAAGGGGTGCCGTAAACCCTCTGGCCACAGCCAGGGTGTGATGCAGCATTTGATCGAGGGTGACTGGCAGCGTGGTGGCATGGCCCAATGCCACCATCCCCAACGAATCGCCCACCAAAACGACGTCGGCTCCAGCAGCCTCAACCAGGGCAGCCGACAAGCAATCCCAAGCGGTCAGCATGGTGATCGGACGTCCGCTCTGCTTGAAACGGATCAGGTCGAAGGGACGCATGAAATTTTCGAGTTCCCCTTCATCGGATTGCTAGCATCGCAGTGACTCGGACCCATGCGGTTCTGACGCCCAAATCTGGTCAGGACCGGAAGGTAGCAGCCACACGGGATGCTCAGGACAGGCGTGGACTCCGGGTCACCAAACAATGGTGACGTCAGTTCTGGTTGTCGTTTTCCTGTTGACGACGTCTTAAAAACTCAGGAATCCGGGCTCCATTCTCTTCCGAAATTTGGGGCGATAACGGATTGTTAGCGGCTCGATTCGTGCGCTCTGAGCGGTATGACTGGTTGTTTTCGAAGCCCGTGGCGATCACGGTGACGTGAATCTCTCCTTCAAGAGCTTCATCGACGACGGCACCAACAATGATGTTGGCTTCTGGGTCAACCACGTCGTAAATCACTTCTGAGGCTGTGGTCATGTCCTCAAGGGTCATGTCCTTGCCACCGCTGATGTTGATGACGCAGCCCTTCGCCCCATCGATGCGTTCGGTTTCGAGAAGTGGGCTGGCAATCGCGGCTTGTGCGGCTTCGATCGCCCGGGACCGACCGGAACCAATGCCAATGCCGAGCAGTGCTGTCCCTGCTTCGGTCATCACCGAGCGAACATCAGCAAAGTCAACGTTGACAAGGCCAGGGCAAGTAATGATGTCGCTAATACCTTTGACACCCATCCGCAAAACGTCGTCAGCGCTGCGGAATGCTTCTTGAAGCGGTGAGCCGGCGATGGCATCACGGAGTCGATCGTTCGGAATCACGATCAGGGTGTCGACGTGCTCTGCTAAACGAGCAATTCCTTCATCAGCTTGGCGCATCCGACGCCGTCCTTCGAAGCTGAATGGCTTCGTGACGATGCCGACGGTGAGGGCACCAATCTCACGGGCGACTTCGGCGACAACGGGGGCGGCACCCGTTCCTGTTCCGCCACCCATGCCGGCCGCGATGAAAACTAAATCGGCACCTTGCAGCGAATCATGCAAATCGGTGCGGGATTCTTCCGCAGCTTTCTGACCGATGGTGGGGTTGCCACCGGCACCCAATCCTCGGGTCAAGGTCTGGCCGAGTTGCAGACGGTGGATGGCTTGCGACTGAATTAGGGCTTGCGCATCCGTATTCAGAACGCGATAGGCGACGCCTTCAAGGTCGCTCAGGATCATGCGGTTCACCGCATTGCTTCCACCACCACCGACGCCGATCACCTCGATGCGAGCCGACTGGCTGGGTTGAATCCCAGCACTTTCTAGGGAGGTCCGACCGCTCGCCATCTCCATCGCTTAGGCAGATTGAGTGATGTGTGGCTGCATTATGTCTCTGAGAACAGTTATTGGCTCGAATTAGCCTCAACTAAAGACAGGTTGATCGACCTTGAGGGTGTGCAGCATTTCTTATTCAAGGGGTTGGAGCTGTTTCGGCGGGAACGGATGTCACGGGTAGCTGAAGTTCGGGGCGGTCGGGATTTCTGAGATCCTGTCTCTTATACACATCTCCGAGCCCACGAGACTAAGGCGAATCTCGTATGCCGTCTTCT
>CAXDNN010000043.1:0-14741 GCA_963990675.1 uncultured Synechococcus sp.
AGATCTACACCTAAGCCTTCGTCGGCAGCGTCAGATGTGTATAAGAGACAGCATCTGAGCCGCACCAGCCAAGAATTCTCTGATATCGGAACCAATGAGTGCACCAGGCAGCAATCCCACGGCACTGGTGATGCTTGTGCGACCACCCACCCAATCGAACATGTCGAAGCGTTTGAGCCAGGCTTCCTGCTGGGCCTGTTGATCAAGCCGGCTGTTCAACATCGTGATCGCTACCGCTTGGCCAGCCCACTGACCTCCGTCAGCCTCCAGCTTTAAGCGGGCTTGCTCCATGCCGATATGAGGCTCGGGTGTTCCACCGGACTTGCTCACCGTCACCACCAAGGTGGTTTTAAAGCGACCGGCCAGACCGCCAAGAACGTTGCTCATCCCGTTGGGATCAACATTGTCGAGGAAATGAAAGGGGAGCCCCTGGTTGTTGTTCTGGAGCGCGCGAATCATCAAAGCAGGGCCAAGGCCACTGCCTCCGATCCCAATCCACAACACATCCGTAAACGGAACTCCGCTAGGGGCCTTGATCTCACCCTGAACAACAGCACGGCCAAAAGCCTCGATGTCATCGACTTCACGCGCGATGTGGCTTCGAAGGTCATCGGATGGAGCCAGTTGGGGATTCCGCAGCCAGTAGTGCCCGACTTGCCGTTGTTCATCGGGATTCGCAATGGCACCCGCCTCAAGCTCCTGCATGGCGGTGAAGGCACGATCCATGGCTGGTTGCAACGCCTCAAGCTCAGAAGCATTGAGGTGCATTCGGCTGACATCCAGCCACAAACCAAGATCGTCGTGATACCAAAGGAGATCACAAAACCGCTGCCATTGAATCTGAGCGTCGCTAGCGCTGAAATCCGGAAAGCTCACGGGGGAGTTGCTGCTGATATCTGCTGAAGCTATCCAGGATCTGACGAAATGCGCACTTTCTTGGACACCCCAGGTAGTTTCATCCGGGTTCCTTCGCATTTGGCATCACACCCCCATGTCTGATCGTTTGCGATTTATCGCTGCAGGGGCCTGTGCCGCCGTTGTCATCGGACTGGGGGTAGAGCGCTTAACACCAGGTATCGACAGCGCCCAACGCCTTGGGCAGTCGACGCTGGAAGGTCATCCCAATCCTGCGGACTTCAGCGTTGAGGAATTACAAATCCTTCAACGGCGATTCGGGGTGCATGGCCCCCAGACTCCTCTGGCCCAGCTGTTCACCGATGGAATGGACCAACTGCAGCCCCTTCGGTTGCGGACCCTTGATCGTCTCCAAGCACTCAAGCCGGTCATTCTTCGTGAATCGGCACGGCATCGGGTGAATCCAATGCTGGTGACAGCGATTTTGTTCGATGAAATACAACATTCCAAACCAGGTGAGGCGCTGCCGTTTATCGCCCATTCGGGATTGGTCAAAACCCATGGACCCGCCCAGCTCGGCATCAGTGAACTAATTCATCAAAAGAAACTCCCCCAACACCCCACGCCGAAAGAAATTGCCTGGGCCCGTGATCAGTTGTTGAATCCAGAACAAAACGTTCAGCTTTTGGCTGGAAAGCTGCAACGGCTTAAGCGCGAGTTGGGCCTCCCACCCCATGGTGTGCTGCAAGCCAGCCGGTCCTATGTGGATGCAAAAGCGATTGCAACCCTCAGCTATTTGCACAACGGCAAACTCGACTACCCGGCGAGGGTGTTGCGTTACATGCAAGATCCGGAACTGCATGGGCTGATCTACTCGAGTCGAGCTCCTGCTCGCCCCCATTTCATTTAGGGCGGCTGGACTGACGCTCCCCCTCAAGGGACACAAAGATCTCCTAGGGCGGCAAGGCGAACCTGGAGAGCTGACCAATCGAAACTCCTCGGATCGGCCCGTTCACCTCCAATATCCACGTGACGATGGGTGGTGACTGACGTTGGGGGGAGGTTGAACGCTTTCATCCATTCGGATAACACCAGGGCCAAGGCGTCGTATTGCTGAGAGGAATAACCGCTGTGGCCAGAACGACCGTTCGCTCCATTGGGTGGAGTTTCAAGGCTGAGGTGAAGAGCGAAATTATTGACCGATCCCTTGAGCCGTTTGTTCGTAATGGCCCATTCCCCAAGAAAGGCTGAATAGCCAGCTCCATAGGCCCGCATCAGTGGGTCAACCAGGTCGAGTACACGACCATCGCCACTGATGAGGGTGTGATAACTCACTTGGTCTTCATCCCTCGGGTGCGGCGTTTGAAAGGTGTTCACTGCAGAACTCACGGAATACACCGTTTCATGCAAAACAATCACCCTTGGTGAGGCATCGAGGCGTCGACCAAAAGCGTCTTGACTGAATCGCTTGCCAAAGTTGGTCGGATCTATCGGCACAAATGTGCGCCACGCTCCTGAGCGCTTCTGGAGAGATAGCAACCGGGATCGAGTGCCTTTATCGATCCTCGAACATTGGCGTGCCAATGGCGAGCGCCAGGAGCGGGAAAGGGGAGCGACTGGAATTGAGCCAAGCGAAGACGTCTTGCGCTTGGCTCCGCCTTCATCGCTGACCTGGTCGAGTAACTCCAACAGCGAAGGACGATTCCCAGCTAACGAGAGCATCCGCCCATCGATCAGCAGCCAACCCAGCACGACAACACCGATTGAGCCAATGGCCACCGCTGATAGGGCAGTTGTTTGATGACGACGCAAAAGCGAGAACGGTTGCTTTCGGAAACGGTTCAGAAAATGTTGAACCATTGCTCTCGCAAAGCCACTTGGTCGGATGACGCCTGAGGATCGACTTCCAACCGCCAAGTCTCAATGGCGGATTCCGGCTGCAGGAGCGTTTCTTTCATTAAGCCCCGACGCACAAAAGACACCTGAGCCTCCGAGCAGTTACGCATGAGATCAGCAACTGCATCGATGCAACGGACACGGAAACCATTGATCGCCAGGATTTCGTCCCCGACAACTAGATCGGCCTTCATGCCTGGACTGTTCTTCATGACCCGTTGAACCACCAGATCACCGGATGAAGGCTTCAAGGTCAGCCCATGATGGGGGGACTTTTGTTGGACAGGCTCCAAGCGCAGACCAATCAGCCCAGCGGAGTGCTCTAACGGAACTGCGTTTGTGTCATCAAGCCAGTGGTCGAGTTCTGTTGGAAGTTGGATGTCTACAGATGCGAGCCATTGGTGAATGTCGTCTCTACAAAAACCACGACAGTGTTCGCCAAAGGAACTCCAAAGATGACGAAGCAACACTGGAAGGGATGAACCCAGACTGCGGAGACGCACATCAAGGCAAAACGCCACCGCAGCTCCAAGGCGGTAGTAACTGATCTGGGTATCGCGTGATGCAGGTGTGGCCTTGTACAACTTCACCCAGGCTTCTTCTGCGCTCATCGATAGGGATTGAATCGACCGTCCAGGCGACGTCAACACACTGGACAGCTCCTCACCAAAGTCCTCCAAAAGCATGGTCTGGTCGGTACAGCCAGCCCGCAGCGGAAGAAAGAGGTCGTAATAGCTCGTGATCCCCTCAGCGAACCACAACCCTTCGCAGATCACCGGTTGGGAGTAGTCGTAGGGGCGCAACTCGACGGGACGAAGCCGCCGCACATTCCATTGATGCAGGTACTCATGGCCGACCAACTGAAGTAGCTGCCGGTATCCCTTTGCCGATGCAAGAGCAGACCAATTGAATTGCAGAACTGCACTGTGGTCGTGCTCCAGTCCGCCATATCCCTTTTCAAGAAGCTGCAGGACAAGCTGGTACCGATCTCCCGCGGGGGGAGGCGTGCCCATCAGATCACAAGTGGCCTGACAAACGCGCTCGATGTCCGACATGAAGCTCTCCGGCCATCCAATGGGAGGCGAGCCAATCAAGAGAAGTTCATGCCGATGCCCATGAACGGTGAACGGCTTCACCCCAAAGGGCCCGGCATGCAGCGGGGAATCGATTAGGGCATCAAAATCCTTGGCAAGCCAACCCTTGACTGACGATTCAAGGGGAAGATGCACTTGCCAGTGGGAAGGAGCTGACACCTCCAGGTCGTGGGGCATCCAACGGAACCCCTCGATCTCCATCGCCACTGAAGCCAGACTGAGGGAGGCAAAGTCCGGGTCCAGCAAACCTGTCCGCACCGTTAGGTCACGCGATTCAATCGCGTAGGTCAGCGTGAGTGGCTCGAGCGTTGTCAGCTCGCACAGCCAACGACTCGGGGCCAATCGACGCACCTGTTGGGCACTTGAACCATTCCACAACTGAAGGCTGTGGAGATGTTGAGCGTGATCGCGAACGGTGTAGGAGCCGGGGGTCCATACGGGTAACTGCAGAATTTGGCGGTGCCACTGGGGCGTCCATTCCATTTGGACCCAAACCGTCTGGCTGGATGGTTGGGATAGATCGAGTCGAATCTGAACCGAATCGCTCACATCAGTCCTGCAGGAGAGAAATAGCGGCTGTTGTTAGGCGATCACGCTCGATCGTGATCTGATCAATGGCAAACAGCAGGGCATAGCGACGCGCCACTCGTTGAAGTCGTGCTTCGAGTCCAGGGTTCGAACTGATGCGTTGCAGGTCGCCACAAAGACAAATCGTTCCATCGGACTGACGAGACCAACCCAGCGGACGACGATCACCGCAAGAGGCCACAAGATCTGCGGGTACTGGCTCTGCACCGACATCATCAAGGCACCCACCGAACTGAACCTTGAAGCCCTCCTGGGTCAAAGCACGAGCCAAATAATCAAGCCGCGTGTACACGGTGGGCAGGATGGAGAGATGGGACATTGACCAATCACCTGCTTTGACTGACCCTAGCCAGCAAAATCCGGCTGACCAGGCCCTCTTACATCCGTATTCAAACGGTGTGCCTTCCCTGATCCCCCCATTAAGGATCGGGGTGATGGCCTCCGGCAATGGAAGCAATTTCGAAGCCATCCTCCAGGCCATTCAGTCGGGTCGACTTGGGGCTGAAATTCCACTTCTGGTGGTCAACAACAGAAACTGCGGAGCCCATCAGCGGGCTGATCGCTTCGGCATCCAAGTCGACGTGGTGGATCATCGTGGCTATCCGAATCGAGAAGCCCTCGATCGCCAGCTGGTTTCCCTCTTTGAATCCCATCAAGTGGACGTTGTTGTGATGGCGGGGTGGATGCGGATCGTGACCGAAGTGTTGGTGAATGCCTTTCCAGAACGACTGGTGAACATCCATCCGTCACTACTGCCCAGTTTCCGAGGCCTCGATGCTGTGGGGCAAGCCCTCCAAGCGGGGGTCTCGATCAGTGGCTGCACGGTGCATATCGTCACTACCGACCTTGATGCTGGACCGATCCTTGCTCAAGCGGCAGTTCCAGTACTCGCCAGCGATAACCACACCTCGCTAGCGGAACGCGTCCAGAAGCAAGAACATATTTTGCTCCCAGCCACATTGCAGCGAAACGCACAACGCTGGCGTCAGGGATAAAAGGGTTGCAAGGGAAGACCGGTCTCCGGTGCCAAACCCGCCATCAGATTGAGACACTGCACTCCTTGGCCTGCCTGCCCTTTAATCAAATTATCGATCGCACTCATCAACACCAATTGACCCGTACGGTTGTCCACTTGCACGGAAAGAAGCGCTCGGTTCGTATGACGCGCCCATTTGGTTGCGGGATACGTTCCAACTGGCAAGACGGAGACACAAGGATGGTGGCGGTACACCGCGTTTAACACCGTTGTGCAATCTTCTGCCGTAAGGCCTGGATCCCTCAAACGGGCATACACCGTTGAAAGAAGGCCCCGCACCATGGGCACCAAATGCGGTGTGAATTGAAGCTGGATGGATTGGCCGGCAACCTCTTGAGCCATTTGCTCAATTTCAGACGTGTGGCGATGACCAATCACGCCGTAGGGAGCAATCGACTCGGAGGCTTCCGCTAACAACATGGCCTCTTTGGGAACCCTGCCACCACCGGAGGTCCCAGTTTTGGCATCGATGATGATTCGGTCGGTATCGATTAATCCTTGTTTCAGGAAAGGAAGAAGCGGCAACAGGCTGGCGGTGGGGAAACAGCCAGGTGCTGCCACAAGATTGGCCTCAGCAATCGCCGGACCGTTCCATTCTGGAAGCCCATAAACAGCTTCACGACAGAGTTCTCCATCGCTCCGATTGAGATTGCTGGCTTCCTGGGCGTACACCTCAAGCCACTGGTCTAAGGAGCGATATCTGAAATCTGCGGACAGGTCGACAACCCGAACGCCCCGATCGAGTAACTGCGGCGCCAAGCGGCAGGCCAGACCATTGGGGAGGCTAAGAACGGCATAGTCCGCCAGCTCAGCGATCCGAACTGGATCGACGGATTCAACAAGGGGATCGTCCGGCAGCGGCAAGAAGGAACAAATGGAACTCCAACGCCGCCCTGCGCTTCGCTCTCCTCCCAGATACGTCACGGAAAGAGATGGGTGTCCTTGCAGTAAGCGAATGGTTTGAAGGCCGCCGTAGCCAGAGGCGCCAATCACGGCGACACGCCCCCGAGACGTTGCTGCCATTTCAGCCATCGTGGACGGTCTGCTGCTTGGCATCGGGGAGCTCACTGAACGAATGATCGTACAGAGATCAATAATGGAACCCTATTTCGATGGTCCAGGCTCCTGAACCCCAGTTCCCCTGCTCCTTCCGATGAACCGATTCAATTCGACAGCATTGCGGATGCACTCGTGGCCATTCGCAATGGAGCCTGTGTGGTTGTTGTGGACGATGAGCAACGTGAAAATGAAGGTGACCTGATTTGTGCCGCCCAGTTCGCCACCCCAGAGGCGATCAATTTCATGGCAACGGAAGCCAGAGGATTGATTTGTCTGGCCATGGAAGGAGACCGTCTCGATGAACTGGATCTACCACTCATGGTGGATCGCAATACAGATGCCAATCAGACCGCCTTCACCGTCAGCATTGACGCTGGTATTGAACACGGAGTCACCACAGGCATTTCGGCGGACGATCGGGCTCGAACCATTCAAGTTGCACTCAACCCCTCAACACGACCTGCCGATCTCCGCCGCCCGGGCCATATCTTTCCGCTCCGTGCACGCTCTGGGGGGGTCCTAAAGCGCGCTGGCCATACGGAGTCGGCCGTTGATTTGTCCCTGTTGGCTGGGCTTAGCCCCGCTGGCGTCATTTGTGAGATTCAGAACACCGACGGCTCTATGGCTCGCTTGCCCGAGCTCAGGGCCTACGCCGACCAATGGGGCTTAAAGCTCATCAGCATTGCCGATCTGATTCGCTACAGGCTGGAAAACGAGCGTTTCGTCAAGCGGATGGCGCACGCCGAACTGCCGAGTCAGTTCGGCGCATTTCAAGCGATCGGCTACAAAAATGATCTCGACGGCTCAGAGCACGTTGCCCTGGTGAAAGGAGATCCAGCGTCTTTGAAAGAACCGGTTTTGGTGCGGATGCACTCGGAATGCCTCACTGGAGATGCCTTCGGATCACTGCGCTGCGACTGCCGCCCCCAATTGGAGGCGGCGCTTCGCCAGATCGAAGCCGAAGGAGAGGGGGTCGTGGTGTACCTGCGACAGGAAGGTCGTGGCATTGGCTTGATCAACAAACTGAGGGCCTACAGCCTTCAGGACGGTGGACTGGACACCGTTGAAGCGAATGAACGATTGGGTTTTCCCGCCGACCTACGCAATTACGGGGTTGGAGCACAAATCTTGTCCGACCTTGGGATCCACAGGCTGCGGCTACTCACCAACAATCCACGCAAAATTGCCGGCTTGGGTGGATACGGCCTTCAGGTGGAAGAACGTGTCCCCCTCGTGATGGATGCAGGGGATCACAATGCCGACTATCTCGCTGTGAAGCGAGACAAACTTGGTCACTTGCTTGAGGCGGACACGCCTTGCACGGTGCTGGCCATGGCGGTTCGAGGGCAACCTGACACCTGGCCAGAAGTGCGTCGGCAAGTGGAATTAGTGGCCCACGAGCATGGATTTCAAATGGATGCTCTGCATGAGCCGAGGCTGCTCGCCCTCTGGGACAGACCGCAGTTCCTCTGGAAAATCAATCCTGGCGATCAGGATCCATACCGTTTAATCCAAGCATTGGCCAAAATTGCTGGTACACATGCCTTGGGTCTGATGCGGGTTCCAAGCGAACGGATGGCCCTCCATCCTCCCCAAACGTTGGAACGTCTCGACCGAGAACTCACAGACTTGGAGTCGGAACTTGGGGCTGGTCTGATCCAAACCAGCCCGGTTCTGTTGTTTTGGCGTCATCAAGCTTGATGACGCCGACGCGAAACCAATCAGCTGTCCTGAATGGTGACCTTGTTGATGCGTGAACCGTTGTTCAGCTTCAGCACAACGTCCATATTTCCGGTGAGTCCGAACACCGTGTGAACTCCATCGAGGTGCGGCTGCGCTTCGTAGCAGACGTAAAACTGTGAGCCCCCGGTATTCCGACCGGCGTGAGCCATCGCAAGGGTTCCAGCCTGGTGTTTCTTCGAATTGATCTCACAGTCGATCTGATATCCAGGGCCGCCAGTGCCAGCCATCCCTTTTGCCCCTTCACGACTGTTGGGGCAACCACCCTGTGCCATGAAGCCAGGAATCACACGGTGAAAAGCGAGGCCGTCGTAAAAACCATCCTTGGCCAATTTGACGAAGTTAGCGACAGTGTTCGGCGCATCCGCTTCGAAAAGCTCGAGCTCAATCAGGCCTGCTTCGGTGTCCATCAGGGCCTTGGTCATGGTGGCGCAAGCAAAGCGGCAGTTTAGAAACAAGGCAGGATGTTGGCGGGGAAAGGATTGCGATGGAACACCAGAGTCCAAATCTGTCCAAGGCACGCGTAGGCGTCATCGGCGGTAGTGGTCTGTATTCGATCGCCGGTCTGGAGGATGAACGAGAGCTTGAGGTTGAAACGCCTTTTGGTCGTCCATCCGATCGATTTCGCGTTGGTCGATTAGAGGGCGTCGACACTGTTTTTCTGGCACGCCATGGTCGCCACCATCAATTTTTGCCCCGCGAAGTGCCCTACAGAGCAAATCTCTGGGCGATGCGATCGCTGGGGGTGCGTTGGTTGATCTCCGTCTCCGCTGTTGGGTCCCTTCAAGCCTCAATCCGACCACGGGACATGGTGGTTCCTGATCAATTCATCGACCGCACGCAGCAGCGTCCACAGACGTTTTTCGGGGAGGGATGTGTCGCTCATGTGAGCTTGGCCGATCCTTTTTGTTCGCAACTCAGCCAACTGTTATCGGAGGCGGTCGAATCGTCCTTACCCAACGGGCAGACGTTGCATCGAGGTGGCACCTATCTCTGTATGGAGGGCCCAGCCTTTTCCACCCGTGCCGAGAGCGAGCTCTATCGGAGCTGGGGATGTTCCGTCATCGGCATGACCAATCACACCGAAGCACGTTTAGCTCGTGAAGCGGAATTGGCTTATACCTCCTTGAGCATGGTGACCGATTTTGATTGTTGGCATCAGGATCACGACGCCGTCACCGTGGAGATGGTGATGGGGAACCTAAGGGCCAATGCCATGGCCACCGAACCAATCCTTCGAACGCTGATGCAACGGATCGGCACTGCGCGACCCACATCACCCGCCCATGCAGCGTTAGCGAATGCACTGGTCACGTCAAAAGAGGTTGTCCCCCTCGAGACCCGTCGAAAGCTTGATCTCTTCACGACCCCCTACTGGGGGGCTTGGCCTCAAAGCTGAGCCAGCGTTGCTCCGCAGGTCTCGAGCGCCGGACGCAACTGTTGGTGATGTCGCTCTAAAACCACTTTGGCCTGCTCCTTGGAGAGTTCAGCAGCCTTCATCAGCAGAGCCAGTTTGACGGAACCATCCGACGATGCCAACAGGGCCAATCCCTCCTCCCGCTCGACGCCGATGAGATCTCGGAGGATGCGCAGAGAACGGTCGACCAACTTGCTGTTGCTGGCTGCCACATCCACCATGCGATTGCCATAAACCTTTCCAAGACGGACCATCACAGTGGTCGACAAAATATTGAGAGCCATTTTCGTGGCGGTTCCGGCTTTGAGTCGCGTCGATCCCGTTAACAATTCCGGGCCAGTCAGCAGTCGGATGTCGATATCGCAAGGCAAAGGGGCTTGATCTTTGGGAACACAGGCCATCGCGATCGCAAGGGCGCCGATAGAGCGGGCGTAGGCCAAACCACCGCGCACATAGGGCGTTGTACCTCCAGCCGCAATGCCCACCAAACAATCCCCCTGCTGGAATCCATTCCGATCCAGATCATCACGACCCGCCTGCTCGAGATCCTCAAGACCTTCGGAACTGCGCAATAGGGCCGGGGTGCCTCCAGCTAACACCCCTTGAACGAGCTCGGGATCACTGCAAAACGTTGGAGGGCATTCAGCGGCATCCAGAACACCAAGCCGCCCTGAGGTTCCAGCGCCTAAATAAAACAAACGACCACCGCTTAAAAGCCGCTCTGAGATGGCATCCACAGCGGCGGCCAAAGCATCGGAAGCCCCCGCAACCGCCTGCTGGGGACGCCGATCTTCCTCCACAAACAAATTCACAAGATCCTCAGTTTCCAATTGATCCAATTGACAACTGAGGGGATTGCTTTGTTCCGTCAGGAGATGACCTCGGTCATCGGAGGGCTGAAGCGTGGGATCAAAGCCAGCCATTGCGTCAGAGAAGTCCTTCGAGGCGTTGTCTCAACGCCTCGAGTTCAGGGTTTGATTCCGCGTCGAGAGAAGCATCAGAATCAGGCGGTGTCGCTTCCGCCGCAGGTTGATCGTCCTTCCATTGGCTGACATCACGGTTGGATTCAGGGGGGGCCATGAACAACCGCTCTTCATCGGTGCCAGGCACAAAACCCGCTTCGATCAGGCGTGCCTCATAACCAGCATCGCGACAGAACAATTCAACATCCTCACGATCCAAGCCCTCAATGGTTGGGACAGGAAAATCCTGGGCCTCAAGCAAGCCTGCATACCGCTCGGCATCCTCCGGGTTTTCAAATAACAACACCACGGTGCGTCCAGCGATCTCCAGCGAATGAATCCCTTCGCTGTCCGTGCCAGCGTCAAACAAAAGCACGTGAACGCGCATCCCGGAACCAACAAGCCACTCTGGAGCGGAGTCTCTCACCGACCCACGGATGCATGCAGCCTTAGAGGTGCGAATTACCTCACTGGAGCTCAGATTCGAGCGCTAGCTCCTGCAAACGTCGATACAAAGCACGTTCGTCTTCGCCTAAGTCAGCGGGGATCACCACCACCACCTCAACCAATTGATCGCCCAGTTGATCGTCGATTGAGAGGCCACGGCCCCGCAGACGGAGAAGACGACCGCTTGACGAACCAGGAGGAACCTGCAATGTGACAGGTCCATCCAGGGTGGGCACATCAACGGCACAACCGAGGGCCGCATCAGGGGGGAAAAGTTCCAATTTGTAGTGCACCCGCAAACCATCGACACGCAGTCCCTCTTCAGTGATGACGCGAAGCTGTAAAAAATGATCACGCCCCCCTGGAGCCACACCTTCAAGACGCAAACGCCAGCCATCCCCAGCAAACGGTGGGGTGTCGAGCTGAATCAAGGTTCCATCGCCAAGAGTGAGTTCCACCTGGGTGCCCAAAAGGGCCTGATCTGGGGTGAGCTCCACAACAGATTCAAGATCCTCCACGGCCAGTACGGGCGGTGGTGGTGCGGGTGCTGCCACGGGGCGGTCCGATGACTGATAACCATCGGTTTCCTGCCAAGGCATGGCCTCTGGCTCAGGTTCCTCACGACTTTTTCGCCTCCCGAAAATCACATCGAGGTAATCCTCAAAATCAGGAAAACCTGTCGTGAACGGGTCGTCGTCGGCCTCGACAACACCTCCGCCCCGCTGCCACGCATCCCGTCGACGTGGGTCATTGAGAACGGCATACGCCTCATTCACGAGCTTGAATCGCTCTTCCGCAACGGGATCATTTCCATTGAGATCGGGATGCCATCGACGGGCTTCTCGACGGAAGGCTCGTTTGAGCTGCGCAGCATCGCTATCGGGGCGGATCCCCAGCAGGGACCAATAGTCAGGATTAGCGGTAGATGTCATCGTCCCAAGCGGATGCATCGCGCCGGTTCAACCCACGGCTGCGATCGGGCGGGCGACTCGGAGCCCCCCAAGGGTCGTCATCCCAATCATCTGAGAACAATTCATCCTTCAGGGAACCGAGGGTGCTGCGGATGCCCTGAAGCGGACTTCCATCGGATTGACGTTCTGCGGAGAGGCGTCGGTTCAAACCAAACAACGCTTCCTCCAATCCACTCACGCTGAGGTCAATCTCTTGAAGGTCGTCCGCAGCCAAACAGTCCTGCACATCACGGATGGCCATTTCCACAGAACGTTGCTGACGTTCTGCGCCGTAGGGACCCAATTCAAGCGCCGCATCGCGCAATCGGCGCTCAGCTTGCGAGAGAAGGGTTTGAGCTCGATTGCGCCGCTCAATTTGATTGCGTTTGCGTCGATCTTCATCAGCTCTGGCCTCAGCCTCAGCGAGAAGAGCCGTTACCTCTTCTTCGTTGAGATTTGAACCACCTTGGATCGACACCGATTGTTTACGGCCCGTGGTTCGGTCAGTGGCACTGACCTGGAGCAAACCGTTGGCATCAATATCAAAGGCCACTTGCACCTGGGGAACACCACGCGGTGCTGGTGGAATTCCGGAGAGGCGGAAGCGTCCTAAGGACTTGTTATCCGAAGCCATCTGGCGTTCTCCTTGCCAGATGTGAATTTCAACGGACGATTGATTCGCTTCGGAAGTACTGAACACATCGGATTGGCGCACAGGGATGGGGGTATTGCGTGGAATCAAAACCTTCATCAAACCGCCCACCGTTTCCAGACCAAGGGAGAGCGGTGTCACATCGTTCAGCAGCAGATCTCGCAGTTCCCCCGTGAGGATCCCGGCTTGGACTGCAGCACCAATGGCCACCACTTCATCGGGGTTGACTGACTGGCAAGGGTCAATCGGAACAAGGGTCCGAACCAGTTGTTGAACCATCGGCATCCGGGTGCCGCCCCCCACCAAAACCACATCGTCAATGTCATCCGGTGCCCAGCCGGAATCGCGCAAAGCAACCTGAACGGGATTGAGCAGACGGTCGAGAAGATCGGGACAAAGGCCTTCAAACGTGGATCGGTCCAGGTTGGTTTCGATGTGGAGAGGACCCTCAGGACCCGTCGCGATAAACGGCAAGGAAATGGGGGTCGATAAAACGCCTGAGAGTTCTTGCTTAGCCTTTTCCGAAGCCTCGGTGAGCCGTTGCAAGGCCTGCCGATCGCGCCGTAGATCTATGGAATGCTCCTTCTGAAAAGAATCAGCGAGCCAATCAACGATGCGCTGATCGAAATCGTTGCCACCGAGCTGGGTATCACCGTTCGTTGATTTGACATCAAAAACACCATTGGCAATCCGAAGCAACGACACATCGAAGGTGCCACCACCAAGATCGAAAACGAGCACCCGGCGGACGGCACTGCGATCAAAGCCGTAGGCCAAGGCTGCGGCTGTGGGTTCATTCAGAATTCGCTCAACGGAGATACCAGCCAACCGACCGGCATCACGGGTTGCCTGCCGTTGCGCATCGTTGAAGTAGGCCGGAACCGTCACTACTGCGGCTTCAACGGTTTCACCTAAGTAGGTCGAGGCATCGTCGACGAGTTTTCGGATGATGCTTGCAACCAACTCCTCAGGCGCATATTCCCTTTCAGTAACAGGGCAGGGCACGCGGACCTGGCCACGATCATTCGCCCGAACGGTATAGGGAACGGAAAGGCTGCTGTCGTCCAACTCATCCCAATCACGTCCAACGAAACGTTTGAGATTGGAAAAGGTATTGCGTGGACTTAAAACCAGTTGGCGCCTGGCCAGTTGACCAACCAGAAGCTCTTGATCTTTGCTGTAACCAACCACAGAAGACGTGGTACGGCCACCTTCAGCATTCGCAATCACGTGAGGGCGCCCGGCCTCCAAGACGGCGACAACCGAATTGGTGGTCCCTAGATCGATTCCGACGATCCGACCCATACCCGCACATAGTGGAACTCCAGGCTAACGGCCGGTTCCGAATAAGCCTCCATCCCGTAGGCGTGGATGTGTATTCGGCATCACAAGAAAACCGGCACCGATGTCGCCCATACTTTGGGGAGGTGTGATCCTCCGGAGAATGTCCAGCAACTTGGACGATCAGTACCGACTCCGCAAACGACCGCAGTCCGAAAAGCTGGTGGACACAGGTTTTAAACGCCTGGCGGTGAGCCTGGCGTCGGTCGTAGCCCTTGTCCTGTTCGCCATTTTGATCGTGGTGTTTCAGGGGGGCCTGCCATCCATGCTTCGGTATGGCTGGGAGTTTTTAATCACGTCTGATTGGAACCCCGTGGATGATGAATACGGGGCTGGGGCTGCAATTTACGGCACATTGGTGACCTCAATCTTGTCACTCTTCATTGCCATTCCATTGGGGGTTGGAACCGCAATCTTCATCACAGAAAATATTATTCCGCGGAAACTAAGAAATTTCATCGGCTTGATGGTGGAGTTATTAGCAGCCGTTCCATCAGTAGTTCTCGGCTTATGGGCCATTTTTGTGATGGAACCATTCATTCGGCCAGGCCTTGAAATGCTCTACACCTATTTTGGCTGGTTTCCCCTATTTAGCTCTCCACCAATGGGACCAGGGACCTTGCCAGCAGTGTTGATTCTGTCTCTTATACACATCTCCGAGCCCACGAGACTAAGGCGAATCTCGTATGCCGTCTTCTGCTTGA
>CAXDNN010000044.1:0-14529 GCA_963990675.1 uncultured Synechococcus sp.
AAGGGATTCGACCAAGTGATTTTTCCTGCCGATCGTGTGCGCGTGCAACCCATCACGGACCAACGCCGCGTTCAACCCCTCAGCAAAACGAGCGCCGCAATTTGGCTCGACCATGACGCCCCATTGCCTTCAAACTGGACCAGCGATCCTGCTAGCCCAAAGCAATTTGAGCGCTGGCGCATCGAACAAGGACTGGCTTTTGGCCCTGGGGAGTTAAACGCTGGTGCAAATCCTTTAGAGCTTGGATTGTCTGATCATGTGAGCCTAAGCAAGGGGTGCTACCTCGGCCAGGAAACCGTGGCCAAACTCGCCAACCTCGGCGGAGCCAAGCAGGAGCTCCGGGGATGGATTTGCAACCAGATGATCTCCGTCGGCGACACCTTGCGTGCCAACGGCGAACGAGCCGGAACAATCACCAGCGTCCTCGACACTCCAGAAGGTTCCATCGGCCTTGCTTTGGTGCGCCGTCAGCATCTTGCGGCGGAAACCCTGGATGGCTCAAACGGTCAGAACGTTCAAATGAACCCCCTACCAATGGATCAGCGTCCAGCGGTGGGTTGATCGAAGACCGGCCCTGTTTCGAGCAATTCATCTTCTTTCAGAAGCCATTCCGCAACTGCCCAAGTGGCACGGCAATCGTCCTGGTTGTACCGGAAAATCCACGCCAAACCATGACGCGAACCTCGACGCTTCGGCCCCTCCCCCAACCATTGGCGCCACCAGAGCAAAGCCCGAGCTCCATCCACGCCAGACTGGCTCCAACGGAATCCACGCCAAGCCGCAACCGACTTCAGCCCATAGCTGCTGAGTGGTAATCGCCAGTGGCTCCGAATCCTGGCGTGCACATCCACTAGACGTCGCTTCAATCGACGCAACTCCGCATCAGACGCACCCTGCCGTTGGGCCAGACGACGAAGGGACAAGGTTTCTGTTTCGCCGTAATGCAGGATCGGCCAACCGTCGTAACGACTCAACAGACATTGCAATCGCAGCCAACTGCGCTGTTCTCCATGCTCAGCCAGCACAAGAAGCGGGTGATAGGTGGCTGCCGCAAGATCCCAACGACCATCGCGCTGACGCGGCAAACGCAGAAACCCATGCAAGAAATCATGGCGCGCATCGGGGTCGGACTCGATGTCGTAAAGCAGAACCCCCGGTGCTCCCTGAAGTTCAGGCAACGCGAGGGTGCCATCCAACCGTTCGACCAGGCCATCACGCTGGGCCATGGCCTGAGCAACCAGAGCTCGAGCAACGTCCCCATGCTGTTCACCAAACCGTTCCATCTCAACGGCCAAACGTTCTGGATTGGCCGATGCGAGGTCGTTGAGGCCATGAATCCCAAGCTCCTGCAGCATGTCGCGCCGCTTTGCACCGATGCCACTCACCTCACTGAGATGGCCATCCGCCGCCGCAACGCGGCTACAGCTTTCCCGCCAACTACACAGCGTGCACTTACGACGATCCGCAGCCAAGGATGGTGGTTGAGGTCGTTCTAAATCGGCCTTGAGTTTCCGAAGCGCCTCGCTGAGCTGCTTTCGCAGCCCACTCGTCAGCCTGATCCGTTCCCGCTCCAAGCGACGCCCACCGCCACCCAACACCAAAAGTTTGGGCACGGGACCCGCCTGAAAGGCCTCTAACAAATGGCCCATTAGGGCAAGAGGCAGTTGATGCTCCCTCGTGATCCGTCTGCCTTGGCGCGCCAAAACAGGTTGATAAGCAAACGGACCCCAGCGGCTTTGACCTGCCACCCGAAGCAACAGCGGTGGATGGGCCTCTACGCGCTCGCCAGAGGGACCTACTCCTTTCAAACGCAACCCCACTACCCCGTCTTCACCAGCAGCACAGGCGGCTTCGCCATGGCCTGGCTTTTGCGGAAGCAATGCAACAAATGATCGTTGCTGATCATCAAGCAGCAGGTTTCGATGCGCGGTCCATCGCCGCTGATTGACATCTCCATGGCGATCCAGCCATGCCTTTCGGCGGCAACGCAACCAGCTGCGCAGCAGCCGATCCGTGAGGACGTTGTCGGCGAGCGGGGTGGCACCCATCCGCTGACCTTACGGCCATGGGCTGCTAAATCCATTCCACTGCAGGGTGTCCCCATGGCATCGGCTCCATTACCGCTCGGCCCAGCTCCAATTCAATTCGGCACGGATGGTTGGCGCGGTGTGCTGGGGGTCGACATCACGGTGGAGCGTCTTCTTCCCGTGGCTGCCGCCGCCGCCCAAGAACTCGCTCACCGCGCGCCAGAAGGCCTCGACAGCCGCACGGTGGTGATCGGCTATGACCGCCGTTTTCTTGCCCCTGAACTGGCGGAAGCGATCGCTTCCGCAGTCCGTGGATGCGAATTAGAACCGCTCTTAACGGACACACCCGTTCCAACCCCAGCGTGCAGCTGGGCCGTCGTCGAGCGTCGGGCCCTTGGTGCCCTCGTCATCACTGCAAGCCATAACCCCCCTGAATGGCTCGGGCTGAAGATCAAAGGTCCCTTCGGAGGCTCCGTAGAAGGGGATTTCACCGCAGCGGTGGAACGTCGTCTTGCTGCTGGCGGAATCACGATGCCGATCCAGGGTGAGGTTGCAAGGTTCCCAGGTCGGGACGAGCATCTCAACGGGCTGCGCAAAAAACTGGATCTGACCCCAATCATGGCGGGGCTCAAAGCGATGAAGCTCAAGGTGATCGTCGATCCCATGCACGGCTCCGCGGCGGGCTGCATCTCAGACTTATTCGGACCCGATGGCGCTGGATGGATCGAAGAAATTCGTCGTGAGCGCAACCCACTCTTCGGAGGGAATCCTCCGGAGCCTTTAGCGCCTTACCTACAAGAATTAATTACAGCGGTGCGAGCCTCCACAGCTGCTGGAACTCCTGCGGTTGGGCTTGTGTTCGATGGCGATGGGGATCGCATCGCCGCCGTTGACGAAACGGGACGGTTTTGCAGCACCCAGCTGTTGATGCCTTTACTCATTGATCATCTGGCCCGCGCCCGTGCCCTACCCGGTTCGATTGTGAAAACCGTGAGCGGATCAGACCTCATGCGATTGGTGGCCGAAGCGCAAGGTCGAGACGTCCTGGAATTAGCTGTGGGTTTCAAGTACATCGCAGCGGAAATGCTGACCGGAGACGTATTGATCGGGGGCGAAGAATCTGGAGGAGTGGGCTTTGGCATGCATCTACCTGAGCGAGATGCGCTGTATGCGGCCGTTCTGGTTTTGGAAGCTTTAGTGGAAGGCAGACAACCACTTGGGACACGACTCACTGCTCTTCAAAACCAACATGGTGGAGCGAGTCATTACGACCGTCTGGATTTACGACTCGCAAATATGGAAGCCCGCGAACGTCTCGAGCAGATCCTGGCGAAAGCCACTCCAAAGGCAGTGGCTGGTGAGGTTGTGCAAGAGGTGATTCGAACCGATGGAATCAAACTCCGCATGGGACCAAGCCACTGGCTGATGCTGCGTTTCTCAGGCACAGAACCGTTACTTCGTTTGTACTGCGAAGGACCCAATGCAGATCGCGTTCACGCCGTACTGGCCTGGGCCCAACAATTTGCTGAGGCAGCATGACGGGGAACCGGGTGCTCGTAATTGCCAGTGGCAATCAAGGCAAAATTCTTGAATTTCAAGGGCTACTGAGCAGACTGACCCTGCAGGTAGAACCACAGCCGGAAGGCCTCGAGGTGGAAGAAACCGGCACCACATTTGCGGCGAATGCTCGAATCAAAGCCCTTGCCGTGGCGAAAGCCACGGGACATTGGGCCCTCGCCGACGACTCAGGCTTAAGCGTTTCAACATTGAATGGCGCGCCAGGAGTGCACTCAGCGCGTTATGCCCCCACGGATCCTGAGCGCATCGAGAAATTGCTCGCAGCTTTGCTCCACTGCGAAGAGCGCTCGGCTTACTTCAGTGCAGCGCTCTGTATTGCCGCTCCGGATGGCGAGGTGTTGGTCGAAGTAGAGGGGCGCTGTGAAGGCCAAATCACCAAGGCCCCCCGCGGCGACCAAGGCTTTGGATACGACCCAATTTTCGAGGTCAACAACACGGGCCGCACATTTGCAGAAATGGCCTTGTCCGAAAAGAAAAGCTATGGCCATCGAGGCCGGGCCTTCGCCCTCCTGGAACCACTGCTGAAAAACCTCATTTCCACGGATTAACAACGAGCGCACATCAGTTCAAGACGGCAAGGGTGAAACCCTGTACGGTGCGATCTGACGCTGACGAGGTCGATGGCCATCGCCATGACCACGGGTTACAGCGCACAGACCGAAGGCGCACTGCTCTGCATCAATGCCGCCTCGGACTGGGCCCTGACTTGTGTAGATCAACTTCCTGCCCAAACCAGCTATGTGCTGATCGATTACGGCGCTGCTGATGGAGGCACTGCAGTCGGTCTCTGGAGCCAGGTGCTGGATCGGTTGCATGCCAATCAACCCAAGGCCCATCTCACGCTGATCGGCAACGACCTGCCAAGCAACGACAACGTGGCATTGGCTGAAAATTTGGCCCAACAAATCCCGCGCACTCCAAAACCAACTGTTTTGGTGAGCGCACGCAGCTTTTACGAACCCTCCGTCGCACCGGACACGGTGAGTTTTGGCTTCTCAGCCACAGCAATGCACTGGCTGAGCGAATCCCCTGGCCCTCTCGAGACCCACACGCATGTGCTGGCTTCAGGGGATTCCGAAGCCCTCAAACGATTCACAACCCAAGCACTCAAGGATTGGGCCTACATCCTGGAATTGCGCAGCTTGGAACTCAAAGTTGGCGGCCGACTCCTCACGGTGAACCTCTCCCGGGATGAGCAAGGCCGCTATCTGGGCCACAACGGCGGAGAAACTCGCAATGTGCACGACCAGCTCCATCAGATTTGGCGTGGCCTTGCCGATGAGGGGGTCATTAGTGAAGAGATCTACAAAAAAGGAACGGTCCTGAATTTCTACAAATCCCCTGAAGAATTCATGACACCGCTCAAGGACACCAATTCAGCTGCTTATCGCAATGGCTTGCGATTGGTCGATGAACGCACGGTGTATGTGAAGTGCCCTTATCGCCGCCGCTGGAATGAGGACGGCGACACAGCAACCTTCGCAGCTGGCCTCATGGCCACAATCCGGAGTTGGAGCCGGCACAGCTTTGCCTCCGTCGCTGGGGACGCGATCGCGGATCAGGTTTATGCGCGTCTTGAACAGCGCATCGCCGCCGCCCCAGATGAGTGGAGCCTGGATTACGTGGAACATCACCAGATGATGGAGAAAGTTGCTTAATGGCTAATACAACCAATCCAGAGCCGAGCGTTTCGGTCCTGGCTCAACACGTCTCAGCGCATCTTTCGGTTTTTGTCGTCGCAGAAAACACCGATTCGAAAAAACCAGCCAATGGTGGCCTAAGGCTGCTGAACTATCCCAGCGATGAAGCCTGCATCGCGGACGGCCAACGGTTGGCGGGTTTAATGACCCATAAGCACGATCTTTATGGCACCGGTTTCGCCGGGGGCAAAATCGTGGCTCGTGCCCAGGAGCCTGCTGCGGTTAAGGACGAACTGATCAGCGTTACCGCAGATCTTTTGGAGTCACTGGATGGCTCGATGATCACAGGATGTGACCTGAACACAAGCTTGGAAGACATGGAGCGGCTGATGTCGCTCACCCCTCATGTCCTTGCAGCCGTTGGGAGTCCCGTGGATGCCAGTGCAGCCACGGCCCACGGCACCCTCGGCGCCGTTGAAGCCGTCCTCAGCAGCGACCTCAAAGATGCCACCCCCGGACGCGCCCTCGTCCACGGTTGTGGAGCGGTTGGGGGCACCGTCGCAAAAACCTTGGTGGATGAAGGTTGGACAGTCTTCACTGTGGACCTCAACCGTGAGCGTGCTGGCTTAGCCGGCGCGACTCCTCTCCCCGCAAACTGCCCATGGTGGGAAGTGAAAGTGGATCTGATGCTCCCTTGTTCAATCTCCGGGTTGATCAACTCCGAGATTGCTGAAGGAATGCGCACGAAGGCCGTCGTTCCCGCCGCCAATGCTCCTTTTCAGAACCCACAACTCGCCGACGAACTTCGTCAGCGTGGGATCCCTGTCTTACCCGATCCTCTGGTGAACGCTGGGGCGGTAATTGCCGATTCGATCGAGCGTTTTTCACCGCAAGCTTGGAAAGGTGCCGGCGCTGAAGACGTTTATGCCTTCGTTCGTGGCGAAGTGCGCCGAAGGGCCACTGAATACTTGTCGCAACGCGAACAAGGGCTATCAGTGGGAGATGCGCTCACCGAAGTCGCAGCAGATACCGCCACCGATCCCATCGGCCTGAGCTTTAAGGACACCCCATGAGCAACACCCTTTCATCCCTCCCCGATCAAGCCTCTGTGGTGATCATCGGCGGAGGCATGGCCGGCTTAAGTTGCGCCGCATCGCTGGCCCGGCAGGGGGTTTCAGATGTTGTGCTGTTAGAGGCCAAAACGCTGGCCCATGCCCAAGCCAGCAGCTTTGGCGAAACCCGAATGTTCCGGGAGATGTACTCCGACCCAGTTCTCTGCAAGCTGGCCCAAGAAGCCAATCGGCTCTGGCGTGAAGAGGAAGTTCACGCCGGTGAAACACTGCGCGAAACCCATGGCTTGCTCTTTTACGGGGAAAGCTGGGATGAAGAAACGATTGAAGGATCGATTCCTGGCGCCCGGCGCGTCATGGACGACCAAGGCATTCCCTATGAAGCTCTGAATGCTGCGGAGATCTCCGCACGGTTCCCCCTCAAGCCAAAAGAAGACTTCACCGGCCTGTTTGAACCCACCGCCGGTGCCGTTCGCAGTGACAAAGTCATTGCCCACTGGCGTCGAACAGCTGAGCAAGCCGGCCACCGGCTCATTGAACATGCACCGGTGCGCAGTTTGGATGACGACGGTGGTGGCGTGCTCCTTAAATCGGGTCAGCACATTGCAGCCGACCAAGTTGTTGTGGCTTGCGGTGTCTGGAGCCAGTTGCTGTTAACACCTTTGGGCTTAGCGCCCAAACTTGAGGTGTGGCCGATGCTGTGGGCCCATTACACCGTGGAACCAGCCATGGCCGATCAGTATCCCCAATGGTTCTGCTTCCAAAAAGAACGGGGTGACGACGGTGGTTTGTACTACGGCTTCCCTGTCCTCAGCACCACCAACGACGGTCGCCCACGCATCAAAGCTGGCATCGATTGGGCTCCCAAAGAGTTGCGGGTGAACGAACCCAATGCCATGTGCAGCGAACCACCGGCACGGCTTGTCGAATTACTCGACCACTTTCTGTTCAACAACGTGAGTGGGATTCAGGAACGCGTCGAAACCGTCATCAGCCCTTATTCAATGACCAGCGATGTGAACTTCGTTCTTGATCGCCTTAGCCCCAAGTTGAGTTTGTTCTGCGGTGGATCTGGGCAATCGTTCAAGTTTGCTCCTTTGATTGGTGACTCCCTCGCACGCTTAGCCAGAGGGGAATCGCCTGCCGTCGATATTTCCTGTTGGAACCACAAACGTTCTGCCGTTTGCGCCTAAGTCGGAACCCAAGCGCCCATCGTTTTTGAACCTGTGTCTGAAATCCCAACAACATCTCGCACCTGGTGGAAACAGCCCCCGCTCTGGGTGGGCGCTGGCCCATTGCTGATCTTTCTGTTGGTCTCCGCCATCGATCTAGCTCTGGCCAAAAAGTTCACCGATCAGGGCCAAACACTGATCAGCACGCTGCTCGGTGGGGTCTGGCAGTGGATGGTGCTGCTGCTATTCCTGATCGCACTGGCCATCGCAGTTAGCCCTGTGGGGAAGCTCAGACTGGGGGGTGAGAACGCGAAACCAAGTTTCAAGTTCTTTGACTGGTGTGCAGTCTTGATCTGCACCCTGCTCGCCGGCGGTGGCGTGTTCTGGTCAGCAGCCGAACCGTTGTTTCACTACCTCACCCCTTCCCCTCTATTCCAAGCAGCAGGGGTTGAGGGGAAAACAGCTGCGGCCGTGGATCCAGCCCTGGCCGTGAGTTTTCTGCACTGGGGATTCCTCGCCTGGGCCCTGGTCGCCACCACTACCACCATCACCTTCTCGATTCTTGAGCGGCGTGGTGAACCCCTTCGCCCCCGCACCCTTTTGGTCACTGTGCTGCCAAGGGGGTGGGTGGACGGACCCATCGGCGATCTCGCAGATGGGCTTTCAGTGGTCGCTGCCATCGCCGGCACCGTTGGGCCGCTTGGGTTTCTCTCCCTTCAGCTCAGCGATGCTGCCGGCAAACTGCCATGGCTCACCAACAGTGCTGGTCTGCAATCGCTCGTGGTGGTCCTACTCACTGCCGTGTTCGCCACATCAACCGTCAGCGGCATTCAGAAGGGCATCAAATGGCTGTCTGAGCTCAACGTGTGGCTCACCATCGCCTTGGCGGCTGGGCTGCTGCTTCTGGGCCCTGGACTTTGGCTGATCCAACACTTCTTCAGCGCACTGCTGAGCAATGTGGTTCATCTCCCCCAGATGGCCCTCCTTCCTCGCAATGCCCAAACCGGCGAATGGCTCAACTGGTGGACGATCTTCTACTGGGGCTGGTTCCTCGGCTACGCACCCCTGATGGGCCTATTCACCGCCGGGGTGAGCCGTGGACGCAGTATCCGGGAATTAGTGCTTGCGGTCGCCATTCTCTGCCCACTGGTCACCAATCTCTGGTTCACGCTTGTGGGTGGAACAGGGATGTATCTAGACCTGAACGGTAAGGACATCACCAGTGCACTTGAGAGCGACGGCATCAATGCCGCCGCATCCACCTTGCTGACAATCCTCAGCCAGCTTCCGCTGTCGGGGCTTCTGATTCCAATTGGTCTTTTGCTGGTGGTGCTGTTCATGTGCACCAGCGCCGACTCGATGAGCTATGCCGCAGCCATGGTGGTGAGCGGCCGGGATGAACCCCCAGCACCACTCCGCCTCTTCTGGGCTCTCATGATCGGCAGCCTCACGCTGGTGCTGCTCCGGGTCGGCTCCAGCCTGACTGATCCCACATCCATCAACGCCCTTCAGGCCTTCATTGTGATTGCTGCGGTTCCTGTCACGCCCTTGGTGCTGGCAACCCTTTGGTCAGCGCCAAGGCTGGCCTGGAAAGAATCCTTGAAGCAAAATCGATCCAATTGATCCAATATGACTCTAACCAGCAAGATAAAATTTAAATTAAATGGCTAGGCACTTGATAAAAAATATAATAAATATCTCCATTAAAGAATAAATAAATTGAAGCGACGTAGAAGGCTACTGATATTTTTCACTCCCCAACAAATTAATATTCAGCTCATGCCTAGAAACGACTTCGGCTCATGGGAGAGCCATCTCATCCAGCAACGATGGCGTCATAGCCCTTAAAAAACTTTTTACGCAAAAGCCAAGGAAAGTGAAGCTCTCGCAACACACGAATCATCAAACGACGCATCTCTGCCTTCTCTAACTCAGACTGCGGACCTGAATAGACAAATTGAGAGGCTGGCTTCACTGGGAACATCTCATCCCAAGAAACACCCCAATGCTCACGCGCGAATGCATCATTGGATGATGCATAAAAACCTGCAACGCGGTCCAAAAGCGGCTGGTCAAAACCATCAAACTTGTCTTGATCCCAGCCTCGCTCAATCGCAAGATCACGAATCACTTTTCCCTTGCGGTTCAACAGATCAGGATCAAAACCCAAAGATTCCATAAGTTGATAACCAATCCGAGACATCCAAATCCCTTTCGCACCTGGCTGAATATTCTTTTTCGACGGCTCTCCCTTCAACCAGCCATGATCATCGGGCTCCCTTAAGCCCAAAGCCGACGTTAAAGCAAGAAATGGGTCTGTAATATCCACTTCCCTCGACAAAGGCAGAAACATTTTTACGATCTCTGGATATTCCATAAGAGCCCGAAATTTTGACGGATAACTAATATCCCAAGAGCCAGGATTATTCATAATATATCGGCAGTAATTTGGGAAATCTGGCGTTGAACGAAATCGTCGAACACGATGGCAATACACAGAATTCAACCAGGATTGCTGGTCTCTAATAAAATAACTAACACCAAGTTTAAAACCATAAGACGATGCCATATCTCGCAAAATAGTCAGAACACTTCTTTTTAGAATTCGCGTGTCCAGCGATGAACTACTAATCAAAATACGCTGAAAATCACTCGATAGTCCTGAAAGAGCTTGCTCTAAAGGCTGATAATTTTTCTCAGCAATAGAATTAGCGAGGAAATTATTATCGCCATCCATCAACACTCTTTGTGTCGCCAAGGCGGCACGATTTTTGCGCAACCGTTCCGTTACATAACTGCTGGCTGCCTTATGGGGTCCTGCATGGATCCACAACATCCGCTCATCGCTATTGATCTGCGGACGAGCAAATGACGTAAGCACAAAGCATCAACGGTGATCATCAAATTATCACGCTAGAAATATGGTTTTGTTCAACAATTCCCTGCTGCTCAACAGTCACAACAAGGGCGCTGAGATCAGTTCAAGCAATAGTCGAGATTGAGTCGAATGGACTGACGGGGTTTCGGTGCTTCAGATGGATCAAAACTCCTTTCCGAGCGAGACAGGGACGACGTCCGCAGAGGGCCTCCCCCACTGCGCTGATCAATCCGAATCAACTGGAGTTGGCGCAATCCCAGCAGCTGCTGTGTGGACTCCGCTTGACGGCGTCCTGTGGCGAGAGCTCTCTCGAGCAATTGCTGTTGCAAAGAACGTGCACCATCGGTAGAGGACAGCGACGTCATCCCCTGAAGACTGACGCCAGGCAAGCGTCCAGCCTGCTGAATCAATGGGTCGTAATTGGAACGGCTCACCTCACCTTGGATGCTGGACGTGGCCTGGTGACGCTGCGGAGATGCGGTTGTGCGGCCAACCGTGTAAGTGCGTGGGGCCGACACGATGAGCCCCCCGATCGCCAACCCAGAAATCTTGCGTCGAACAGTGCCGAGCCGACGATTCAATTCGTTTAAAGCATCTTGTTTCGAACTGGCTTGCGCTTCCAAACGCAAGACGAATTGAAAACGGTCTGTTTGGCTGGTGCCCTCCTCGATAACGGCAAGTTCCAACAGAGTTCCGGCACACCTCACATCCTGCGCATGCATTGGAGTTGCAGCGCCCAATAGCAAGCCAACGACCACAAAAGCTCCACAACGCCGCATCACGATCACCGATCAGTCTCTCCAGCTTGAGACTGGACGGAATGAAATCAGCAACCGGACCCGAATTGAAATCTGCCTAAATGTGACCGAAGACAATCAGTCCGATCCAGCCCAGCTGCCATGGAGTCCATGGGGAATCGCCAAAGGCAATTCGAGTACGGCCACTTCCGATAGATCAGTTGCGTTGAGGATCACCAAGTCGGACGCTCCGCGCGCTCCATTCCAGACCAAATCCAGCACCCAGCCATCATCCTCCGCGGAAGCACCCGGGCGAGCAACCATCAATGGCTCGCTGACGAAGCCACGGGGCGCGGCGCTCCACGTGCGGGTGTCGCCAGTGCTCAGATCCAACTTCTGAATGGCCTGCAGCGGATCATTACCAACCTCCCGTTCGGCCACCGCCATCCAGGCATATTGCGCTGAACGTCCCTGGCGCTGCGGATTCACCATGGCGAACTCGCAGGTGCGATTGGCAATCCGCTCGGTTTGAACAATCTCACGACTTAAATCAAGGCGACAGCGATGGAGGATCCCCTCCGGAATGCTGTCGAAATCGACCTGAGCAAAATCATCGTCTGGACCAATCGATGGAAAGTCGTCGTAAACGATGCTCTCCACAACAACGTGATCTCCATCCTCAAAGGCATTGAGGTGATGAAACACAAACCCATCTGGAGCCTCAAGAATGCGGGGCTTTTGACCAGCAAAACGACCACAATCTCGGGGAATCAACCAAAAGCGCCCTTTACCCCCCGGCTGGGACGCCAAACATTGCGCAGCGCCCTTTTCCCCAGTGACAAATGGCAGCGGATTGAACGAGACCGCATTTTGAAGAAACACCGCCCAGTTGGGGGTAATTGCGAAGTCGTGCAAGAACGCGAAGCCCGGAAAACTATCGGAACGGTCGTTCAACAGCACACCGGCATCGGGGCCATCGGTGGCGAACTCCATTAGTCGAATGGTGCTACGGGGGCCAGTTTTCACCCCAAATGTGACCATCCGCGGCCGATCGTGGTGCCCAACATCGAAGCGTGGGTGAGCACTAAACGCTTCCCCCTTCTTCAAGACACCATCCAACCGTGATAAGCCACGGGTTTCCAAGCTGACGGGGTCAAGGGCATGGGGCTCTGCCGCCTCCCAGAGCGCTAGAAGCTGATCACCAAGCCGCACAACATTCGTGTTGGCAATGTTTTTCAGCCGTAAATCGAAGGCATTGGCTAGCCGCCCTCCGGGCTTCTGACTCCCAAAGACTCCGCGATAAAGCACCTTATTGGCCTTTTCCTCGGCGAGCCAGCCTTCCGTACGGACAAAGCGATTGGTGAGAGCAACAGCACCATTCTCAAATCGCATAGCAGCGATCATTCCATCGCCATCGAAGGGGTGGTGCACACGATGCCCGTTGCGCTCTAAGCGACCAGGGCCATTGCGATAGAGCGTACCCTTGAGATCAGAGGGAACGGCACCACGCACAGGGGTGAGAGCCACATCGGTGAGCTCGTCATCCACATTGACGAAGGCGCTCGACCAGTCCTCGCGACTGTATAGACGGGTGGGTGCAACAGTCACGAACTACGAATCTCAATCACAACCATCCTCTCGTAATCAGCCGAGAAGTGCGGCTTGGTCTGAACTGGGGGGGGGTTTTTTTAAAAATGTGGCCGCCAACTATTAATCAAGTCCAGCTTAAAAACCTTTTTAACTTAATCAACCAAAGATAGAGGAATTCGCGAACTCAAATCCCAAGAAAATCAACCCTAAAGGCAAATCTTCGAAAACCACAAGTTAAATTGAATTTAAATAGCAGCGCTAAGCCCCGACGTCTTTATAGCTTCCAAGCTTCTTGAATAAGGTCCAGCTTCCACCTTTCCTGAAAATTTATATTTCGACATTGAATTAAAAAATTAGAACGCATAAATATTGCATCAACCTCAAGAATTTCACCAAGAAAACGAGACGTTTTATCGTTAATTATTTTTCTTAACTCGAACCCTTTGGAGTGAAAGTAGTTGATCATATCCCCAAAGAGTGTTTCTCCTATATAGACGTCCCTTAAATGACTCTCAATCCTGACAGCCTTGACTGTTTCTAGGCAGCTGCATGCGCCATCAAGAATCAACTTCTCAGCACCTTGAACATCAATCTTAATGACATCTGGAGGGGCAATACCTTCAGCAGCAACGACATCATCCATTGACCGCAAGGAGACTTGCGCAATATCTTTGATCTCAAAATGCTTGCTAAACCCTCTATAACGTTCACGCAATAGCTTCAGATTAGGCCGCAAAAGAGAGCTGCACTGACCATTTTGAGTTACATAGAAAGACGCTAAACCTGAAGCGTCTCCCAGTGCATAAGGAAGGATTTTTCGATCAAAATATTTGTGCGACCTATCACTCATCCTCTGGCATTCATCCTCATCAGGCTCAAACATAACCACAGACAGGCGATCCGAACAAAAACTCCACTCTTCACCAACGCCTCCGCGGGCACCAACATCATACAAATAGAGCAGTTCTCTCTTCATTTGAGCCCTTAATAACAATCAAGATGATATCAGAATCCTAAAATATTCGCTTCTTTAATAAAGAGAGTGAATAAAGCTCGGCAAGGACAAAATTAGGGCCCAGCCTGCTCTAAAACACCTTTACTGCTTGGAATCGCATCGGCTCGACGGGGATCGATTTCAGTAGCCATGCGCAGCGCACGGGCGAATGCCTTGAAACAAGCTTCCACGATGTGATGGGAATTCACACCATCCAACTGACGAATATGCAGAGTCAGTCCACTGTTATTCGCGACGGCCACGAAAAACTCTTTGACCAATTCTGTGTCGTACGAGCCGATTTTTTGGGTTGGGATCGTTAATCCACAGCTGATGTGAGGACGGCCAGAGCAATCCAAAACCACTTGCACTAGGGCTTCATCGAGGGGCGCTACGAAATGACCAAAGCGATAAATCCCTTTCCGATCACCCAAGGCTTGGCTGAGGGCCTGTCCCACCGCGATGCCCACGTCTTCATTGGTGTGATGATCATCGATATGGATATCCCCCACGGCTGTAATCGTTAGATCAATCAGTCCATGGCTGCTGATCTGATGCAGCATGTGATCGAGAAAAGGCACACCAGTGGAGGCCTCACAGCGGCCACGACCGTCAAGATCGAGCTTCACCTTGACGTCGGTCTCGCCGGTATGGCGGTGAACTTCACCCGTGCGCATGCTCGTGAATTCCCGACAACCATTGCTATGCGCTGATCATGGCGAAGCATTGGCCCATCCGCCAAACCACAACAAAAGGGTGGTTTCACTCCGAACCTGTCTCTTATACACATCTCCGAGCCCACGAGACTAAGGCGAATCTCGTATGCCGTCTTCTGCTTGAAAA
>CAXDNN010000045.1:0-14499 GCA_963990675.1 uncultured Synechococcus sp.
CTCTTTGAGATTTGCCATGTCGGCTGCTCCGTCAGTTGGCCGAAGCGACCATGGTGGACACGACTTCGCTGATGGCGGCCTTCAGAACGCTCTCAGCTTCGGGGCTCATCACCTTCTTCTCCTGAATTTCAGAGATGAACTCAGGCTTGTTGGATTTGAGGTACTCACGCAGTTCACGGGAGAAGTTCACCACTTGCTCCACGGGGACAGCATCGATCAGACCCTTCACACCGGCGTAAACGATGGCAACCTGCTCAGCCAAAATCAGCGGGCTGAACTGGGGCTGCTTGAGCAGTTCACGCAGGCGCTTGCCCCGGGAGAGCTGCTGTTGCGTCGCAGCGTCCAAATCGGAGGCGAACTGAGAGAAGGCGGCCAGTTCATCGAACTGAGCCAACTCCAATTTCAAGGTGCCAGCAATTTTTTTGATCGCCTTGGTTTGGGCCGCACCACCCACACGGCTCACGGAGATACCCACATTGATTGCGGGGCGGAGACCGGAGTTAAACAGGTCAGAGCTGAGGAAGATCTGGCCATCCGTGATCGAAATCACGTTGGTGGGGATGTAAGCGGAAACGTCACCAGCCTGGGTTTCGATGATGGGCAGGGCTGTCATCGAACCTTTACCCATCGCATCGGACAGCTTCGCTGCACGCTCCAGTAAGCGGCTATGGCAGTAGAAAACATCACCGGGATAGGCCTCACGACCGGGCGGACGACGGAGCAGCAAGGACATCTGGCGGTAGGCAGCAGCCTGCTTGGAAAGATCGTCGTAGATCACCAAGGTGGCTTTGCCCTTGTACATGAAGTACTCAGCGATCGAAGCACCGGTGTAAGGCGCTAGGTACTGAAGAGCGGCGGGCTCGGAAGCATTAGCAGCAACAATCACGGTGTAGCCGAGGGCGCCGCGCTCACGCAGCACTTCGACGACGTTGGCGACAGAGGCAGCCTTTTGGCCAACAGCCACGTATACACAGATCATGTCCTGATCTGCCTGGTTCAGGATCGTGTCGATCGCGATCGCGGTTTTACCGGTCTGGCGGTCACCAATGATCAACTCACGCTGGCCACGGCCCACGGGAATCATCGCGTCGATGGCGGTGATTCCGGTCTGCATCGGCTCGTGCACCGATTTCCGTTGGATGATGCCAGGGGCCATCGATTCGATCAGCCGCGTTTCCGAAGCTGCGATATCACCCTTGCCGTCAATGGGGCGCCCGAGTGAATTCACGACGCGACCCAACATGGCGTCGCCCACGGGAACCGAGGCGATTTTTCCGGTGGCTTTCACCGTGCTGCCTTCTTGAATGCCGAGGCCTTCACCCATCAACACCGCGCCGACGTTGTCGTCTTCGAGGTTGAGTGCGATCCCTTCAGTGCCATCCTCAAATTCGAGGAGCTCACCTGCCATGGCCTGTTGGAGGCCATAAACACGGGCGATTCCATCACCCACCTGCAGAACGGAACCGACATTGCTGACGGAAACTGACTTGTCGTAATCCTCAATCTGCTGTTTGAGGATGGCGCTGATCTCGTCGGGACGGATGGAAACCATGGCTTGTGATCCCAGCGGGGATATAGGGAAAAAGGGGCAGTAAGAAAGGTGGGTTCAGCTCGCCTTGGCGAGTGCCAGACCGAGGCGGCGAACCTGACCAGCCAAGCTGGCATCGATCACTTGAGAGCCGAGGCTGACAACGAAACCGCCAATCAAGGCGGGGTCGACGCTGAGGTCGATGTCGACTTTGGAAGTGCCGGCCATGGCCTGCACTTTCTTAGACAGAGCCGCCTGTTGTTCTTCAGACAGCGGCTTAGCGGAACGAACTTGGGCCAAGGTGATGCCCTGCTGTTCGCGATACAGCTCAAGGAATCGGTTCATCACCGCCTCAAAGGCCTGTAGACGCTGACGATCAGCCAGAACCTTGAGAAGGTTCATGAGAGACGGCGTCACCTGCTCGGCCAAAAGACCTTGTAGAGCCTTTTTCTTGGCGGAAGGCTCAAGAACAGGCGACACCATGGCGTCACGAAATTCGGCTGAGCTATCCCAAACACTCAAGAGCTGCTTGCACTGCTCAGACACCGTTTGGGATTCACCGCGGGCTTCAGTCACCTGAAGCAAAGCTTCGGCGTAGGGGGTCGCGAGGGAATTAAGGAGAGGCATTAGGCGTTCTCCAGATTGCGGATGGTGGAATCAATCAACCGGGACTGCGCTGCATCATCGAGTCGGCCAGGCAGATCGGCCAAAACTTTGTCGATCGCGGCCATCGCGGCTTCGCGGCGCAAGGCATCTTTGATTCGAGACGCTTCAGCATCGGCATCAGCGGCGGCCCCTTGCTTGACGGCAGCCATCGCGGAAATGGTGCGCTTCTCGCCTTCGGCGCGGATCGCTGCAGCACGCTTTTGGCCATCAGTGCGAATCTGCTCGGCTTTTTGCTGAGCGGCAGCAAGCTCGGATTGAGCCTTGGTGAGCTCTTCAGATGCTGTTTTTAGACGTGCTTCAGCATCCTGAAGGTCCTGGAGGATTGCAGAGCGACGTCGCTCAAGAATTCCACCCAGGAATCCACGAAGGAACCAAAACAGCACACCGATAACGATGGCCAGGTTGACGAGATTGGTCTCGAGAGGATTGAAATTGAGATTCATCAGGCAGCCAGCAATCGGTCGATGATCGTGGTGCTGAGCTGATCCACTTTGCCCTTGAGTTGAGCTCGTGCGGATTCACGCTCGGCTTCGATACCGCGGCGACTCTCTTCCTTGGTGCGATTGGCTTCAGCTTCAGCCTGAGCGAGCGCTTCGCGGTAGAGGCCGTCGACCTCTTGTTCCGCCTCGACGATCACGGACTGAACCGCCTGTCGAGCACCCTTCAGCTGTTCAGCCAAATCAGCTTCGAGACGTTCAACCTGGGCCAGCTTTTGCTTGGCATCAGCACGGCTAGTGGAAATGAAGCCCTCTCGATCTTCCACGACCTTGCCGACCGGACGGAAGAAGAGAGCATTGAGAAGGAAGGTGAGGAGAACCACCTGAACCGCCATAAGCGGAAGGGTGGCATCGAGGTCAAAAAGACCTCCCTCCGGAACACCTGCTTCAGCGAGCAGAAGCCAGGTCATGGAAGGGTGCGCTGGGAAGGAATCGAAACGAGGGGGTCAGAAGGGGGAACGTTGTGTCCCCCGATCTGAATCAGGCGAAGGGGTTGGCGAACAGGAGCACCAGAGCAACCACCAAGCCATAGATGGTCAGCGATTCCATGAATGCCAAGGACAGCAGCAGAGTGCCGCGGATCTTGCCTTCGGCTTCGGGCTGACGGGCGATGCCCTCAACAGCGCCGCCGGATGCGGTGCCCTGACCGATACCAGGGCCAATTGCGGCGAGGCCGACGGCCAGGCCAGCAGCCACAACAGAAGCGGCGGAGGTGATGGAATCCATGTTGGGTGGGATAAGGGGAAGCGCTGAGGAGCGCTGAACTGAAATGGGTTGGGGATCGGTTCCCCCCGCGCAGGGACACTCTTGTGAAGAGAGGGCCCGGTTGCAGTCCGGACCTACGCGCGGATGTGTTTAGCAGATCGCCAGGTAATAGCGAAAGGGGGTGGGGCCGCTAATGGGCCTCGTGAAGGCCTTCACCGATATAGAAGGCAGCCAAGGTCGCGAAGATCAGAGCCTGAATGGCACTGGTAAATAGACCAAGAAGCATCACTGGCAGGGGCACAATCAAGGGGACCAAATAAACCAGCACTCCCACCGCCAATTCGTCAGCAAGGATGTTTCCAAACAAACGGAAGGAGAGGGAGAGGGGCTTGGTGAATTCCTCGATGATCTTGAACGGGAGCATGATTGGGGTCGGCTCCACGTACAGCTCGAAGAATCGCAATCCCTTGCGGCTCAGACCTGCATAGAAGTACGCCAACGACACCAAAAGGGCCATCGCCACGGTGGTGTTGATGTCCGCGGTTGGGGCACCAAGCTCACCTTCAGGCAGCTCGATGATTTTCCAGGGAATCAGCGCTCCGCCCCAGTTGCTCACAAAAATGAACAGGAACAGGGTGCCGATGAACGGAAGCCAATCGCGGTAGTACTTCTCGCCGATTTGATCCCGGGCCAGATCTCGGATGAAATCCCAAAGGAACTCCAACAGGTTCTGCAGACCTATCGGGTCACGCTTCATGCCACGGGTGCCAACAAGCACAAAGGCCAGAAGAATGCCGATCAAGATCCAGGAGCTCAGGAACACCTGGCCGTGCAGATACAGATCACCGATCTGCCAGTACAGGTGGTGGCCCACTTCCAGTTCGGCAAACGGGAGTGAGAAGGGCATCAAAGCCATGGGTGCAGAGAAAAGTGCTCAGCTTCAGCTGTCGAAGACGTGCTGAAGAATCAGGGCGGGCTTGTAGAGAAGAAATCCCAGGAAGGCCGGCAGCAGATCGAGCTGGGGCAGCTTGGCCGCTCCAACCACAAGCAGGATTGGAACGATGAGCTGAAAACGCCCCAGTCCACGGGACTGGTCACTGAGCCGGGCCACACTGCGGGCAAGCAAACGCACGTACAAAAGTCCGGCGCATGCACCCACAAGAACACTGCTCGCCACCGAAAGATTCATGGTGAAGGCCACGATCGGAACCGTGACAAGCGACACCAGAACGGTGGCTAGCAGCAGACGGCGCTGAAGACGGTAAAAATCCTCCAGACGACACCTGAAATGGCGCGCGGAATCTATCACGCGTCTTTCGCCCTTACTCCCGCAGCAAAAGAATCTGACGATCGACAAGATCTCTCAAAAGATCTGGCGATCCCATCGATCCCAAGGCTGCATCAGGCTGGGCATCGACGCAGCGGAGCAAATCCTTAGCCGCGGCGCTGAGCTGGATTGGCTCCATATTGCGACCAAGAATGGGATCCGGCTCTCCCCACAGGCAAGGCTGCCGAAGTCCTTTCGCCGCAACAAGCTCAGCGTCGGTTCGAGTACGGGGGCGAATGGGAGCCTTCGACAGGAAAAACTCGAAATGACTGATATCTGGATCGAGTTGCTCGATCAAGCTCCACTGCTGAGAGGCGGGCAACGCTTTGGCCCTGTCCAAAAGCTCGCCTTGCAGCAGTCGCGCTGGATCCCACACCTCTGGATTTGAGAAGCCAGCGAACTGCAAGCCTGCCGTTTCGATGAATGCAAACAACCGATCGAGGTTGTAACTGGTCTCCTGTGGATGGAGATACATGTCCGCAAAATTGGCATCAGGAGCGCAATCCACAGCCCAGCGCTGCTCATGGTGACGACGCAACCGATTGGATTCAGGCAAGGTTTCGAACAACTCACGACCTAAACGGAGACCATCTCCCCCTGTACCGGCCTGAAGCAACGTCAGTGCTTTTTGGGTGCGATGAATTTCCCAGCGACCTGCATCGGCGTAGAGAAATAGATGGAGCAGGCCCTGGGGCGCGAGAAGGTCTGCGAGGGCAGCCAGACCGGCTTCCGGCTCCCGCAGATGGTGCAGCACGCCAACGGAATTGATGTAGTCGAAGGGCGTTTCATCGCCCAAATCCAAAAGGCTCCGCTGTTCTTGCCGCAACGATCGAACGGCCTGACGGGCTTCGGAACGTTCCAAGCGCTCTCGCGCCACAGCCAAGGCCCCATCGCTGATGTCAACGCCAACAACATCAGCACCGGGGTTGAGGTGACACAAATAATCGGTGCTGACCCCGGTGCCACAACCCGCGTCAAGAATGCGTGGCTGCTCCTGTCCCGCTGGGATCACGCCATACACCGAGGCCAACACACTGCGATGACACCAACGCCAGTTGTATCCAGGCGGGGGGCCGTCCTGGAGCGGATCTCCAGGGAAGGGAAAGCGGTCATAAAACGCACTCACCACTGGGGTGGCGGCATCACTGGGTCGGGCTTCGTCCATCAGCTGTTCCTGCATGCTGCCGAGCATTTCATGGCGATCCCATCACCCATCTCAACTGCAGAGAAGCCTGCAAACATTTGTTCATGGGAAGGCGAACCAACAAGCAACGAGCCGTAACGTGGCTCGATCTGGTTTGCTTCCGTCGATGACAGTGACCGCCAGCAGCGGCAGCCCGCGGGTGTCTCCTCAGCTGTTCGACACCCTGCCGCTCTCCAGCGTTCGTCAGGCTGAACAGCAAGACCGCTTCCCTGACTCAGTTGAGCTGTCCACGCTGGTCACCTTTTTCCGGAGCGGCCAAGACCGGATCGAAGCGGCCCGAATCATGGCGGCGAATGCCGAAGCGATCGTGGCGCGCGCGGCCAATCGCATTTTTGTTGGCGGCACACCACTGTCCTTCTTGGATGCACCGCTCACCACGGGTGAAGTCGCCCGATCCACCGATGCAACCCCACTTGCATCCGACCAAGCCGCATTCCAAGACTCGGTTCGCACCTTCACTGGCGATAGCGACAGCACAAAAAGCGGAAATTTCTTAAGCCGATTACTGGATGGCGCCGGGGGCGATGCAGATGTCCGCGTCGTCTTGCCCACCGGTTTCAACGCCATCAGCGTTGCGAAATACGGTCCCGCCTTCATGCGCAAGTCCGTCCGGGATATGGGCTGGTTTCTGCGCTATGTGGGGTATGCCCTGGTTGCTGGTGACCCAAGCATCCTTGCGGTGAACACCAGAGGCCTGCGCGACATCCTGCAGGCGAACTGCTCGTTGGCTGCCACCAACGTGGCACTGCAAGAAATGCGTGCTGCATCAGCGCTTCTTTTGAAAGATCGGCCTGAGGCACGTCAGTTGGCGATCGACTGCTTCAACGTGTTGTTGAAGGAGCTATCTGTTGCAACTCCGAGTACCCGGCAACGACAGGGCAGCAAGGTGCAGCAGGGATTACAGCTGCCTGCCATCTATGCCTTGGCCTCCGAAACAACCCAACGGTTCGAAATGCGGCCTGGATTATCTGGGGCAGAAAAAGCGGAGATCATTCGCGCGGCCTACCGCCAGGTTTTTGAGCGGGATATCGCCAAGGGATATTCCCAAAATCCTTGCTCAGTGGCAGCCAGCCAGGTTGTCCAAGGCCAAATTTCAATGCGGGAATTCGTGCGCGCCTTGGGCCGCAGCAAGGAATACCGACAACAATTTCACGATCGGTTTGTCAACAGCCGTGTGGTGGAGCTGGCCTATCGCCACTTCCTCGGCCGTGGAATCAGCTCGATTGAAGAATTTAGAAAATCCTTTGCAATCCTGAGTGCCCAAGGCCTCAACGGCCTCGTGGATGTCTTGGTGAACTCCGCCGAATACGCCCAAAATTTTGGCGAAGAGAGCGTTCCTTACCTGCGGGATCTTGGTGAGGAAGCCCAGGAAAGTGCTGGCTGGGGCTCCAATCGCAAATTGTTCAACTTCAGTGCACCGTTTGAAGGGGCACCGCAGTACATCACGCTCTACGCGTCTTACCGCCAACCATTCGCCGACCAGCACGTCTACGGAGGCAGTAACGACCCCGTCGGCAATCAGTACGGCGCCATTTTCCCCAGTGGAACGGCGTCGGTTAGCACGCGACCCGCGCCCTATGGCTACGACAGCCGCCGCCTGTTGGTGAGCAATGGCATGGCCTCTCCCGGCCAGATGAACAGCGACCAGTTCCGCAGTAGCCGGCCGCGCAAAGTTGGCCCACGGGTGATGCGTCTCCAACAAATCGCCACCGGTGGTTCCGTGAACCCAAACCGTGGTGGGCAGCCCAGTGTGCGCAATACCGAGTCCAGCACTCAAGCCGTGATCAATGCGGTGTACGTGCAGGTCTTGGGCAATGCTGGTTACGCCGGCGAACGGCTCAGTTCAGCAGAGGCTCGCCTTGAAAACGGCGACATTTGCCTTCGCGAGTTTGTACGAAGCGTCGCCCGCTCTGATGCATTCCGGCGTCGTTACTGGAGCGGTTTGTACATCATCAAAGCGATTGAGGTGATGCATCGACGGCTGCTAGGACGGCCAACCTTTGGACGCTGGGAAATTGATGCCTTGTTTGATACGGCTGCACGCCACGGCTTCTATGGAGTTGTGGATGCTCTCTTGAATGGTGATGAATACAAAGAATGCTTCGGGGAAGACACCGTTCCCTATGAACGGTTCATCACGCCCCGAGACTTGAATGTGCGAAGGGCACCCACGCTCACACGGGAAGTCAAGCAATTCGGTTACGACAGCTCGTCGTTTGTTCAGGGAAGTCGACCCGATGCGAGCACAACACAGGTGTTCCGAGGAAGCGGTGAGGTCACCCGTCGCAATTTGGCCAGTGCTGCAAAAAGTTCCAAAGCTGATTGGTCGAGCTTGGCTCGTAACTTCAGCCAAGGTGAAGACCTGCAATCCAGCCTTCGCTTGATTCGCCTGGGCGAGCCGATTAACCGCGGCGGATCAAGGCGCGGTTCTGGATTCTCGATCGCGAGATCGACATCCCAGCAGCCACAACTCTCCCCGATGACTGGGGCCCTGACGAACGCCATCAAGGGTGCGGATGGCTATCGGCTGCGTTCAAGCCTGCCAACCAGCCTTCGCTTAAATCGGCCTTGCTCTGAGAGTGATTTGCGATCCATCATTGACGCCACTTACAAGCAAATTCTCAACCGAGTTCCACTGCAAGATGAACGCCTGATTGAGGCCGAATCACGACTACGAAACGAAGACACATCGTTGAACCAATTTGTTGAAGAAATCGCTCTGAGTGAAGCTTTCCAGACGCGGCTGTTCAACATGGCTCCTCTCAGAGCAGCGTCAGCGGCCACGATGGCTTTGCTTGGTCGAGCTGCTGCCCCCGCTGAAGTGAGCCGTTTCCTGACGGTTCGCGCTCAGGCAGGTCAGCCCGCTGCTGTGAAGGACTTACTCAAGAAGCGGACTGAAGCGGACACCGTTCCTCGGATGGATGGCATGAATACCCGTGCCGGCATGAGCCAAGCAACCCTTCAACGGACCGCTGCGCTGTATCGCGGCAATGCCGCCATGAGTCCACCACCGGGCGAAGCGATCTAACGCAAGAGGCAGCAAAACAATTCGTTAACAACAAGGCGACAAAACTACGCGAACGTTGTTACCAAATAGTTCCGACGAAAGGCCTCGTCGGAACTATTTATTGTTGGGCATTTTTGAAGAGTGAAATACAGGGCATCCATTGCACCCCAATGGATCTGACTAAAAGAGCAAGGCCATGAAGAACTGTTACCTGAGCCCAAAGCTTCGGGCCTGCTCGGAGCAGAATGCCTCAGCCGACTCGTTGAGCTCGGGGCCCACACCGATCCGTGTTGATCGTTGTGAACACCTCGATGCAAAACGCTTCGACAACCTGTCTCAGCCTTTACTCTGAGACTTGATCCCTCGGGATCTTCCCCTTATTCACCGGATATCGGTCTCCTACGGGCGGCCGCTTGCTTCGAGGCAGAACTGCATGAGCATCGTCTCCAACTCGATCATCAACGCGGACGCCGAAGCCCGCTATCTAAGCCCTGGCGAACTCGACCAGATCAAGGCTTTCGTAACTGGCGGTCAGCGCCGTTTACGGGTAGCTCAGGTTCTGTGCGAAAGCCGCGAGCGCATTGTTAAGCAGGCCGGCGGCCAGCTTTTCCAAAAGCGTCCAGACGTCATTTCTCCCGGCGGAAACGCCTACGGCGAAGAAATGACTGCCACATGCCTGCGCGACATGGATTACTACCTGCGCCTGGTGACCTACGGCATCGTTGCTGGCGACGTCACTCCGATCGAAGAGATCGGTGTGATTGGCGCTAAGGAGCTTTACCGCTCTTTGGGCACCCCCCTAGAAGCGATGGCAGAGGCCGTGCGTGAAATGAAGAATGTCGCCATGGGGCTTCTGACCGGCGCTGACGCCGATGAAGCAGGTACCTACTTCGACTACGTGGTGGGCGCCCTCGCCTGAACACGCCGCTGATTTTCCTTCACGCCTTCCCACGCATCCATGCAAGACGCCATCACCAACGTCATCAATAAGTCCGACGTCCAAGGCTTGTACTTGGACACGGCCTCGATGACCAATCTCGAGTCCTACTTCGCCAGCGGTGAGCTGCGGGTTCGGGCCGCGGCCACGATCAGCGCCAACGCTTCGGCGATCATTCGCGACGCTGTCGCCAAAGCGCTGTTGTACTCAGACATCACCCGTCCGGGTGGAAACATGTACACCACCCGTCGCTATGCAGCTTGCATTCGCGATCTGGATTACTACCTGCGCTATTCCACCTACGCCATGTTGGCGGGTGACACCTCCATCCTCGATGAGCGTGTTTTGAATGGCCTCAAAGAGACCTACAACTCCCTTGGCGTTCCCATTGGTGCCACTGTTCAAGCCATTCAGGCCATGAAAGAGGTCACCGCAGGCCTGGTTGGCCCCGATGCTGGCAAGGAAATGGGTGTGTACTTCGACTACATCTGTTCCGGCCTCGGCAACTGAAGCCCATGCGGTTGTTCAAAGTCACCGCTTGCATCCCCAGCCCTGAAAAGGTTCGGGCGCAGCGAGAACTACAAAACACCTTCTTTACGAAGTGGGTCCCCTACGACAGCTGGTTCGCTGAACAACAGCGCATCCAAAAGCAAGGGGGACGCATTATCAAGGTGGAACTCTGCACAGGAGGCCGACAAGTCAACGTCGGCAATTAATCACTCACGTTCGGTGATGCAAAAGCCCGGCCTTAAGGCTGGGCTTTTTGTTTGGCCAACCTCACCTCTGCATCCTTCACTCGACGACTCACTGAAGCGTTGACTTCACCAAGAGCTGGAGATCAAATTCAGGAGCGGTGCGGTTGGCTCCCAGCCAGAGCACATATTCATGGTTGCCAGCCGGACCTGTGATCGGCGATGCCACCAGGCCTTGGGCAAACCAATCAAGCGCTGCTGCTGCGGAGATCACCATGTCGATGGCATCGCAGTGGGCTTCCGGATCACGCACCACCCCACCCCGACCGACCCGATCCCGGCCCACCTCAAATTGCGGCTTCACCAGCACGAGTGCCTCTGCATCAGACCCGTCCAGCAAGCGACGCAACGCCGGCAGGATCAAACGCAAGGAAATAAACGACACATCCGTCACCGCCAGGGTGGGCCAAGGGTCTGCCTCGCCGTACAACGCCTCGGGCTGTAAGTGACGCAGGTTGGTCCGCTCCCGTAAGACCACCCGGTCGTCGGTGCGCAAACGCCAAGCCGTTTGCCCATACCCCACATCCACGCCATACACCCGTTGAGCTCCGTGCTGCAGCAAACAGTCGGTAAAACCACCCGTGGAAATACCACCGTCCAGACAAATACGCCCCTGCACCGAAATCGGGAAGGCATCCAACCCCGCCTGTAATTTCTCACCACCGCGCGAGACAAACCGTGGTGGATGCTCCACCTGGAGCTGCAGCGTGGCCTTCACGTCGTGACCGGGCTTGTCCAATACCGTCCCAGCCCCATCTCGCACCTTGCCAGCACGGATTAACTGCTGCGCCTGTTGCCGGGAGGCCACAAGTCCACGGGCCACGAGCTCTAAATCAAGACGCTGTTTTGACGCCATTCCGTCATAAAAGCAGACCCGATCCCAAAGAAAACAGGACATCCAGGGCTCGAATCGAATTCCGACGGGAGGATCTGCCTCAATCGGCCGTCACGACGTGTCCAACCACCACATCCAACTTGCAAAGGTGGTTCCTCTGCTTCGGCCGGGAACATTCGTGACGCTGGAGAATCAACCGGCAGATCTTCCGCCTTTCCAAGTACTGCATTGCCGTGGGGGACGCTGTTGGGTGCGGCAACAAGCTTGGGGACGCCACATCCAGTGGGAAGTTGAACATGGACGTTTAAACGCCGCCTAAAGACGTCCATCTCGACTGCAAACAACCCATAATTCAGCTGTTGTTTTTAACAACAACGCCTTGGCAAAACCGCGAGATCGCGGCTCAATAGGACAACTTTCCAAACTGCCAACCCGTTGCTGAACGCTTCTGCCTCACGTCGTCGTTCTGCATCGCGTCAGCGGGTCAAGCAAGAGCAGGTTGGACTCTTGCAACGCTTGATGCCACTCCCCTGGCAACTGTGGCCAGCAGAAGCGCGGCTACTGATTGGGCTGGCAGCGTTTTGGAGCGTGGCCGGCTTGGTGGTGCTGGCCTCCGCCAGCTGGTGGGTGGCTCTGCGGGAAATGGGCGATGGTGCCTTTTACGTGAAACGCCAAACGATCTGGCTGCTGGCCAGCTGGAGCCTGCTGGGCCTCACGGTGAGCATCGACCTGCGGCGACTGCTGAAATGGGCGGGTCCAGGGCTGTGGATGGGCTGCATCCTGATCGCCGCCACCCTGGTGATGGGCACCACCGTGAATGGAGCCAGCCGCTGGCTGGTGGTGGGCCCGCTACAGATTCAGCCCTCGGAACTGGTGAAACCCTTTGTGGTGCTTCAGGCCGCCAACCTGTTTGCCCCCTGGACGCGGATGGCCATCGATCAAAAGTTGCTCTGGCTGGCGAGCTTCGGAGGGCTGTTGTTGCTGATCTTGAAACAGCCCAACCTCTCCACCGCTGCACTGATGGGCTTAACCCTTTGGATGGTGGCCCTTGCCGCTGGCCTGCGTTGGCGCAGCCTGCTCGGAACGGCCTTTGCCGGCGGAGCGCTTGGCACAGCCAGCATTTTGATCAATGAATACCAACGGCTGCGGGTGGTGTCGTTCCTCGACCCCTGGAACGACCCGATGGGCGATGGCTATCAACTGGTGCAAAGCCTTCTAGCGATCGGATCCGGCGGGGTGATGGGCCAGGGCTACGGACTCTCCACCCAAAAACTGCAATACCTACCGATTCAAAGCACCGATTTCATCTACGCGGTTTTTGCCGAAGAATTCGGCTTCGTGGGATCGCTGATGTTGCTTCTTTTCCTGATGCTGGTGGCCTGGGTGGGCCTACGGGTGGCGTTGCGCTGCCGCAGCAATCAGGCCCGGCTCGTGGCCATTGGCTGCTGCACGATCCTGGTGGGGCAATCGATTCTCAACATCGCCGTCGCTTCTGGGGCGATGCCCACCACCGGCCTGCCACTACCGATGATCAGCTACGGGGGAAACTCGCTGATGTCCAGTCTGGTGATCATGGGGCTATTGATCCGCTGTTCCTTGGAATCAACGGGGATCCTTGGTGGCAGAACCAGCGGGATCCAGCGCAGCTGATGGAGGTGCACATTCCAGTGTCGGTCGGCGAACTGATCGACAAGATCACAATCCTGCAGATCAAGGCGAGCCGTTTTCAAGGCGATGCCCTCGCCCATGTGCAGCGGGAACTCGATCTTTTGGAGAATGTGCGCCGTGATGCTGGGGTTTCACTGCCGCAGGAGCTGGAACCGGCACTCCTGGCGATCAACAGCAAGCTTTGGTCGATCGAAGACGCCATCCGTGAGCGGGAGGCTGCAAGCGATTTCGGTGAACGCTTCATTGAGCTGGCTCGCTCGGTCTATCACTGCAACGATCAGCGGGCTGCGCTGAAGCGCCAGATCAATGCTTCCACCGGCTCCAGCCTGGTGGAAGAGAAGAGCTACTCGGCTTACTGAATCGATCAGCGGAAGCATTTTTATGCGGATCTTGCTTCAGAAACATCTTGTGGTGGATCTTTTGATCAGCCGTTGCCATAACAACAAGAGAGCCTGAAGACTCGACTTGACTCAGCAACAGGAGGCACTTCTATCCCCAACGCGTGGTCGAAAACGGCCCCAAAAGCGTGCACTGTTCTGTCCGGCTCACCCAGACCAACAGATTCAGGGGAACGGCAAGAAGTACTACCTGCATTTGCTTCAACCGGAGCAGCTCATACTGCGCGGCATTCCGGCCAAGAAAGCTCGGCTGATCATCGATGCCTTCCCCGTGTTTGTGCTCAGCCATGAATGGCTGGAATTGCTGTATTGCCCCAAATGTGGCCAAAGCCATTGGTGCTATGTGATCAAACACGACCGGGTACGACACACCGTTCAATGGGCGCCCAGGGAGCTATGGGAGCAGGTGGCCCATGTGGACCCCAGTGCCGCCAACCCGACGGTGAGTGATTACACCCGACGAGAAGCACGGCGTCATCAACACAAACGAATCGATGGGAAACGCTTTTACGGGTAGGGGGTGGTTGTGGCCGAGTTGTTAGCGATCGAGCAGCTGAAGCGAGTACAGGCTGGAATCGAGAAACTAATGTGTGCGAGATGCACTGGCTTCCATGGCAGACGCCGATGTGCGCTGGCTACAGCGACTAGACAATTACGAACGGGCCTTAGCAACGCTTGAACGAGCGCTTTCTCTCGCAGCCAATAGACCTTTGAGCGAGCTTGAGCAACAAGGTCTAATCCAAGCCTTTGAATTCACCCATGAGCTCAGCTGGCTTCTGCTCAAAGACTTTTTAGTGGATCAAGGTGTGAGCGGCATCAGTGGCTCAAGAGATGCAGTTCGAGAAGCCGTGGTGAGAGAGCTTTTGCCCGCTGGCACAGAAAGCACCTGGATGGCGATGATCCGCAGCCGCAACCTCACAACTGTCTCTTATACACATCTGACGCTGCCGACGAAGGCTTAGGTGTAGATCTCGG
>CAXDNN010000046.1:0-14347 GCA_963990675.1 uncultured Synechococcus sp.
TTCAGGCTGGAGCCAGCGTTTTGCCCTTGGGTTGTCAGTTGCACGGTGTGGTCTTGTTGGAGACGCAAGAGGTCGTCACGCGTGACTCGCAACAACAGGTGATCTCCTGCTTCCAAGCGACGATCGGCCAAGGGAGGAAGGAGGCGTTCTCCCCCCCGTTGGATTTCAAGGACATCCACATCAAACCGGCGCTGGAGCCGACTATTGAGAAGTGATCGACCGACTAATTCTGAGGCGGAAGGGATGGTGACCTCGGTGCAATATCCGCTGCGTTGGGGGCTCAAATCATCCAGATGGCTTCCGCGGTCTGGGAGCAGTGCACGGGGGGCTAAAACCAAATAGAGCGCTCCGACAAGCCAAATGGGAAGGCTGATCAGCGTGAAGGTGAACAACTCGAACGACCCATAGCCCAGTTGCTGGCTGATGTCGCTCACCAGCAGGTTTACGGAGCTGCCCAAGAGCGTGAGCGTTCCCCCCAACACCGTGGAAAACGACAGGGGAAGCAGCACCCTGGATGGTGAAATTCCATGGCGATGGCACCAGTTCTCAACCACCGGAAGCAAGGACGCCACCACGGGTGTGTTGGGGACCACCCCGGAAACGGGTGCAATCACAAAGGCCATCAGCGCGATCAGCCGCCTAGGGGATCGGATCCGCTCCGAAGCAATTAAGCCTCGCAATCGATCGAGGGCTCCACTTTTAAACAGTGCAGCTGAAACTGGAAAGAGTCCGAGCAGCGTGATTAAGGCCGGACTCCCAAAGCCAGCCAGGGCTTCTTGGGGACTGAGGACTCCACAGGCCAGTAAAAGCCCCAGGCTCAGCAATCCTGTTAACTCTGGAGCCAAAGCTCCAGTGATGAACAGAATCACAGCGAGTCCGAGGACCGACAAGGTGATCAAAGCGTGCGGTGTCTGAAGCGCGCTGATCAACTCGGTCATTGCGCGAGATCGCTTGTCGTCATCGCTGTGGATTCTGCATCGGAATCAAAGAATTGCCTGCGCAGCCAGTCTTGAAGGCCCTGCAGGCCATCCCCGCGGACAGCGGAGAGAAACAGTGCATCGGGTTCCTGGTCGCGAATGGAGTCAATCGCTTCGAGCTCACAGCGGTCGATTTGATTGGCCACGACGCGACGAAGGGCCGAACTCCCCAAGGAATCAAGCAAGCGATGCACGGTGCTGAGCTGACCAACCCAGTCTGGATCAGCAAGATCAACCACGATTAGCAGTAGATCCGCATCCAGGGCTTCTTCGAGGGTGGCGCGAAAGGCTTCAACCAACGGTTTGGGCAGGTCGCGAATGAATCCCACCGTGTCGGTGAGCAACATGCGTTGGGGCCGTTCTCCAGGACGTGGCAGATCGAGCTTTCGGGTCGTGGGATCGAGCGTCGCGAACAATTTGTTTTCGGCTAAGACGCGATCGCTTTCCCGTTGTCCGCAGAGGGCATTGAGCAGACTGGATTTTCCGGCGTTGGTGTAACCAACCAAGGCAACCCGAGGCAAGCCACGACGTTGATCGCGGAGGCGGCTGCGATGGGCTTGCAATTGTTGCTGATCCCGCAGAAGACGTTCAATTCTTCGACTGATCGCTCGACGGTCTTTTTCCAGCTGGGTTTCACCAGGCCCTCGGGTGCCGATTCCGCCCCCTTGGCGAGACATGCTTTGGCCTCGGCCTAAGAGCCTTGGGAGTCGATAGCGCAATTGGGCCAGTTCAACCTGTAGACGCCCCGCAGCACTGCCTGCTCTCTGGGCAAAGATGTCGAGGATGAGCTCGCTGCGGTCTGAAACCGGGCAGTTCACGAGTCTCTCGATGTTGCGCGCTTGAACCGGGGTGAGTTCACGATCGGTGATCACCAGCGAAGCACCGTTTCGCCGAACCTCTAGGGCAGCCTCTTGGAGTTTCCCTTTTCCCCAGAGGGTTTGAGGATTCGTGCTGCCGCTTTTTTGGCTCATCACCGCGACAGGCTGACCGCCTGCACTGCGAACGAGCCCTTCCAGTTCCGCGAGTTCACGTTCGCTTTCACACGAATCGTGGCCGATCAGCGTGAGTAAGAGCACTCGCTCCATACCCTTGGCTGCCTCGGCGATGGGTTGGATGCGCTCGTCTTCTAACGCGCGTTCGCAGAGGTCCCGCAGGTCTCCCGTTTCTTGGTGGAACCAGCCATCCGATTCATTGGAATCGGGGTAAAGCAGTTCTGCCGTTCGGATCCCATCGGCGCCGGGTTTTGGGGCAAAGCGCAACCACTGCCTTGGGCCGATGTCCAAAGCCACAACGGCATCGGCTGGGTCTGAATTCAAGCCGTCTCGGCAAAAAGGGCAGCTCACCAGTCGCCAGCCGCCGCTTTGGCGACGGGGCGCCTGGGGCAAATGGTTCAGCGGGGAGTCGTTGCCCGAGAGGGGGCCGAGCCAAAGGAGTCGGCACAGGCCACGACCATCAATGATCAGGTGCAGTGGGGTCTTGAGTTCCAACACGAGCTCACTCAGCCGTTCCAGGGTGAGTAGCTCCAGCCCATCCTCTGGATGGCGGCGTTGACTGAGGCGATCGAGCTGACGCTCTTGGCTGCGACGCAGGCCTTTGGTGCGGCCACCGAGATGGGCTTGTTTCAACGGTTCAGCAACCAGGCACCGGCGGAACGAACCCCCACCGATAGGCCAGGCATTCGGGTGAGATAGGCCGCTCGACGAAGTTGAAAGGCGAGAGGGCCTGCGAGGGTGATGCCAAGCCCAGTCAAGGTGGCATCTCCGATGCCGAGGCTGAGCATTTCTCCTCGATCTTGGAATTCGAAGGTCGGAGGTTCTTCACCGGCGTGTAGTGCAGCAATGGCATCACCCACGGCTGCCCCCTGTTGCATCGCGACCTGGGCATTCGCTGGGGCTGGGTGATCGCCGTTGCTGGCAAGATCCCCAATGGCGAAGACATCAAAACTGTCTTTGAGTCGCAGGTCAGCGTTGACGGCTAGGCGACCTCGATGCAATGGGGGGAGGGGCTGAAGAGACGGCACATTGGCCTGACTGCCTGCTGTCCAGATCAAACCTTGGTGCTCAATCTCCTCGCCTTCGGCAAACACCACCCGATTGGCTTCAACCCTTGCCACATCCGTATTTAGGTGGAGGCAGATATCTCTCCGCTCGAGGGCAGCACTGGCACGTTCTCGATTGAAAGCCGAGCTACTGGGGAGGATGCTGTCGCCCTTTTCAATGAGATGAATTCTGGCGCTGCCGTTCAGTAGGTCTGCCAGTTTGCAGGACAGTTCTACTCCGGTCGGGCCTGCGCCAACAATGGCGAGTGCTGCATTGGACCGTCTTTGATGCTCTAACTCATGGATGCGTTGACGGAGGGATCGAACATCGCTGAGGGTTCGGAATCCATGGCTGTGTTCCTTCACCCCAGGAATACCGAAATCATTGGGTTGTGATCCTGTGGCAATCACCAGTTGCCTCCAGGCGATGCGCTCCCCGGAATGAGTTTGCAGGGTGTGGTTCGCACGATCGATGCTCACCACCTCGTCTTGCAACCAACAGATGCTGTTGTGGCTCACCAGCTGGCTGTATTGCGGAGCCACCTCCCACTCCTGCAGCTCATGGCTGAGAAGTTCATAGAGCAATGGTTGAAACAGAAACTCTTTTCGGGGTTCGATTAGCACCACATGGCAGTGAGGCAAACGTTTTTGAATTGCGAGAGCCGCAAACCACCCACCAAAACCGCCTCCGACAATCACCACGGCATCCGCCGAAGGAGTTGGTGATGTCATGGTCGAATCCAGCTTTGGTCAACGATAGGCAAAGTGTCAGAACCGGCGACAGGGGAGGATGGCCGCATGACGGAGGGTCCTGACGGAATGGTGCGCACGTCGGCGGAGGTTGAGGAGGCCCAGCAGGCCGATCTGAGGTCTGAATGGCTGAAGCAGAACCGCTCAGCCTTGGACGGTCTTGGCCCTCAGGAACGCTTGGCCTGGGCGCATCAAACCTTTGGTGAGAAGTTTGCTCTCACCACCAGCTTCGGCATCCAGTCTTCGGTGCTGTTGCACATGTTGAGCCAGTTGCCGGGGGGGAATGCGGTTCCGGTGATTTGGGTCGATACCGGTTATCTCCCTGCAGAGACCTATACATACGTCGAGCAACTCATGGGGTTGGTCGACATCCGTCTCGTTGTTGCACAGAGTGTGATGTCACCAGCTCGGATGGAAGCCCTGCATGGTCGCCTCTGGGAAACCGGCGCTGTGGCTGATTTGGAGCTCTATCACCGGATTCGCAAAGTGGATCCGTTGGAAAAATCGTTGGCTGATCTGGACATCCAATGTTGGGCCAGTGGGGTTAGGCGCGGCCAAACAGATCACCGCCGCTCGATGACGTCACTGGATCGAATCCGAGACAGGCTTTCGCTCAGACCGGTTTTGGATTGGACCAAAAAGGATGTTTTCTATTACATGAGCGATAACGATTTGCCCCAGCATCCTTTGTTTGATCAGGGCTATTCCACTGTGGGGGATTGGCATTCCAGTGGTCCAGATGGTGGGGATCTCAGCGGCCGGGATACGCGCTTTGGTGGCTTGAAACAGGAATGTGGTATCCACCTGCCTCAGGAGGAAGTGGAAGGACTCTTGGGAGAAGGCATCTGACCTTGACACCCCAACCGTGCAAGCGTGTGTTGCTGATCGGCAATAGCCGATGGCACTGGGGCGAACGGGATGCTTCCGGGATGCGCTTTCACCATGGCTTGCCAGATCTGGCGCGTCTTGATGGGGAGATAGGGGGCTGGGCAGCCGTAGGAGCCGTTCCAGCCCAGTTGATCTCAGCCAAATGCAAACGGCATATCACGCTTCGAGATGTTCCTCTGCTTGGATGTCCGACTTGGTTGGGTGTGGATCGAGCGATTGGTGCGTGGGCTGGATGGACCCGCAGCTTGGACTTGTCATTGGATCTCAGTTCTGGACTGCTGCTGGTGGATGCCGGCACGGTGTTGAGCATCACGGTGCTGTCGCCGGATGGAGAGTTTGTCGGTGGTCAACTCATCCCTGGCTACAGGCTTCAGCTCCTGGCGATGACGCAAGGGACAGAGGCTTTGCCTGAGATGGATTTTGCTGCCCCAGGCAAAGAACGATTCCCAAAAGACACTGTGTCGGCGATGCGTCGTGGCGTCCTTCAGGCGATGGTCAGTGTCGTTAAGGAGGCGCAGAGGGCTTGCGGCGGAATGCTTTGGCTCTGTGGCGGCGATGCGGAGCTCCTCGCAACAGAACTACGGGGCTCGTCCCCACAACTGCAATTGGATCCGGAGTTGCAACTGCGGGGATTGTTCGACCTAGTGGACGCGTCGACTTAATCGAGTCCTAAGTCGCTTAGGAGCGTGTCGGCCATCGTGGCCGCCTTCACTTTGAAGTAAAGGCGCTCGATGCGCCCTTCGGCATCGATCACAACGGTGTGGCGCATCATCCCCATATATTCACGCCCCATGAATTTTTTCAGGCCGTAACTGTCGTAAAGGCTGGCCACAGCGCAGGGTTCCTCGTCGGTGAGGAGCGTGAACGGCAGCGAGTGTTTGCTAATGAACTTGGTGTGGGAGGTGGCGTTGTCTTTACTGATGCCCAACACTTTGATGTTGTTCTCTTCGAAGCGCCCCCAGCGGTCTCTGAAATTGCAAGCTTCCTTCGTGCAGCCTGGGGTGTCGTCTTTTGGGTAGAAATAAAGAATGACCCGTTGACCTTTGAGCGAAGAGAGCTGAACAGATTCACCGTTTTGATCGGGGAGCGTGAAATCTGGAGCTAGATCTCCAACGTGAAGCGCCACAGGAGTTTGAGATTTGATTGATGGGTTCGAGCGTACGGCCTATCTAATCGTTGCTGTTGCTCGGTCTGGAAGTCTCAAAGACCGAAGTCAACTATTAAGTAGTATAAATCGAGTAAAATTGGGGAGCGAAGTGCAGTTCACCACTGCATTTTGGAGAAATTGTCGTGCGGCAACTGATTAACTGACCAGTGGTTGTTGGCGATTTTTCTATCGGCGGTTAGTTTCCCAAAGACGCCCATTATGAGTCGTCCGTGTTTTCTCGTCTCGCTGTAGGCATCTTTGTTGGTGCAGCTTTGGCCACCGTGGCAGCGCATGCTGAAGCTGGTCCCAGCCTCCCTGTGCGTTGGAACAACGGTGGTGCTGTTTGGACCACCACCTCCAGCGAATTCAAAACTTTTTTTGAAACCGGTGACGTTACAGACCGCGCTCTCGATGCCGGCATCAACAACTCTGGTTGGACTGCCGAAGAAATTCAATGGGGTATGACCAAGAGCTACAGCGTCGACATCATCGGAGTGTCGCGCTTCTTGTATTCCGATAACGGTGTCAAGTTCCTTAAGGATCAAACAGCGTCTTACTTCCCTTTCTGGCGCATGAAGAAGACCGCTGTTGTGGCTCTTCGTTCCGCGATCATTGCTGACTCTATTGACGGCAAAATTTCTCCCGCCAGCATCATGGCTGCTCTGCCTGTCGACTTCCGTCTGGCTGACACCTGTGGTACTTACACTGGTGCCAAGAACTTCTGTGCTCCCGACAAGTGCGAAGGCGACGCCCATTGCACCTCTTTGCTCTCTTGGTTCGTGTTCCTCCCCGCCTACGTGCAGGCCAATTCACAGCTGCCTGAAGGTCCCGCTCGCTAGCGAGGCTTCTGCTCCCGCATGCCCCCTCTGGTGATCAGGCGAAAAGCCTTGTTCTCTACGCCCCGGCATTACCGGGGCTTTTTTTATGCCTTGTCGATTGGCGCGTTGCGCTTTTTGATGGACACGTTGCGCCGTCCGATGAAGAGCGTGTGACGCATGGGAAGGCGCAACGCGCTGCGTCCGATGCCCTCGAGTTGTTGGCGAAGTAACCCAAGAACCGCGGTATCAATCGCACCCATTGCGATGCGGTAATGGGAGCCTTCTACGAGCCAACGGTCTGCCAAGTCTGGCCCCCATGGAAGGTTCAGTGTTTCTAACCAACTGTCTTGCGATCCACGCCATCCCTCTGCATCGAAATAGTGATGGGGTTGTGTTTGTGCAGCCAGCCACAACTGCTCCTTTTGAAGGAGTGCCTCAAGCTCCGTATTGCTGCTGCCGGTTTGAAGTAACGCTCCCGCCGGTCCGGCTTCTGCCCTTGTTGTAAGGAGACGAAGTGTGGTGCCGTCATGGGAGTGGTTTTGAATTTGGGGCCCTAAAACAGACCAATCCAGCTGTTGAAGATCAGTGGTGCTAAAGCGACCACCGATCCATTCGAACGCCTGGCTCTCCTGCAACTCGTCGAGTCCTCCGCTGAGGAGTTGGGGGCGAAGTTCGGGATCAAGCAGTTGGATCTGGGCCTCGATGCGGCGGCGATCATCGGTGCTGTTGCAAAGCATGGTGACGCCCCCCTCAGGAACGGCCCGTAGGGGATCAAGGGCCCAGATCAGCGACCGGGCTCCCAGGATTAAAACGCGATCATGGCGTTGCCAAGAGACGCCCCCCCAGAGGCGTTCGCGGAGCTGATGCAACCGTTCTCCTTCTTGTCCAAGTTGACGCTGAATCCAGCGCTCTAACCCAGGGCTGTCGGGCCCACTACTGAGCAGAAGTGGTTGATCAGCCGCAAGTTCTGCGGCGGCGGCGAGCTGGGCTGCACGGCGAGCCCCCATGCGTTGGCGCCGTTGTCCTTCCCAGCCCAGATCCCCAGGCTGCCAAAACACTTCGCCTTGCAGCGCAGTGGGTAGGTATTGCTGCTCCACCCAATGTTCTGCATAGGCATGGGGATAGCGGTAACCCACGCCATCTCCGAAGGCGTCGCCGTCTCGATTGGCATCGCGTAGGTGGGGGGGGACGTCCTGGCGGTTGGCTTCACGGACGCTCTTTAGGGCATCAAAAAAGCCCAAAATGCTGTTGCTTTTTTCCGTTCCGGCTAGGTACAGAGCAGCCTGTGCGAGGGGGTAGAGGCCTTCTGGTAGTCCGACCCGTTCAAAGGCTGCAGCGCACGCTTCGACCACGACCATGGCTTGGGGGTCGGCCAGGCCGATGTCTTCGCCAGCGGCGATCAACATCCGTCGGAAAATGAACCGAGGATTTTCGCCGGCCTCCACCATGCGTGCGAGCCAAAATAACGCGGCATCGGCATCGGAGCCCCGCAACGACTTGATAAAGGCACTGATGGTGTCGTAGTGGGCGTCGCCCTGTTTGTCGTAAAGAACAGCGCGTTGTTGGATCGACTCCTCAGCCGTGGTGAGGCTGATGGTGATGGTGCCGTTCGTCGCTGGCTCAGAACTTTCCACCGCCAGTTCGAGGGCGTTGAGCAGGCTGCGTGCGTCCCCTCCTGCAACATCCACGAGGTGGTTGGCAGCATCCGTATCCAGCACGACAGAGCGTTCGCCGTAACCCCGTTCTGGGTCTGTGAGTGCTCTTTGCAGAAGCTGATGGAGGTCTTTGGGCTCTAAGGGCAACAGTCGGAATAGGCGTGAACGGCTTACGAGGGCTTTGTTCACTTCGAAGAAGGGATTTTCTGTTGTGGCTCCAATCAGGGTGACGGTTCCGTTTTCCACCCAAGGCAGAAGGGCATCTTGTTGGGCGCTATTGAACCGATGCACTTCATCGATAAACAAAATTGTGCGCAGCCCGTGCCGCTCAAGCCGCTGTTGTGCTGCGTCCACTTCCGCACGTAAATCTTTGACCCCCGCGAGCACCGCATTCAGATTGCTGAAATGAGCACGGGTGTGATTCGCCACGATTCTCGCCAGAGTCGTTTTTCCCACTCCCGGCGGGCCATGCAAGATCAAATTGCCAACTCTGTCGGCTTTGATCGCGCGTTGGAGGAGCCGACCTTCCGCCAAGATTCCCTGCTGCCCCTCGAATTCCTCCAGGGTGCGTGGGCGCATGCGGTCAGCTAGTGGTGCAAGCCGACGACGCTGTTGTTCTCCGTGGAAGGCAAAAAGATCCTGATTCACCACAGATCTATTAATAAGAGCAGTGTGGTTGATGAAAACAGAGTCAACGTTATTATTGGCATCTTTTTAAGGATCCTCTTTTGAAATACTCGCTTGTTTCTAATCAAGCATTGTTTATGTCGTTAGTCGATGAAGTTTAGAACCCCAAACCGCAAATCAATAATGTAATCTCAGTTATTGATACGTACGAGGCAGCTAGCGAAGCGCAGCCAGCTCTGATGGGGCCTTTCCTCCTTGGCTAGATGAATGAGCTACTCAACGTGCCCGGTTTGGCTCGTTTTTCCGAAGCAAGTTGCGTTAATGACCGGGTGCGAATGGTTGATGTAAGTGAGCGTTTGTGATGCAGATGATCTCAATCCCTTGGTTTAAGTTCCTGTCCGATCCGCAAGCGGAGCAAGTCGCAAGAAATGCTGTTCTTTCTGGTAGGCGAAGAGGCCCTATTCAACGTTGCAAAAGCACTGCCTCCGGTACAGCACTTTTAATCAGGATCAAGCCGAACCCGCCCAGGGCTCACATAATTCAGTTATTGGCTTTGTCCCAGTGCGTTTTCTGTTTCGCCTGATTGCTCCTGTCACGGCACTGGTCACCGTCAGCGCATGTGGACCACAAGTTCCTCCGCAGCCTCCGCCGCCGAAGGTTCAGGCTGCTGCTACTCGGCTGGCGGAATTTACCGAGGGTGTCGACACAGTCAGCACGCTTGAGGCCAGCAACCTTGTCGAGTTAGCAGCCCAAGCGGGAGGACGAATTGAGCAACTAAAGATCCGCCAGGGTGATGAAGTCGAGGCCGGGGAGCTGCTGCTGGTGCTTGATCAAGACGAGGAAAAGGCCAAAGCTGAAACTGCTAAAGCCAATTACGAGCGTTACGCCTACTTGGCTGAGGTGGGAGCCACGTCGCAGAAGGAGTTGGATCGCTACCGGACTCAGTACATCGAGGCGAAGGCCAAGCTCAGTTACAGCAATCTGCGTTCTCCCTCCGCCGGCACAGTCGCTGACGTGAACGTGAAAGTGGGTGATGTGATTAAGCAGGGCCAGGTGTTTACCAGTCTGGTTCAGAACAATGAGCTGGAAGCGAGAGTGGAAGTCCCGGCGATCTTCTCGACGCGACTGGAGGAGGGCCAGCCTGTTCTGCTGAGGGCGCCTGGCAGTGAAGAAGTAATTGCCACAGGTGCAGTGGAATCAATCGATCCACGCATCAACCCCAACACCCAAGGGCTGCTAGTGACGGCGGTCTTCCCAAATATCAACGGAACATTGCGGGATGGTCAGCGCATGCACACCCGGGTGCAGATCAATGCCGAGGAAGAACTGGCCGTTCCTTTCGCCGCTGTCACCCAGACCTCGGGTCAGAGCTTTGTCTTCCGGCTGGGAGGTTTCGATGAACTAAGGGAGAACCCCGGTAAGGCTGATTTAAAAAGGCTGGAGCTGGGCATTAAGGCCGGCAAGCTTTCGGCGGATGCGCAGTTCGCCTTGCAAACGCCAGTGACGGTGGGCGAGCTGGAGAACGACCTGTACCCGATCACCAAGGGCCTGCAACTGAATCAGAAGGTGGCCACCACCAACCTGCTGAACCTCAAACATGGCATGCCCGTGCAGGTGCAACCGCCCAAAGTGAACTGAGGTTGAACGATGTCTGCGTCTAATAACTTCATCACCAAACCGGTTCTCAGCACGGTTTGCAGTCTTCTGATCGTGATCGTCGGTTTGATCGCGATTCCGATCCTTCCGATCGAAAACCTGCCAGACATTGCTCCCCCCACGGTGAAGGTGCAGGCCACCTATGTGGGCGCTGACGCTGTTGCCGTTGAGCAGGGGGTCACCTCTGTGCTCGAGCAGCAGATCAACGGGGTGGAGAACATGGACTTCATCACCTCCAACAGCTCTTCGGACGGTGTGAGTTCCATCTCGGTGTCCTTCGACAGCGGCACCGACGGCAACATCAATCAGGTGAATGTTCAGAACCGCGTTTCTCTAGCGGAACCGCAGCTTCCAGAGGAAGTGCGTAAGTCCGGCGTCACCGTCAACAAGGCCTCCAACTCAATCCTGCTCGTTTACAACTTTGTCAACGAGGATCCAGCGAAAACCGAATATTCGGTGGAGACGATCAGTGGATATCTCGACAAGAACCTCACCAACAACATCAAACGGGTGAAGGGCGTCGGCGACATCACCTATTTCGGTAACCGCAAGATCGCCTTCCGCCTTTGGCTCGATCCCGAGAAGTTAACCGCCAACAATCTCTCGGCAACTGACGTGGTCAACCAGCTGCGCAGTCAGAACCGCCTCGTTCCAGCCGGCAAGATCGGCGGGGCACCCGCCCCGGAAGGTCAGGAATACACCTTGACGGTGCAGCTTCAGGGTCGTCTGACCAGCACCGAGGAATTTGAGAACATCATCCTGCGAACTACTGACGCCGGTGGTTTGGTGCGGCTCAAGGATGTGGGCCGGGTTCAGCTTGGTGGTGAGACCTACGGAATCGATGCCATCGACCTGAAAGGTGCTTCTTCGGTCGGCCTCGCGATTTATCAGCTCTCCGGCAGTAATGCCATTGACGTATCCAGTGGCGTCAAGGACGTTCTGGCTGAGTTTGAACAGACCCTGCCCGTTGGCCTCGGGGTGCAGAAGATCTACGACACCACCGATTTCATTAACCAGTCGATCAAAGGTGTGACCAACTCCCTGCGGGACGCAGTGATTCTGGTGGTGCTGATCCTGTTCCTCTTTTTGCAGAACTGGAAGGCCACTCTCGTTCCGGCTATCGCTATCCCCGTGGCGCTAATAGGCACCTTTGCTCTGGTGCTGGCATTCGGGTTCTCGCTCAACCAGCTCACCCTTTTTGGTCTTGTGCTGGCCACCGGTCTGGTGGTGGATGACGCCATAACGGTGGTGGAAGACACCTCAGCGAAAAAGGCGGAAGGTATGACCTCGGTGCAGGCGGCCATGGAAACCATGGACGAACTGTTTGGGGCTGTGATCGCCACTTCTCTGGTGAAGATGGCGGTGTTTCTTCCGGTGCTGTTCTTCCCCGGTGCCACCGGCACGATCTACAAACAGTTCGCCGCGACGATCCTGTTCTCGATCGGTATCTCGACCTTCAACGCCCTCACTTTCTCGCCGATGCTCTCGGCGCTGTTGTTGTCTAAGGAGACAAAAGATCTCAGCCGTCAGCAGTACGCCACGGCCGGCGTGGCGCTCGGCTTCGTATACGGCCTACTGAGTGCTGGCAATGGCTCCGCAGCCGTCATCGCTCCAACAGTTGCGGGTGGCTTGATTGGCTTCATCGCTTCCAAGATCACCGGCATGGCCTTGCGGCTTCCCTTGGCAGTTGGTGGAGCGGTGGTGGGCCTGGTGATCACCGGCGTGCTCTTCTCCAATCCACTTCCAGTTCTTCTTTTCACCACGATCGGCCTGGGAGTCGGCTACTTCATCCCAGTGATCTTCACCAACTTCAACCGCCTCTATAGCGGTTTCGAGCAGCGTTATGCGTCGATCCTGGATGCAGTGCTGAAGGCCCGTCCAGTAGTGATGGTGGCTTTGGTGGCCGGCATTCTGCTGACGGGCTTTGCTTTCACCCGCATTCCCGGTGGCTTTGTTCCGATTGAAGACCAGGGCTATGCGATCGGTTTCATCCAAGCCCCCGATGGTGCCTCTAATGAGAAAACCCAGACGATTAGCCGTCAGGTAGCAGCTGTATTGCGCTCAGAAGAGGACATCTCTTCAGCAGCCCTTTTCAGTGGCGCCAGCCTTGATGGAAACGCACCAAATAAAGGCTTTTTCTTCTTTGGAACGAAGCACTGGGATGAGCGGCCTGGCCCAGAACACACCGTGGGGGCTGTTGTGAAGCGACTTAACGCCAAAATGTATGGCTCAATCGATGGTGCTCGGGTGTTCGTGGTGGAGCCCCCGTCGATCCCCGGCTACGGCAACGGTGGTGGTTTTGAGTTCCAGTTGCTCGACAAAAGCAGTGGTGTGTACGCGTTGAACGAGTTCTTCGGTTCCGCGCGGCAAATCATGCAGGCCGGTAACGCTAACCCGATCTTGAACCGCGTTTATTCGCTCTTCTCTCCCCAGGCTCCGCAGTACAAGGTCGATGTAGACCGAGAGCAGATGGCCTCTCTTGGAGTTGACTTCGGTTCAGCCATGTCGGCATTCAGCATCAACTTCGGTGGCGCCTACGTGAACGACACCTTCCAGGAAGGCAAGGTGCGTCGGGTCTATGTGCAGGCTGACGATGTCAGTCGCGCCACACCGCAGAAACTCTCGGCGATCTACGTCGCCAATGCCAAAGGCGAGCAGATTCCCCTTTCGGAGTTCTTCACCGTGAAGCAAACAGTGGGCCCGAGCGTCATTCCCCACTTCAACCTCTACCGCTCGATCAAGATCGAGGGCACGCCAAAGGAGGGCAATAGCTCCGGCCAGGCCATCGCAGCTATGAAGCAAGTGTTCAGCCAGGGAAGCTTCCCAGGACTCGGTTACGACTGGACCGGCATCTCGCGCGAGGAGGTCAAAGCAGGCTCACTTGCGGTGGTGATCTTCGCCCTGGGCATCCTGGCAGTGTTCCTGGTCCTTTCGGCTCAGTACGAGAGCTATACAGATCCAATCATCATTTTGCTGACGGTGCCGACGGCTCTGCTTGGAGCCCTGGTGTTTCTTGGGTCGGCTGGTCAGGTGCTCAACATCTATGCCCAGGTGGGTTTGGTGATGCTGATTGGTCTGGCTGGTGGTAACGCCATTCTCATCGTCGACCTTGCAAACCAGAAGATGCGCGAGGGCGAGTCGGCACTTGAAGCCGCCAAGTTCTCCGCCAAATCGCGCTTGCGGCCGATTTTGATGACGGCGATCTCCTCGCTCACAGGCTTCTTGCCTTTGATGCTCGCCAGTGGTGCAGGTGCCCAAAGTCAGTCATCACTGGGTCTGGTGGTGTTTGGTGGTCTGTTGGTGGCAACCTTCCTTTCCACTCTTGTGGTGCCGGTCTTTTACGTGGTGATGAAGACCCTGATTGGGGAATCCAACTCGAAGACAGCAGAGGACATTTCCAGTGTGGTGAGCTAATGACTCCGATCAAGCCAAAGTTGAGTTCTGGCAAGCCATTCAGCGGAATCAAAGTGTTAGTGGCCTTGGCGATCGGTTTGCTTCTGGGCTGCGCAGTGGCTTATTTCCTCAAAGTTCTGATTGACCACAGTCCTGCGGAAGTAGATCTGCGCCGCCTGAAACTCTTCTACTTGATGGTGATCAGTTCTGGAGGGCTGGCAGGATTTGCGATTGAAACCATGCGACAGCTTCAAAAGGAGGCCACGGATTCTGCTTATCGGCACACCAACTCCCATCGCGGTTAGCGAAGCTGAGCCAAAACAAACAGGTATAAAAGGCAACTAAAGTTAATTTTTGAGTATTATTTTGGCCTGACATGTTCATGCTTAATCCAAGAT
>CAXDNN010000047.1:0-13779 GCA_963990675.1 uncultured Synechococcus sp.
ATGATACGGCGACCACCGAGATCTACACCTAAGCCTTCGTCGGCAGCGTCAGATGTGTATAAGAGACAGTCGTAGTACATCCCGCGGCCATCCACCACCCAAGAGATCGGATCAATGAGATCCGCCCCCAATCCCACCGATCGAAGAAAACCATCTTCCACGTGCAAGGTCGGTAACTGGCGACGGTCCGCGGCGCGCAGTACCCGTGGTTTACCCCGACGGCCCCACACCGCCACTGCATTCATGCCGCTGCCAGGAACCATCCATGGCATCGGGAAGCTCACATCGCTCCCGGCTAAGAAACGGCGCAGGTTGCGTTGTTTCCAAGGCGTAAACCCAAAGGCCTGCACTCGTCTGGGCGCCAACGCACGCATCCGACGCTGCAAGCCAATGGCCCGCATCAGGGTTTCAATCGAGCAGGGTTCGTGCTGATGGGGATCAATGCAATGGGGATACGCGATGAGGGCTGCATGCACCAACGCCTCTAACGACACGCCTTGTTGACGGCGATCCGGCGCGGTTAGGCGGTCGTGGGTGAGGCCCCAACCGGCATAAAACGGCATCCCAAAACAGTGGACAGGTCTCCCCCAGAGCAGGGCCTCAAATCCCATCTGAGAGGTGACGGCATAGACCGCTTCCGCCCGTTGCAGCAGTCCAGCTGGATGCAAACCATCCGCACTGACACGAATGCGGGGATGCACCAGATCCTCGGCACTGAAATGCCCGCGCGCCCGGCCATGAATGACGTCGGGGTGCACCTTCAGCACCACCGTGCAGGCGGGATGATCGGCCAATGCCTCCTGCAGCATCTGACGAAAACACTCGGGGCTGGCCCAACCGAGCGGAATCGAGCAATCACCGGCCGCTTGATCCACCACCAGCACAAAGCGCTCCTCAGGAACCGGTGACTCCTGATCAGGATTCACTTTGCTCAGCCGCTGCTCACACCACAGCGCCTGAACCTCCTGCGCCCGAACACGTTGGTCTGGCGACAGCGGCGTCCTAATTAAGTGCTCGAGCCGACTGGGGGCAGTGGCATCAAAGTGCACCCCAAGATCATCAATGAGAAGCGCGAGCGGCGGATCGCCTTTTCCCTTACCGAGGGAGCGGAGAAAGCCATCCTCGATGTGCCAAACGGGAAGCCCCCAGTGCTGACCCAACCGTTCCACCCGCCGCGCACTCGGACGACGCCCCCAGGCCAACAACGCATCGACATCACGACAACGGCCCGGCACCAATTGAGCCGGCGCCAACAAGCTCGGCAGGGTTTGATGCACAAGCATTCCCCGGGCCGGCACACCGAGTCGCGCAGCAGCAAGCCTGGTCATCGGGTAAGACAGGGCATACCGAATCCTCTTCGATGGCGGCCCATGCTGCAGCGCTGGCCTTGATCCCCGCCCGCGGAGGATCCAAGGGAATCCCAGGCAAAAACCTGCAAGACGTGGGAGGCCTTCCCCTGATAGTGCGCTCCATCCATGCTGCACAGGCAAGTCATCGCGTCACCCGTGTGGTGGTCAGTACGGATGACGATGCCATCGCAAACCTGTCACGGGACGCGGGGGCCGCCGTCGTCCAACGCCCGCAGAGCATCGCGGGGGATAGCGCTAGCTCGGAATCGGCTCTGCTGCATGCCCTCGATGCACTAGCGAATCCAAGTCAATCGCCCAATGGACTCGAAGCCAATCTTGTGTTTCTGCAGTGCACATCACCGTTCACCACTGGCCCAGACATCGACAAGGTGCTCGCTGCCCTCGACCAACCGGAGATCAACAGCAGCTTTGCCGTGGCTCCCTGGCATGGCTTCCTTTGGAGGGCGGATGGGGAAGGCATCAACCATGACCCATGCGCACCGCGTCAACGCCGCCAAGATCTCAACCCGAGTTATCTAGAAACAGGGGCGATCTATGCGATGCGTACCGCCAACTTTCGTGCGGTGGGCCAGCGGTTCTGCCCCCCATGGCAACCCGTCGTACTGGCCGACCCCGGTCCCGAAATCGACACCCCCCAAGATTTGGCTCTTTGTCGAAGTCTTGCCTCAGTCTTCTCCAGCTAATTTCAGGGGATACGTAGTTCATGTCGATGGCGCCTACCGCTCCTAAGCGCCTCGAAGGTCGCAAAGTCGCGGCGGTGGCCTGTTTCGACTCATTCGGCAAGTTGGCGATGACCCTGCTCGCGGCCTGCCGCAGGGAAGGAGCCGAAACCACACTGCATCTGCTGGAACTCAACAATCGAGCTCTCTCACGACGCCAACGGTTGGAAATCCGTCGCATCGACCCGCGGACACCGATCGAAAAACACAACTGGAGCGAACTGCACAACCTCTGCAGTCCGATGGCTGGAGATGTGGATGCCCTCATCCTGGGCCTCGACGGTCAGCGCAGTCGTGATGCGCTGCTTCAACTCCATGGCGCCTGGGGCCACAGCACCACGAGGCCACGCTTGATCAGTGCCTATCCCGGCATTCTCTTTCGCTTCGCCCTGGAGGGCATGCTCGATCGCTCCGGTGCGGATTTGTTATGCCTCAATAGCCAGCAAGACCTCTCGACCTATCAGAAAGGCTGCGCCGCTCTGGAACGCGATAGCAGCAACGCCGTGGTCACCGGCCTGCCGATCCTTTGGCGCACCCATCCCCGAACCGAATTCCCTGAAAATCCATCGATCGTCTTTTTTGAACAGCCCTCCATTCCTGTTCATCCCCTCCAGCGACGGTTTGTCTGTGAACAACTGCGGGAGTTAGCGGCAGCTTGGCCCAACCATCCCGTGATCTTCAAGCCGCGCACCTCCAGTATCGAAAGCACCCTGCACCGTCGACACGGGGAAATGGCCAGCGTGATCGACACCATGTCGCATCAACAGAGCAACCTGAAACTGAGCTTCAAGCCAGCCACGCAGCTGTTACGCAAGTGCGGCTGCGCCATCACGGTGTCATCGACAGCCGCCCTGGAATCCATGGCCATGGGCATCAGCACGCGCATCGTCAGCGATCTGGGGGTGACCGAAACCTTGGGGAACCACTTCTTTGCCGATTCCGGGGCAATCGCCAATTTTGCAGCCATTCGCGACAACCCCTTTGAGGTGCTGCACGACAACTCCTGGCTGCAGGCCCAGGGCTGGAACCCCAATGGAGATGATCGCTTTATTGAAGCTCTCGCCAGCCGTCTCCAAACTACGCCGACGCCGCTGGCGACCAACGATCTGGGCCCCACCAGCTGGGGAAGTGAAGCTTGGCAACGCACGGCGCTCGGCAATGGTGGCCGCAGGATGTTGAGCAGTGGGGGAGCCCGCTCCAGTCAACGGAAGCGCCATCACACCCGTCGAATCATTCGAACGGTCCGAGACAGTGTTGTGGGTTTTGGTTGGTTGTCCAAGCTCCTTCGTAAGTAAGTGAGCATCGTTCTGGTTGGCGATGGTGCACTGGAGCAGTACAGCTGCCATCGCTTCGCGGATGCCTGGCGCCAGGCAGGTCGACGTTGCCTTGTGGTGGGCCCCTCAATGGCAGGGGACCTGCCATTGCCCAATCGTTCGTGTGATCTGACGCTTCATCCCAAAGAACTGCTTGGCAGCACGGTGTTGGAGCACGCCAGTGCCATCGGATTATTTCTACGCAATCCCGCTGACATTCAAGCGATCACGGCGGGCTACCGAGCGCTTCGCCAGAGCCGTGGCCTCTGGACTGCCCCAATCTTCAGCGGTCCTCTGATCCCTCTCGCTGGAGACGAACTGGTCGATGCTTTTTTGCGGCGCCTCAGTTGTGATCTGATGCTCGTGAGCGGCGACGATCAGTTGAGGCAGCTGAAGGCGATGACAAGCCTCTGGCCCGCTGAGCTAACCAAACCACGACTGATCGCGACGGGCTTCTGGTTTCCGGCGATCCCCCCGACGCAGCCCAGCCCAAAACCATTGCTTGTGGCGCTTTTACAAGACGAGATACCAACCCATCTAGGTGCCAAAGAGCAATTGATTCACCTGTTGAAGCGCTGGGCTCGCGAACAAACCGATTGGACGATCGTTCTTCAACCGGATCACCCTTGGAGCTCGACGCCATCACTCGCCTCAGGCAACACAAACGACCCAACCAATGTGGTGGAAGCGGCACCGGAACAACTGCTCGGACTGCTGAGTCGGTGCACGGCTTGCCTATCCGTCAGTTCCCCCTGGAGCCTGGCGGCGATGATGTGGGGTCGGACACCCGTCATGGTGGGTGATTACGGCATACAAGCCGAGCAGCGCACCACCCATTTTTTCGGCTGTGGAGCGATGCATCGTCTCCGCGACCTGGGGGGACTGCACAACCTGCAGGGGCTTCCCTTGGTGAACCAAGGCTGGCTTGAGGCCATGGGGGGACGCATTCAGGACGGTCCGGCCCGCCTACTCGTCGCCCTCGACAGCCTTAGCCCTGGGGGCACAGCCCCATGACCCATCCACTCAAGCTTCTGCTGATCGCCGATAGCGACAGCCAACTCCTGGCCTGTGAAGCGCTTTGTCGATGCCAAACCGCACGGGCCGTGCAGTTCACCATCAACGTCATTCCAAGGGATGGAACCCCCCAACAGATCCTTCAACGCATCGCATACCTGGGCACGATTTGGCGCCAGAACCTGGCTCGACTGCTCAACAACCCAAAGCTTCTCCAATTCGATGCTGTTGGTGTGTTTCTGACAGGAAGCAAGCTGAACGACATCCGCATCGCCCTGGAACGGCACCAACAACGACCCAAATTGTTTTGTGGATTTAATGGCGTCGTGCTGGAGCACTTCGTTGAAGGCATCAGCTGGCGCTTGGGCTACGACCTGATCTGCCTCAGTGGTCCACGCGACCGCGATGCCCTGAACCAGCTGGTGGCCAATACCCCCTTTGCTCGCCAGCAAACGGTGCTCACTGGACTGCAGCGCAATGGAGCGATCGCGGCGCTCACCCCCGCAGCACAACGGCCGAAACGGCTGGTCTTTGCGGAGCAAGTCGTGATGCCCTCCTCCGCCAGAGATCGGGCAGACATGGTGAAAATTTTGGCGGAGTTGGCGACCCGTTCACCCAACTGGGAGGTGCTGATCAAACCCCGGATTGCTCCGGGTGATGCGACCTTTCACGATGTGGACATACACATCGGAACCACTCTGTACCAAACCCTGGGAGTGCCACCGGCCAACTTGAAGCTCGACTATCGCCCCTTACCCGACTTACTGCGCAAAGCGCCTCTCATGGCAACGATTTCGTCGACGGCATTCTTTGATGCCCTGGACTTTGGCTGTCGTCCGATCGCCATGAATGATCTCGGACTCCACGCCAGCCATGGCAGCCATGTGTTTGCCGGTAGCGGTGTCTGGCGTTCCCTACGCGACGTACCGAATCTTGATGAGCTTGAACAAGAGCTCCCAGAACCAAATCCTGAATGGCTGGACTGGATGGGATACAGCGAGAGGTATTGCATTGGGGATTTATTCGACGCCCTAGAGAACCTCAAGCCGCTCAGCGCAACAAGCATCACGCACTGTGGCTATCCAACCAATACCCAGTCCAGCTTCAATCAACTCAGAGTTGGTGCGGAAGCAGCGATTTGCACCGGCGATTGGCGGGGAGCTGTTGACTTGCTCGCTCAGGCCGCACAAATGCGCCCACAGCACCGCGGAGTCGCCCGTCGCCTCGCGGCCGTGTCGTGCCGAAACCCCTTACTGAGAAGGGTTGGGCTCATCCTGTCGTATCGAGATCTGGGGTAATGTCAGCCCTGGTCTGACCTTGGGGAGTCGAAGCGAGCACGGTGAAAGGCATCCTGATTGAACGCAATTTCACCCAGTTCGTTGTCTTTGCAGAAGACAGCATTCTCTCGGCACTGAGCAAAATCACAGCCAACCAGTCCAGGCTGATTTTCGTCGTTTCAGAGAGCGGAATCCTTCAGGGAGTTCTCACGGACGGAGACTTTCGACGCTGGATTGCATCGTGCGGGGAGATCGACCTAAACAGGCCAGTCACTGCGGCAATGAATCCTGAGTGCCGCAGTGCTCCAGAGAAAACACCAATCTCCGAGCTTGGTGAGGCAGTTAAGAACTGGAGAGCATCGCGACCAGGGGGAGGCAAGATTCAGGCGCTGCCATTACTCGACAGCCACGGACGCATCGTGGCTGTGGCACGGCTGGGGACTGGCGCCCTGCAACTTGGACAACACCCCATCGGTGATGGGCATCCATGTTTTGTGATTGCAGAAATTGGCAACAATCACAACGGCGATATCAACACCGCACTGCAACTGATTGATGCGGCCCATGCCGCTGGGGCGGATTGCGCAAAATTCCAAATGCGCGACATGGGACGGCTGTACAGCAATGCGGGAAAAAGTAGCGATATGGCATCCGACCTCGGTACGCAATACACCCTCGATCTTCTGGAACGATTCCAACTCAGCGATGACGAGTTGTTCCGCTGCTTTGATTACTCAGCCAGCAAAGGGCTGGTCCCCCTGTGTACGCCATGGGATGAAATAAGCCTGCAGAAGCTCAATCAGTGGGGCATGGAAGGCTTCAAAGTTGCATCGGCTGATTTCACGAATCATGCCTTAATCACTGAACTTGCAGCCACTGGGAAGCCATTAATATGCTCCACCGGCATGGCATCGGAGCTGGAAATTCGTTCTGGCATACGCCACCTCCAGAAAGCTGGAGCTAACTATGTTTTGCTGCACTGCAACTCCACATACCCAACCCCTTTCAAGGACGTCAATCTTCGCTATTTAGAACGACTGCGTGAATTAGCTGATGCACCTGTCGGATATTCAGGCCATGAGCGAGGCATCGAAATCCCTCTTGCTGCTGCAGCACTAGGAGCCGTGGTGATTGAAAAACACATCACGCTAGATCGGGGGATGGAAGGCAACGATCACAAAGTGAGCCTCCTACCGGATGAATTCAGCCAAATGATTCTTGGGATCCGACGTGTTGAAGAATCCATGGGACAAGGCGGTGAGAGGAGTATTAGTCAAGGCGAAATGATGAATCGCGAGGTGCTCGCCAAGAGCCTGGTGGCATCCTGCGACATCGCTGCTGGGACGACAATCACGGATGCGATGGTACGAATCCAAAGCCCTGGGCAAGGGCTGCAACCCAACCGACTTCACGAGTTAGTTGGCCAAAAACTTCCGATTAGTAAAAAGAAAGGAGACATCTTTTTTCCCTCAGACCTTGTAACACAAGCAGCCACGCCACGTCCATTCAACTTCAAGCAACCCTTCGGGCTGCCGGTTCGCTATCACGACATCAGCACATTTTCCAAGGTGAGTAACCTAGACCTGGTTGAAATTCATCTGAGCTACAAAGACCTCGAGGTTGATCTCGACGTAGTCATTCCAGAGAAACAACCCATCGGACTTGTGATTCACGCTCCTGAATTATTTGCAGGCGATCATACCCTCGACTTATCGACTGCTGACGACCATTATCGCAACCATTCGATTCAGGAACTGCAAAGAGTTGTAGACATCTCAAAAGATCTCCGCAAACGCTTTCAATGCGATGACCCCGTTCTTCTTGTCACCAATGTTGGCGGATTCTCCGAGCACCATCATCTCGATGATCAGGACAAGCAACCCCTGCGCGAGCGATTAATCCGGAGCCTTAAAAAAATATCAACGAACAATGAAGTCGAAATTATCCCTCAAACGATGCCACCATTCCCATGGCATTTTGGGGGTCAGCGTTATCACAATCTTTTTGTTGATGCCGACTTCATTCGAACCTTTCATGCTGACACTGGAATGCGTGTGTGCCTTGACGTATCCCACTCGAAATTAGCTTGCAACCACTTGGGTGCATCATTCAGTGAATTCTTGAAAAAAATCCTACCGTTCACGGCGCACTTGCATCTAGCAGATGCACAGGGAGTCGACGGGGAAGGACTTCAAATCAAAGAAGGAGAAATCGATTGGATAGAACTCTTCAATTTAATGAATACCTACTGCCCGAAAGCATCGTTTATTCCTGAAATCTGGCAAGGTCATAAGAACCGTGGCGAAGGAGCCTGGCTAGCGCTTGAGCGCCTAGAAACTTACTCTTCAGTCACTAAAAATAATACAGTTGTCGCGTGAGTCAACTCAAACCCAAGCGAATCATTCTGCATTGCGGTTTACACAAAACCGGCAGCACCTATCTTCAACGCAATTTCAATTGCAAGCACGACGCTTTATTGTCCCAGGGAATTTTATACCTTGGTCCTACAACATTTAAAAAGCAGCTACGAGGCCTCTGGAAACAACTACATGAGGGAAAATCAAAAAAAACGCAAATACTGAAATCGTCAGAAGAGAGCTTGAAAACATTAACTCAATTAGCAGGACAATCGCCAGAGCGCATCCATACGATTTTCATTTCTTTCGAAGCTATTTTTGGCACGCTTAGGGCAGGCCTAATCAAAACAAATCGACAGAAGACATCCAAGCGAGACAATAAATCAGGTCTTTACCGGCATAGCAAAAGAAGAGTCAAACGCCTAATGAAGGGGCTGGAACATGCCCTCGGAACCGAAAATATTGACTGGGACATCTGCTTTGCTAGCAGGCAACGAGACGACTTTATTCGTTCATGCCATATTCAATTAATTAAAGAAGGGCATGAGATTACACATCTATCCAAGGAAGAATTCATAGAGACTTCCAACTTTTCATATGCTGAGCCAAGCAAGCTAATCGACGAATTGGACACCCTAAAAAAAACTCGAAAGATTAATATTCTTCCCTTTAGCTACGACCACAACAGCGACCGATCTGAGCCCACCGTTTATCTAAATAATTTCATCAATCTCGTTCTACCCGAACAGGCAGAACAAATTCGATCTATTCTGATTAGCGAAACAGACTCAAAAAATCTGCACAGAAATATCAATCCTGGAATTAGCGAGCGAGGACTGGACATCGCCAGACAAGCGCGACCACTTTTCACAAAGCAAGAATGGAAGCTTTTTCGTAAATTCTTAGAAAAAAACTTTATTAAAAGCACATAACCCATGGCACAACCTCATCACTTCATTCGAATGAAGCAGTGCAAGCTGCTCTATGGACGGGTACCGAAAGCCGCAAACTCATCGATCAAAGCAGCTTTATGTCGACTGCTGAGCGAACGACCACCGAAAGGAACTAAAACCACATCAGATAAGTTCTGGCAACACGAGACAAATAATGAAACCGAATTGATCACGTTACGCAAGGCTCGTAAATATCGACGCAGTCATTTCAGCTTCAGCTTTGTACGCAATCCATTTGATCGCCTGATCGCTGCGTATAACAACAAAGTCATCGAAATAGAAGAGCCGCCACTTCCCATGCAGCACATGGGAATTCATCATGAAATGTCGTTTGAATCATTTCTCGACATCTTGATTGATACGCCCATTCATCGCTATGACGTTCACGTCTTGCCGCAAAGTCATTTGCTATGTTTAGGACGACAGGTGATTCCAAAATTCGTCGGACGAGTCGAGCAAATCGATGAACATTGGAGCATTCTGCGGAACATCCTGATACGACAAGGCATTGATGTGATGGAATCACTTCCGCAAAAAAATGTACGTCGTAGTGAGAAAAGAGGCTTACAACAGTATTTTTACAACGACGCCCTTATCGAAAAAGCTCTAAAGCTATATGGCGATGATGTTAGTTTATTTTATAACGATACAAGCATTGACAAATTAATTGATAACGCACCACTTCCATCGATCACACCATTGCAATCTCGCTCTCTAAAGCTATCAAGCTGGCTTCGAAATCATGTCTTCAAACGCTAGGCTAAAAAAATGGCTTAGCGATTTACATTGTTATCGAGCCATCCAAAGAAGTCTTGCTGGTCGACACGACCACATTGCGAAGGCCTATCAACAACAATGGCCAAACTTCATCATTATTGGATCTGCGAAGTCTGCCACGACAACGCTTGCAACCGTGCTTGGCCAGCACCCGGACATCCAGATGAGTGCATCAATGGAACCGAAATTTTTTGGCCGAAATTACAGACGTGGCTGGGAATGGTACGGGCAGCAATTCTCCGGCGGAGAAGACTGTCGCCTGCGGGGGGAAGCAAGCACGATGTACACCTCCTCATACCGCTCTTATCAGCACACTCCACAACTGATCCGCCACCATCTCGGCATCATTCCGCTGATTTATCTGGTGCGACATCCCTTGCGACGTATTGAATCTCATTGGAGACATTGGCGGGGAAGGATCGATGATTGTCCTCCCTTTCACCAACTCCTCGAGTCAAAAGCCCTGAAGCGACGCCTGGTGGAGGGATCTCTCTACAACAGGCAACTCACGCGATATCGCCAATGGTTTCCTGCCGAATCCATTCATTGTGTTGCTACAGAAGAACTCACCACACATCCCATCAAAAGCCTGAATGCCATCTTGCAATTTTTAGGTCAACCCGCAAATGGCTCTGCACTCCTGGTTAAGGGAGCCCTACCTCTAACCAATTCAGCAGGTTCAAAGGGGCGACGCGAGATCGCACCTCCCGAATGGTCAGCTGAACTGAAGAAGCAGACCATTGAGCTCATTCGACCCGACAGCGAACAGTTCTTGAAGACACTGCATTGGCCGAACAACACCTGGAAATGGGATTGAATCCAAGCTTGAAAGTCGATTGATTCAGTAGGACAAAGAACAAAAACCCATAAACAATCTACATCGTTCACTCAATTCTTAAGACGGATACAACTTATGAAAGAATTGGAATCACATCGACAAAATGGTTGGCAACAGACATAAGAAGAAATTAATATCAAATCAAAATTCACCTAAAACCAACCAAATTACCTGAAAAAAGCTCTACAGACATTAAGCAAATCAGTCTCCAACGTCAGCGTTCAGAACCTATTTATGGCAATGCGCCTTAAACCGATTAGAGGGGTTGGTCGATGCATGTTTTGTCTTACGACCAGAAACTCTCTTCCTCCACATACGAAAGGAGGAAGCTTTCATTTCTTTTCGCATAAGAGCAATGACTTCATTTTCAGATAATCCAAATTGATACTGAATTGCTTCAAATGTTGTTCGATCCTCCCATGCCATTTCAATAATACGATCAACTGAAATTGGCTGAAGATTACTCAAACGGGAACTCATAACATTGCAAAATCAAACTCAAGCTGGGGTAGCTTCCGACTCTCCAAGCTCAGGAAATTTCACGACGAGCAAATCCTCGGATGTGATTTGACCATTTTGATCGAGAAGTTCTGGATGCGTCGTAAGCAACCCGGTGCGGTCTTGACGAGTCGACGACCAAGAAGACCCGTTGGATTTAAAGCCAACACTCATCATGCGGAATGCCTGGACGAGCAAGAATACAAAGATCCCTGCAAAAACAATTGGAAAGAAAGCAGTGAGCATTGGATCAGCCTTCCCGCTTGGCTACAGGAACATCGGTTGGCTGCGCCAAGACATAAACAACGCCTGTCGTCAAAACCGCCGTAACAGCAATGAGAGCGAGGATGGCGGAGGAATAATCGCCCACAGCAAAATCTTCGTATAAAGAAACGTTACGCGATGTCGCGGGAATCCGTGAAGACCGAGCACGACAGCCAAGTAGTTGGAGGCAGGAGCGATCACGGATGAGACACGATCCGAACAAGTGCAATTACCTGGTTATGGGAATGACGCGTCGACCATTGCAACCCTGAGGGAGGGTTCTTTTTTTTTGCCCAACCAATCGCTGAGTACATCAACGGGTAGTACTCATTCGGCTAGAGCACTACAACAAGATCAGACGTCGTAATTGCTTCATGGGAAAGACTAAAAAGCTATCAACCGAGTCCAACGATCAGTTGATCACCTCCCTCATTGGGCTTGCAGCCATCTTTGTTTCCTGCGCAATCTGGTGGTCCATAGCTCCTCAATGGCTCACCAGCACCTGGCAAACCTTTTAAGCAGCTAGCGATAGTTCGTCGGACAACACCAGCGGATAGTGCGGCATCGGATCAACCTGGCCAAGGGCGATCGCGCGAGCACGCTCGTAGAGAACGCTATCGACCTCCCCTGCCACCTCGAGGTCGACAGCGATCCTTGCCCAGTTGTTGATTTCAGCCTGGTCCACGGAAAGAAGGTTCGTTGCTGAGAATTACAAGGACAACAGAAGGGATGCGCAAGGTGAAGTCAGCATCACCGAATCGTTTGGCCAACAGGTCATTGCTTATTCAGCACCTTCCAAGCCACGTATCCGGCACCTCCAAGAAAAACAAGGGGCAAAATGGCCTTGATGAAGCCAAGGGCAATCCACACCAACAGGATGCCAACACCCAGCCCAACACCTGTTTTTTTGACCATTGCCTGACTCTCATCAGTCATGGTGGACCACTTTGGGAGAGGCATGTCGAGAAAAAACGACGAAATCGAACCTTAATCGTCTCAAACTTGAGATAGAAAATCCAGCCCTTATACGATTAATAATTACTGAAGGTCCAAGTACATTACCCATAAGTATCTTAAAACTCCTTCCGTTGCACCTACTCAGATAAAAGAATGGGACGTGATCGGAACGCATTCATCATCGTCACCAATCAACTGAACCAGTTGGATCTCAACAAAAAGCTGCGTCAGAGCCAGGATCTGAAGCACATAACAATCAATAGCCTGCCCCAAATCATCAAATGATTCGACAACGACAGAATGTTCGCCATCGTCAACTCGGACTTGATACTGCATCAGCATGGATTAGCCAAAGAGAATGGAAAAATCCTATGAATTAGATCTACAAACTTTCTGCCATATACAGCAGAATAATGCAATAATTCTCGGATGATTTGAAGACAATATATTCGAAGAGGCTTGGGAACTCCTATGAAGCTGATTATTCGCGGCAACGTTGTTCTTCCGCTAGTTCGCGCAAAAAACGACGCCGTTGGGGAGATTCATGTCCCGTGAGTTGAACAGCACTGGAGTGGCTTCCAGGTTGTTCCAACTCCCTTTTGGCGCTGAGGTCTGTTTCGTTCATGTCATCGTATTTATCGGTTCTCGCGCAGTGGATCCTTGTCTCGAGGATTCTTTGGCGTATTTAACATACTACATATTTTCTGCGAACTGGCAAGGGCTGGACTCAACGGACCGGAGGTGAACATCGCCTCCAGCCTGCGGCTTGCATCGCTTTCCACTCCACGATCGCGCTATCCCTGAGCAGTCGCCGACGCGCCTGGGGGATTGGGTAGTCAGGCTTTCTCCAGCGGAAGGTTCGAATGGTGACCCAAGGAGCTTGGGTCGACGAATCATCCGCACTGAACTCACAGACCAGCTCCTGCTCATCATTCACAAGCCAACCGTCACCATCGTTCAGGTTGCCATCTTTACTGGTGTCTTCTGATTGTTTCCACATCCAGGAAGTCTGGCTACCAAAAAGGATAAATTGTCACCATGCAACGGAATACCAATAAATGCCAGCAGATATCAAAATCGATAAGCGATGGCACTAAACGTAAAGAACAACTCAACGAACTGTCTTGACCGAAGCTGATTAAAGCCTAAATTGAAGAGCTAAACAGCTTAATATCCACGTTCTTTGTAAAGCTGAGCAGCCGACGTATCCACGTAGGCATTGACTTTTTTCAAGAAGGCAATCAAACGTTCTTTTAGCTTACTCATCATAGGAAGGAGGGGGACACCAAAATAACGCCAATGCCACGATCATTAACCATTTTAGTATCGCAATAACAACATTGTCTTATATCCGTAACCCGCTGACGATTACCTGTCTCTTATACACATCTGACGCTGCCGACGAAGGCTTAGGTGTAGATCTCGGTGGTCGCCGTATCATT
>CAXDNN010000048.1:0-13555 GCA_963990675.1 uncultured Synechococcus sp.
CTTTTTTTTTTCAAGCAGAAGACGGCATACGAGATTGCCTTAGTCTCGTGGGCTCGGAGATGTGTATAAGAGACAGGCCTAGGGCTGTTGCTGATACGCCTTGAGTGCTGCATCCACCGCATCGGAGGGGGGGGTGGCATCGTCCATCGCACCGGACTGGCGAATGCGGTTCAAGAGATCCATGGGATTGGTGGCATCGAGCACACTGCCACCAGCGGATCCAGCGGATTCGGGGCTGTAAAGCTGACGCTCTTGGGGCGTCTCATAGGCACTCCCCATCTGAGCGACGGCCGGGTGATTAACAACCGGCAGCAGAGCAACGATGCCCAACAGAGGCATCGCACAACGGCGAAACATCGGCAAATTGAGATTTGGCGGATGCTAAGCGTCAAGTTCATTGCTGAGCAGCCGTGCGGATCGCAACCTGGAATGTGAATTCAGTGCGATCACGCCTGGATCAAGTGCTGACCTGGCTTGAGCAAGCTCAACCCGATTTACTTTGCCTGCAGGAAACCAAAGTGGATGACCCATTGTTTCCCTCCCAAGCTTTTGAGGAGAAAGGCTGGCAGGTCAACTTCCATGGACAAAAGTCTTACAACGGAGTGGCATTGGTGAGTCGTGCGCCCCTTGATGATGTGCGCTGCGGATTCGTTGGTGAACTCGAGGAGGATCCGGAAGCGCTTGAACTGGGAGAGCAAAAGCGCGTGATCAGCGCCCTGATTGATGGGGTTCGCGTTGTCAATCTCTATGTGCCCAATGGCTCCAGCCTGGCGTCTGACAAGTATCCCTACAAACTCAAGTGGTTGAACTGCCTCAAGCGATATCTGGACCAACCCTTGCATCGGGGTGAACCGTTATGCGTCGTTGGGGATTTCAACATCGCTCTCGAGGCCAGGGATATGCATGATCCCGATCGACTCAGTGGCGGCATCATGGCCAGCGATGCTGAACGTCAAGCGCTGCAAAAGGCCCTCGAGAGCGGCCTACAGGATGTCTTTCGTGTGTTCGAGCCGGATGCAGGGCATTGGAGTTGGTGGGACTACCGCACCGGCGCATGGGATCGAGACCGCGGCTGGCGGATTGATCACATTTATCTCTGCGACGAGTTGTTGGGTGTAGCCCGGAGTTGTGTGATCCACAAACACGTACGCGGCAACGACAAACCCAGCGATCACGCTCCTGTGAGTGTTGATTTGGATTGGCCACCGAGCGACGACGACGAAAGCGGCGACAACGAGAACGACGACATGCTGTTTTGAGTCAAAACAATTCGACAGTGGGCTGAAGCGTCACGGAACGCTTCGCGGATTCACCGCAAGTGCGAGGGGTGGGGAGCACCTTGCCAGGGTTCGCTCGATTGTCCGGGTCAAATGCACGCCGCAATAACCCCATGGTTTGAAGGTCCTCCGGAGCAAACATCCAATCGAGGTAACAGCGTTTGTCTGCACCCACACCGTGCTCACCACTAATGCTTCCTCCCACAGCAAGACACTCTTTCAAAATGGCTGCGCCAAGGTCTTTCACCCGCTGTTCGGCATCGGGCTCTGCAGCTGAATAAAGGATCAGCGGATGCAAATTGCCATCACCGGCATGGAACACATTGGCCACCGGCAGTCCATGCGCCTGGCTGAGTCGTTCGATCGCCGCCAGCACCAACGGCAGGCTGCTTCGGGGAACGACACCGTCCTGCACGTAATACGTGGGGGTGATCTTCCCCACCGCTGAAAACGCAGATTTGCGTCCTTTCCAAAGCACCGCACATTCCGTGGGATCTTCTGCTCGACGCAGTCCGCGGGCACCAGCAGCACGACACAACTGCTCAGCCCTTTGGGCGGAAGCCTGAACCTCCGCTTCCTGGCCATCCAGTTCGATCAACAGCACCGCCGCCGCATCCCTCGGATATTCGTCGTATCCGAAGAAATCATTGACCGCGTTGATGGTGACGTTGTCCATAATTTCCATCCCGGCTGGAAGCAACCCCGCTGCTGTAACAGCGCGAACTGCTTCACCCGCGGACTCCATCGTTTCGAAATCAGCGAGCAGCACGTTGATGCATTCCGGCGCTCGCAATAGACGAAGCGTGATCTCGGTGGCAATCCCAAGCGTGCCCTCACTCCCGATGAAGGCGCCGCGCAAATCGAGCTCTTGAGACTCGGCCAAGCCATTGCCGAGCTGGGTAACGCTGCCATCGGGAAGCACCACTTCCAAACCAAGCACGTGATTGCTGGTCACCCCGTACTTCAGGCAGTGCACACCACCGGAGTTCTCAGCCACGTTGCCCCCAATACTGCAAACCACTTGGCTGGAAGGATCCGGCGCGTAATAGAACCCATCACCCGCCACAGCCCTGGTCACCCAGCTGTTAATCACCCCCGGCTGCACGGTGACGCGGTGGTTTGCCAAATCCAGGTCGATCACATTGCGCATGCGGCTGGTGACCACAAGCAGTGCCTCCTCATCCACCAAAGCCCCTCCCGACAAACCCGTTCCGCTACCCCTCGCCACAAAAGGAATGCCGTGGGCATGGCAACAGCGCAGCACAGCAGCGACTTGTTCCGTTGTTTCCGGCAACACCGCCAAAGGTGGACATTGGCGCTCCAATGTCAAACCGTCACAGTCGTAACTCAGTAACTCCTGACGTTTCGAAACGACCCCACGGGTGGGAAGTAGACGGCGGAGATCCCTCTCCAGAGCAGACCAGTCGTAGGACATGTCATCCCTCCAGATGGGTGAACCTTAGGCAGATCTTGCTGTCAATCTGACGCGATTGGGACACAGAACAGACGCATCTGGCAGTTCTTGGGTCAGGATGATGCACGGTTTGCATTTGCCTCTTGGCGTCGGTTCCTGTGACAACACCTACGTTGAACACCAGCCGCTCCCAGGCCATCTTCGGCGCAGCGCAGGGTCTGATGCCCGGTGGAGTGAGCTCTCCAGTGCGTGCGTTTAAGTCTGTGGGCGGTCAGCCGATCGTGTTCGATCGGGTCAAGGGTCCCTATGCCTGGGATGTCGATGGCAATAAATACATCGACTACATCGGTAGCTGGGGTCCCGCCATCTGCGGCCATGCCCACCCCGAAGTGATTAGTGCGCTCCAAGAAGCGATCGAAAAAGGGACAAGCTTTGGCGCCCCCTGCGCCCTCGAGAACACCCTGGCGGAGATGGTGATTGACGCTGTCCCCAGCGTCGAGATGGTCCGCTTTGTGAACAGCGGCACCGAAGCGTGCATGGCTGTGCTTCGCCTCATGCGCGCCTTCACAGGCCGCGACAAGGTGATCAAGTTTGAGGGCTGCTACCACGGCCATGCCGACATGTTTTTGGTGAAGGCAGGGTCCGGCGTCGCCACCCTTGGACTTCCCGACTCCCCCGGTGTTCCTCGCAGCACCACAGCCAACACCCTGACGGCTCCTTACAACGACCTCGAGGCCGTGAAAGCTCTGTTCGCAGAGAATCCAGATGCCATCTCCGGAGTCATCCTCGAGCCCATCGTTGGAAATGCAGGATTTATTCAGCCCGAACCAGGCTTCCTTGAAGGTTTGCGGGAACTCACCAAAGAAAATGGTGCGCTTCTCGTCTTCGATGAAGTGATGACTGGATTCCGCATCAGTTATGGCGGAGCCCAAGCTCATTTCGGCGTCACACCAGACCTCACCACCATGGGGAAAGTGATCGGAGGCGGTCTTCCCGTTGGAGCGTATGGCGGAAAAGCAGAGATTATGCAGATGGTGTCTCCGGCTGGCCCGATGTACCAAGCCGGCACCTTGAGCGGAAACCCATTGGCGATGACCGCAGGGATCAAGACCCTTGAATTACTCAAACAACCCGGGAGTTATGAAAAGCTCGCGGCCACCACTGAACGGTTGATTACTGGCATCAAAGATGCTGCTAAGGAGGCCGGTTTCCCCATCACGGGTGGCAGCGTGAGCGCAATGTTTGGTTTCTTCCTATGCGAAGGCCCCGTTCGCAACTTCGAGGAGGCAAAGGCCACTGATGCTGAGCGTTTTGGCAGGCTGCATCGCGCCATGCTGGAGCGCGGTGTCTATCTCGCACCCTCGGCATACGAAGCCGGCTTCACATCATTGGCCCACTCAGATGCCGACATCGAAGCAACGCTGAACGCCTTCCGCGAGAGCTTTGCCGCCATCGGCTAGTTCTCAAATTTAATCATTGCAGGCATCCACTCCCCCGACTCCTCCCGTCTTGATCTGCACGATCCAAACGGTGGGAAGCAGCTGGTTAACAATTCCCATTCAGGGTGTTCGTGAACTTAACAATCAAAGCTTCCGCGTGATTCATGCTCCGGATCCAACGGGGACGCGAAAAGTGGAATCCAGAGTGGAACCCAAAACAGTGATTGACAGCCGTCTCACAATCATGGCTGAGAATTTTCAATCATCCGGGCACTGGCAACCAGGAGCTGTCGGATATGGACAACTCAATTACACATGGTCATTCGCGGCGCCAATGGGCTTCGTGGCAAAGCAAAATACCGACGAAACGTCGAAGACAATTAATAATACGACGACTCTTTACGTCGAGGGGGATTTAAAAATAAACTCGCAACTGCAATTTGAATTGCGCAATCTTTCAACATTGAGACAAGATACATCAAGCAACTTGATCAACAGCCTGGACGAATTAGCCAAAGGGATTTGCATTAAAAAATCCTGAGCAATCACCATGGCCTTGACATGTTTTCCATGCAATCAGAATCAAGCTATTAATCAAACCACAAGAAAAAGAGCATATAAATACTGACACCTGAAGACACAAAGATCTTCACTGACTATTCATTTGATTGAGCTCAACCAACGCACAAGCGCTTTGTCTGGGCTCACAATCTCCGTAATGTTGTCATAGACATAGTCTTGCCAGCCAATCTCTGGTAATCCGGCAAAGAGCATCAAGTTCAGTGGAAACTCCTCAGAGTCGGTGCAACGCCGAAAATCATCACGAAACAAAAAAATTGGCTTGTTTAAAGCCATAGCAGCACCCAGTTCCACCATGACGCCCTCATCTGGAGGCGTTCCATTCACGATCGCAAACAGGGCATCCGCATCACGAACATCTTGGAGATCTTTTTGTGCAACGCGATAAGCCCAGCCAGGTTCCGCAACATCAATCTGGCCATTGCGCGTGAAAGGCTCCCAAACCTCTAACCCGAGGGCCGTTAACGCATCAATAAATTCAGGAAGCAGCAGCCGTTTCCACTGCTCAGAAAAACCATAGGGCGAGGCTAGATAAATGGTGCGAAGCATCTAATCAGACATCAACACGGGATTTGCGGTAGTCGGCTTCATCAACAATCGCTGCTGCCGCATTTTCCCAAGGAAACAAAAGCCACTCAGAACTCAAGGTGACCTCAGCGGCATCCCACCATTGCGGTTGAGATTTGCTGACCCAAACGGCATAGGTGGCCTGAGGCCATTGAAGCCGAAGCCCTTGCAAGGTCCGTCCCGTCTCAAAGACATCATCAACGATTAAACAGTGATTGTCGGGTGCCATTAACAGCGGAAGCCCTAAGGCATGACTCAGCCCTACGGCCAAACAAAGACCTCCGCGAGGGATGCCAAAGACACCGTTCAAGGATCGACCGCCATATCGCTCTGTAAGGACTTGAACGCAGGCATCAAAATCAGCCCAACTGAGTTGCTTCATGCCGTGAGAATGGCATTCCAATGCTTGATCAGCATCCATGGTCCAAGAGATTCCTCCCCAAGAGCAGATGCGCAAGTGGTTTCGTAGTCATCTACTGTCGCGCGACGTCGAGCTCCAGGAGCTGTATGAGCTGGAGCAAGGTGAACTTGACCTTCTGATGGCAGAAACCGCAGAGATCCGCTCCGATATCGAAAACCGCTCCCGCAGCCATGGACGCTGGTGCACGGCTGGCTATGTGCTTGAACTGGCCAAGATCATTGATCAACGACGGGCATCTGAGAGATCCGGCGATCGGCGGTAATGCCAAGAACGATCAATCCTCGCCACCAAAAGTGCCAGCCTTGCAATGCACTCACATGCAATCAATCTGGCAAGACATGAGTACCAATTCCCATGCTATTTAACAATCGATAAGGCCAAGACTGACGAATTTTATAGTCGGACCTCAATTGACGCAGCACCCTTTTTTGGTAACTGACCTTACTGGGATGACCTGCAAGAATGCTGTCGACATCCTTGATCTGATCACAAATTGAACGCTTACGGAAGATTCCATAAATATTATTTATACTTTGCTTTAATTCAGCCTTGACCAAATCCAAATCAACTGACATCTGATCATGTAACCGATTCAACATCACTTGATCAGTTGATACCGAATAGGGATCCTTTTGCTCGGGCAAATGATCAAGAACCCTCAACAGGAAAGCAACCCTGGCATGCCTACTTGGAAAAGCAGCCAAATCGTGCGTAGTGGCCCCATCCCCGAGGGCGACAGTCTTTCGGCCCGTGCTGTGAGCCAATGTTCGCTTCACGACACCGCCCTCCTTCAGCACGAGATCATCCAGTCCACGCAGATAGTAGTGATGAACAGGGAAGGCCAAGCCCTCTTTCAAACCCAAACAGCGCCCATGCCCCCTTGTCCCTGAACGGTGCAAACCGAGCCCCGTCAATGTGCGCGTACGCATCACAGATTTAATTTGAGGGAAATCAAAAAATCGCTTCGCACCGGATTCAAAGCCTGAATCCGAGAGGGTGGCAGTCATTCGCCAAGGCATCGCCAACGACTGAAACTTTTCCTCTTGAATGAAAGGAAGAAGATCAGGATGCAAATATTCGTCAGCATCAATCACAGCTACGTAATCTTCTTTAATCAAGCCGCGAACAGCACCAATTTTCTGCCCTTCAACCTCAGTAAAACTCAACCGATTTCGAGACAAAATCTCACGGCATAAAGGTGCCGCCCCTGGCGCGATCACGGGGTAAAATTGGTCGATACCGATCGATCGGTGATGATCGATAAACGATTGAAGGTAAGGAGACTCACCATCAAACACACGGACAACAATGGCGCAACTTTTAGCCACTTCAACGAGCTATTGAATAAAAATCTACCACGGAGATTAAGGTTCTAAGCCTCAGCAAAGCAGTCACTCCAAGGGATTCAGCACACATCTCCTCCGTGGAGCCCGGAGAGACGACAGAACACCTGATGACGACACCAAATAGGTTTCCCAAAATGATATCGAGAACTCAATTTCTCTCCAAAACAAGCATGATTCTCATTACATAGCCTTGGAAATTCTGATCAAAAAACAACTTTGACTGACGAGGCATCAATCAATTCAGGCATTTCCACTTAGCCCCCTTCACATAACAGAACAACATCTTGCGATGCAGGATAAGTACCTAGTGCGGTCTTGATCAAACGGGTGTATGACATTAATAGTGATCCCGGAGCAGTCATGAAAGCACTTTTACAATGGTGGGGCGATGCATTTGCCCACGCGATGGGTGCCGTGGACTCGGATGAAAAGCGTCAAGTACCACCACCGATTGGCGTTCAGCCCTATCGCGATATCCCCCTCAAGCATCACCACCATGACTGAGGGGCTAACCCAGTAGCCAACCAAGGCGGGCTAGGTGTGCGGACCGCCTGAATCGCACATCTAGCCTGCGCAAACGAATCATTGGGCGGTAATCCGCGCCCTCAACGACCAAAGTCAGTCAGTCGCTGCCCATAGATTTTTGGAAAGATTTCTGCATTATGTAGAACGACATTCAAGCCAATCAGAGCTGCGGCGGCAAGAAGAAAGCCATGCTTGCCTATGGGCTCCTTCAAATTTCAGCCACTGCCGTATCGGCGATTTCCTTAGCCGCGATTGCCTTGAGCTTGAGTCCCCTGAAGCAGCAAAGCACTGCCTTCAATGGATGCGTCACTGAAATGATGTCCCAAGGCGAGTCGAATGCTCAAGCTGTTCGTCATTGCAATGGCGGCTAAGTAAAGCTCCGAACTAGCGGTCGAGAGGGAAGGGGCATTGAAGCCCCCCTCCCGTTGCATCGACAAACGAAGTTCGAAAAATCTTCTTTAGGCAAAGAATTATCTTTCATCCCTGATCATTTAGCACTTATCGTTCCAAGATAATAACCACTGATGATTTAGCGATAATTTTCGAACTGCAACGGAATATCTAGCTCTTCCTCCTTGCTCTTCACTAATTGTATGGCTGCCTGAAGATCATCCTTGCTTTTTCCTGTAATACGAACACTTTCACCCTGAATCGCAACGGTTACTTTTTTGAGCTCATCTCTCACAATTTTGCTCAATTTTTTGGCAATTTCTTGACTCAATCCTTTGCGTAGCTTCACCACCTGCTGAACCCGGTTTCCTCCAACAGACTCCGGTGATTGAAAGTCAAATATTTTCAGCGAAAGGTTCCGTTTTGTCGCTTTGGCGCGGAGCACATCTTCAACAGCCTGGAGCGTCATGTCGCTGGCTGTCGTGATCACCATCTCGGTTTCCTCCAGCACAATCTCGGTCTTGGAATCCTTCAAGTCGTAGCGGGTCGACACATCCCGACGCACCTGATCCAGAGTGTTTACCAGCTCCTGTCGGTCGAAATCAGAAACGACGTCGAAAGAGGAAGTACTGGCCATAGCGCACGGTCACTGCTGTTCACACCTTAGAAAAGGCCAGGTACGGAGCCCACACCATGTCGCTGCTGCAACTTTTCACGGCTACAAGCGCAACGCCCTATGCCTGGTCTTTGGTGTTGGCAGGTGGGAGTGTCGTAGCCAGCATTATTCCTCTGGGCGCAGCGCGTTCAGCATCCAATTTCGAAATGAAAGATATGGCCGCACCGCGAGCCATGTTCGATCGCTTCCCGGCTTGGGGGAAACGTGCCAGCTGGGCTCACCAAAACAGCTTCGAAGCCTTCACCCTGCATGCTCCCGCAGCCTTACTGGCGTTGATTGCCGTGGAGCACTCCGGTCCACTTCCAGCCGCTGCCGTCATAGCAGCTTTGGCCCATCCAGCATTTCGATTTGCGTACATCGCTGCCTATGTCGGCAATGTGCCCCCTGCCCGTGGCCTTTGTTGGGCCAGCGGTTTGCTCTGCAGCGGCATCCTGTACAGCGAAGGGCTTAAAGCTTTTCTGGGCAACTAATTAATCGAAGTAAAGCAAGCTCACAACCTTGCCCATATCTTCCGCCGTTCGCGCGCTCGCCAACAACGTTTCACTGTCATGAAACGCCAAGCAAATCAGCTGATCACATCGGCTAATAATTTCCTGGTTGCAAAGACTACTGGCCATCGGAAGAGGCAGCTCATCCTGTTCGGGCTTTTCAACCAGGTGTAAAACCCGTTCGAGCAGGTCTCGAATTTCAACGGCTTGGCGATCCAAGCTCTGGGGCAACAGCACCGTGAGCTGGGACGGATCCACCTCCAAGACCCCACGGATGACAGCAGCGTTCACCCCCTGAGAGCCTGACGTGATCAGGGAATGGCCCTCCTGAACGAGGGAGCGGGCGACAAGTTCGATCAAATGAATCGCGACCACCGGCACATGTCTGCTGCCGAGAATGGCGATTCGCCGCTTTCCTTTGTCTTGCAACAGCGCTAGTTCTTGCGCCAGCGTGTCGACCCGATCAAGGGACGGCAGATCCAATGACTGGCCCAAGGACATCCCGCCTGAGATCACTGGAAACTAGCAACCATTAGACGCTCTGGACTTTCAAGTCCAGAGCAGAGAACAGACGGTCGAGATGGCAATGCTCTTCCACGAGACGAAAGGCATAGGTGGCTTTCACCGCTTCGTGGAGGCGCACATGGCCAAAGGCCTGCTCAATCACCTCAACCGTGGCCAGGGTGTCGTGCTCCACCCTCAGGAGTGGAACATCCAGTTCTTCCGCACGACTAATCAGCTGGGGCAAAGGTTCTCCAGCGCCCGTGAGAATCAAACACTGCGTTGACGCCTCCAAGGCCGCCAACTGAATATCCGTACGGTCGGCACCGGTGACCACCGCCATATTTCGACGGCGACGGAAGAACTCCATTGCAGAGTTCACGTTCATCGCTCCAATGCTCAAGGTTTCCACCAAAAGCTCTTGGCGGTCCTGGCAACAAATCACCCGGGCATCCAAACGCCGCACCAGCTCTCCCACCGTGACGCTGCGCAACAGCGGTGACCTTGGCATCACCCCAAATACCGTTAGGCCAAGTTTCTCAAGCATGGGAACGACCTGACGTTCCAAGCTGTCAACCTCCTCGGGCGTTACAGCATTCAGAACAACACCGACAAGGTGATCCCCTAGGGACTGTTTCGCAGCGAGTAGGGGCTCGACGCTGCGGCTGTCTTGCCACAAATGCACCAGCACGACCTTGGCTTCAAGACCCTCAGCTAGTTGAGGAAGACTCAGGCCATACAACAGCCCTTCATTCAAGCTTCCGGCACCTTCGAGCAGGGTTAATCCATCGTGTTCATCCACCTGCTGCCGAAGATGGTCGAACCCCTCTCCGGCCTCCAACTGCCCCAGTCCTAGACGACTCGTCGCCGTTGTCGGGGACAGCAAATGCAGAGACGGCATCAACCGATCAGCCTCAAATCCGAGGGTCTCGCCAACAAACCGCACATCGTCATCAATGAGCGGTTGCGGCAACGGCCCTTGGTTGGGATCCCAGTCCAAGCTGGTGGCCAGGGGCTTGCCGAACCGGATCGAATGGCCGGACTGATTGAGCTGCTGAGCAATACCCAAAACAAGAGCGGACTTTCCGCTGAACGGTTCACATGATCCGATCAGCAAAGTCGTTCCCATGAACCGCACTTCAATCGTTGACAAATCTAGGCGTCAGCAACCTCATCTTTCTGCTCCAACAGCACCCAAGACCAAAAGGCATCTGGAAGATCAGGTTTTGCACCCACAAATGCTGAACAATCCATCAGCCAAGACACCAATTGGTGTGTCGGAAGACCGAACTGCCGCGAAGCGTCCTGTTGCGTCGGGAAAAAGAGCTGGCACTGGATCACATCCAACGGTGCCCGTTCATCGCTCCAGCTCAGAACAAATCCATGTCCGTCAGACCCTTCCACAGGTCTGCACCCCTCGAGCCGCTGACCTCGCAAGAGCATCAATGCATCCCTGAGGGCTTCTGAGCGAGCCAACCCACCGCAATAGGGAGCAAAAAGCACCTGCAAGGCGTCGTCAGCCAAGAGCAACGGGCCCATGAATCACGCTCAAGAATGCCGCAAGCTGGGGGAATGGACCAGCTCACATCCACGACTTATCAAAACCGCTGCATCGGCATCACCGGTGCCAGCGGCACCCTTGGCCGTGCCCTGACGCGCTCTTTTCGTGCCAGTGGAGCTGATGTTGTTGGCCTTACCCATCGCTCACCACCCCAGATGCAAGACGATGACGGGCCGCACCGTTGGATCTCTTGGCAATGTGGCGACGAGAACGCCCTTGATGGTGACTTGGCAAAGTTCGATGTTCTCGTTCTGAACCACGGCATTAACCCGAAAGGCGATCAACGCCCTGAGGATGTGAATCGAGCTTTGGAGATCAATGCACTGAGCAGTTGGCGCCTCATGCAGCGCTACGAAGAGATCAGCCGCTGCAACGAAAGGGAGAAGCCCATGGAAATCTGGGTCAACACCTCAGAAGCAGAGATACAACCTGCCGTTAGCCCTGTTTATGAGATCTCCAAGCGCTTGTTAGGCCAGTTGGTGAGTTTGCGAGGGGCCACCCAATCGGCGGCCGAACGCAACCAACTGGTGATCCGAAAACTGGTTCTCGGGCCGTTCCGGTCCGAACTCAACCCAATCGGAATCATGGATGCAAATTGGGTTGCGAATCAGGTTTTAAGACAAGCCAGCTGGGGCCTGAGACTAGTCATCGTGACGCCCAATCCTTTGACCTATCTCCTGATGCCCATCACAGAGCTGGGGCGACGGGCTTACAGCCGAATCCTCAATCGCCCCGATCGGTAAGGATTTCGCAGCCATCACTGGTGACCAAAACGGTGTGCTCCCATTGCGCCGACAGTGCACCGTCTCGCGTCACCACAGTCCAGCGGTCCCGCAACGTCCGGCAAGCTTTGCTCCCCGCATTGAGGATCGGTTCAATCGCCAGGGTCATCCCAGGACGAAGGGTCACATTGGGTAGCTCGTCCGTCCGGAAGTTGAACACGGATGGTTCTTCATGGAGATTGCGGCCGACGCCATGGCCGGTGTAATCCTCAACAACACTGAAACCATTGGCTTTGACGTGGTCTTCGACGGCGCCGGCAATATCGAGGAGCGTATTACCTGCTTTCACCTGCCCGATTCCAGCCATCAGCGATTCGCGCGCAACGCGACTGAGGGTTTGGGCTTCTTTCGATGCTTCACCAACACACACGGTGATGCAGCTGTCCCCGTGATATCCCTCGAAATAGGCACCGGTATCCACCTTGAGGAGATCGCCTCGGTGAATCACACGCTTGGCACTCGGGATGCCATGGACAACTTCGTTGTTGATACTGGCGCAGATGCTTGCCGGAAAGCCGTGATAACCCTTGAAGCTGGGGGTCGCTCCCATTTCACGGATGCGGCGTTCAGCAAACGCGTCAAGATCTCCGGTGGTTTGCCCTGGCTCCACCATGCCCATCACTTCCCGAAGCACGGTGGCCACGATTTTGCTGGCTTGGCGCATGATCTTGACTTCGCGGGCAGACTTGATCTCCACCCCGCGTCGTTTCTGAATTCGTGGTCCGGTCGCAGTGGTTTGTCCCTGAGCTGCCTGAGTCGTGGCCAGCAGATCGGCGAAAAGATTCATTGGCCTGCTCAATATCCGTCACGCTATCAACGGCTTGCAGTTGGGTGTAGGTCATGAGGTTGCTTGTGCGCGTGCGCGAACTCCACCAACGCATCGCTCCATTTGTCCTGCTGCCTTTATTCGTCACCGTTTGCTCTGGCGTTGGCTACCGCCTAGCCCGCGACTGGTTTGGAGCCAGTCGAGAACAAGTGCACTGGTTAATGACCTTGCATGAAGGGGAGTGGTTGGGACCAACCCTCGAACCCATTGTGGTGCTGATGAATGCCGTAGGACTGCTCTGGATGCTGATCACCGGCCTCGCACTTTTAATCGAGCGTTGGCGGCGACAGGTACACTGATTCTTTGGCGATAAACGCGGAGCTGGGATGGCGGCCGACCAGAAGGACACCACGGTGACCGAAGAGAGCACTCAACAAGAAACCGTGGCGACCAAGGCAAAGCCTGCGGCAGCTTCGAAGAAGCTTTGTGCGGAAGAGCTCATACGTGAGTTTGAGAGCGCTCAGCAGAAGAACGATCTTCCAGAGATCTATGTCGGAGACACGGTTCGTGTCGGCGTAAGGATCAGTGAAGGGAACCGGGAACGCGTCCAGCCCTACGAAGGGGTTGTCATCTCCAAACGTCATGGTGGGCTGAATCAAACGATCACTGTCCGACGCATCTTCCAAGGCATCGGCGTAGAGCGGGTGTTCATGCTGCATAGCCCACAAGTCGCCTCCATCAAGGTTGAACGGCGCGGTAAAGTACGCAGGGCGAAGCTTTTCTATCTGCGGGAACGGGTGGGCAAGGCCACCCGCGTGAAGCA
>CAXDNN010000049.1:0-13415 GCA_963990675.1 uncultured Synechococcus sp.
TCGAAAGACTTCGGCATCCGAACTCTGTTTGCCGATCTCAATCTTCATATCGGCGACAAAGAGCGACTTGGGTTGATCGGTCCGAACGGCGCTGGGAAATCCACCTTGCTAAAGGTTCTCGCCGGCAGCGAACCACTTGGGACCGGTGAACGCCGCTGCTCACCACGTCTACGTGTTGAACTCGTTGGGCAAGACAGTCGCATCACCCCCGGGCTGACGGTTCTCGAACAAGTCTTGGAAGGCTGCGGCGCCAAGCGCGATCTGCTGTTGCGCTTTAACGCTCTCAGTGATGCGGTTGCCGCGGCACCCGAGAACGCAACGTTGTTGTCAGAACTGGGAGAACTCAGCCAAACGATGGATGAGGAGGATGCCTGGAGCCTGGAGCAGCAATGCCGAGAAGTCCTGCAAAAACTTGGGATTGGCGACTTACAACGTCCCGTTGAGGACCTCTCTGGCGGCTATCGAAAACGGGTTGGCTTGGCCTCAGCCCTGGTGGCTTGCCCAGATGTGCTGCTGTTGGATGAACCGACAAACCATCTTGATGCTGCCGCGATTGAATGGCTTCAGAGCTGGTTAGATCGCTATCCAGGCGCCCTCGTTTTGGTCACCCATGACCGGTACGTGCTCGATCGTGTTACCCGTCGCATGGTGGAGGTGGATCAGGGCCAAGCACGCACCTATCAAGGCAACTACAGCACCTTTTTGCAGCACAAAGCCGAAGAAGATGCTTCGGAGGCAGCCTCAGCTGCCAAGTTTCGTGGCGTTCTCCGACGTGAGCTGGCCTGGCTTCGTCAGGGCCCCAAAGCACGCAGTACCAAGCAAAGAGCCCGGCTTCAACGCATCGAGGCGATGCGCGAAGAAAAGCCAAACCAAACCAAGGGCAAGCTCGAAATGGCGAGCGTCAGTCGCCGCATTGGCAAACAAGTCATTGAAGCTGAGGCCCTGGGGGTTACGGCGAATGGACACCCCGATGGTCAACGCCTACTCAACGACTTCAGCTACAGCTTCAGTCCTGAAGATCGGGTGGGAATTTTGGGACCCAACGGCAGCGGGAAGTCCACCCTGCTGGACTTAATTGCAGGACGGCGTCAGGCCACCGAAGGAAGCTTGCGCCTTGGCGAAACCATCCATATCGGCTATTTGGACCAACACACCGATGCCTTTGATCAAGGGAAAGGCCTCGAAAGAAAAGTGATCGAATTTGTCGAAGAAGCTGCCAGCCGGATCGATTTAGGGGGAGAGCAGGTCACCGCCTCGCAACTACTAGAGCGCTTCCTCTTCCCCCCCGCACAACAACACAGCCCGCTGAGCAAGCTTTCTGGAGGAGAGCGTCGGCGACTCACCTTGTGCCGCATGCTTGTTCAAGCTCCCAACGTGCTGCTGCTGGATGAGCCCACCAATGACCTCGACGTGCAAACCCTCAGCGTTCTGGAGGACTTCTTAGAGGACTTCCGTGGCTGCGTCATCGTCGTATCTCACGATCGCTACTTTCTCGATCGAACGGTGGATCGCCTGTTTTGCTTCGAAAACGGCCATCTCAAACGCTTTGAAGGGAATTACAGCGAATTCCTTGAGCAACAAAAACAACTGGAGCGGACGCCAAGCGTTGCACCAACACCCACCAAGGAACGTCAGCCCCGCAAGCCCCGATCGGAGGGGCCACGCCGTCGGAGCTTCAAGGAAACGAAGGAGCTGGAACAGCTTGATTCATCATTGCCACAACTTGAGAAGCAGCGTTTGGCTTTAGAAGCACAAATCTCCGACCACTGTGACGACATGACCGCAAGAAGCCTCGAACTTGCGGACTTGATTAGCACCATCGAACAAGCCGAAGAACGCTGGCTCGAGCTGAGCGAGCTTGCTCCTTAAGAGGTTGGCTCCAACGACGAAGCCGGTGATCTAAACCAGTCCACTGTTAAAAGGTCATGGCTTCAAGAAAGCGAGGCAAAAAACCGGTAAGCCGGTTTAAACTCAAGCAAGCGAAGACTGAATCCATGAAATCCATCGACGAACACATTCAGAAGGATCAGTCTGAAATCGAAGCCGCGAAAGCCACGGGAGACCAAGCCAAGCTTCGCCACCTCACAGAAGAGCTGAAGTCTCTTGAGGAGTACAAAGAGCACAACCCAGAGGACAAGCACGACCCCACCTCCCTAGAGCTGTACTGCGATGCCAATCCCGATGCTGATGAGTGCCGGGTTTACGACGATTAATCATTCACTGAGGCGTCAACCCTCCTCAAGCAACGTTCAAAAATGCTGGACAGGAAACTGACCAGCATTTTTTATGGATTCCATAGGATCCAATGATTCACTCACTTAATCACTTCCAATAAATCAACAGATAGAGACATCGCTGCAAACATCTCTTCTTTACCAACTGGATCGCAAAGCACACTGCTAAATATGAAATTTATTCAATTCATTTCAATCGCATTTTATTCGGCAACAATACCTTCTCCTACACTCCAAGTTCGCTCCATACATTTTCCAGAAGCTCATCTAAATTCGTTCCCATAGCAGCAGAAATGCATAAAACATTCCGTCCGCTGGCGTTTTTTAAGTTAGCCAACACCCCTGGCAAATCAGACTCTTGAACCAATTCTTTTTTATTCAGAACCAAAAGTCTTGGCCGGTCAACTAATCCATGGCCATAGGCTTTGAGCTCTTGCTCAACCACGCGTAAATCCTCAACCGGGTCCTCAGATCCGGCATCCACCAGATGAATCAAGAGGCGTGTTCGTTCGATATGTCGTAAAAAATCATGGCCAAGACCGGCGCCCTGAGCGGCTCCAGCAATCAGGCCTGGGATATCGGCAAAAACGGTGCCATCACCACTAGGACGCCGCACCACTCCCAGGTTGGGAATCAGAGTGGTGAAGGGGTAATCGGCAATCTTTGGACGAGCTGCCGAAAGCACTGCAATCAGGGTGCTTTTACCGGCATTGGGCAAGCCAATAATGCCAACCTCCGCAAGCAGCTTTAACTCCAACTGCAACGGCCACTCCTCCCCATCACGCCCTTCCGTGAATTTCTCGGGTGCACGATTGCGGTTGCTCAAATAATGGGCATTTCCCAAGCCCCCACGCCCCCCAAAGGCCGCCACCAACCTTGTTCCCGGTTCAATGAGATCGCCCAAAAGAATGCCTGTGGTGAGATGACGAACTTCGGTTCCACAGGGAACTTTGATCACCAGTTCACGCCCTGAAACGCCAGTGCGCTTGTTCGGCCCACCGCGTTTTCCATCGTCGGCAGCAAACAACCGTTTGTATTTGAAATCCAACAACGTCTGCAGGTTGCTGTCGGCCTCTAACACCACATGGCCCCCGTGGCCACCATCGCCACCGGAAGGCCCCCCGGCTGGCACATACTTTTCTCTGCGGAATGCAGCGATACCGTCACCGCCGCGGCCACCGCGTGTGGAGATCCGCGCCTGATCGATGAACTGCACGGCTGCGTCGTTTGGATCCAATCCACAACCTTAGGATCAGACCGATGCAGCAATCGATTGTCAGGCGTCCGCTTCGAAGCCCTTAATAAGACCTACCCCGGACGACGCGGCGAAACGCCAGTCGAGGTGTTGCGACAACTCGATCTCACAATCAAAGACGGGGAATTTCTGGTTCTTGTTGGACCATCAGGCTGTGGAAAGAGCACACTTCTGCGCTTACTGGCGGGATTAGATCGCCCCAGCTCAGGAGAAATCCTGATTGGCGATCGACCGGTCAGCCTCGTTAGGCCAGCGCAACGGGACGTGGCCATGGTGTTTCAGAGCTATGCGCTTTATCCCCACCTCAGCGTGCGTGACAACCTGAGCTTTGGGCTGCGCCGAAGCCAAACACGCTCACTACTGCAGCAACTGCACGATCAATTCAGTCGTGCGACGCGATGCTTGCCTCCAACCCTCAGGGTCCGTTCCAACAGGGAACAACAGATCACTGAGCAAATCCAAATGGTGGCGAAGGCTCTCGAATTAGAACCACTCTTGGATCGACTTCCCAAGGAATTATCCGGCGGCCAAAAACAACGCGTCGCCTTGGGACGCGCCATGGCGCGGAAACCCGCGGTGTTCCTCATGGATGAACCGCTCAGCAACCTTGATGCCAAGCTCCGCAACAGCACGCGTACGCGCATCGTTGAACTTCAACGAGCCCTCGGCACCACGACGGTGTACGTCACCCACGATCAAGTGGAAGCCATGACGATGGGCCACCGGATTGCGGTTTTGAATGCAGGCAAGCTCCAACAACTGGGAACACCGATGGAGCTCTACAACTGGCCATCCAATTTGTTTGTCGCGCAGTTCATCGGGAGTCCACCGATGGCGCTTCTACCCGTTTGCGTTGGGCCGAACGCAACCCTCCTACTCGGAGATCGACGGCTTCCCATCGAAGGGCCTTTGGTTCAGGCTCTTTCCAGCCTTGAAGGACAGCAGCTCACGGCAGGTCTGAGACCAGAGGCCTGGAGCTTGGCTCCGGCAACAAACAGAAATTTGACCGCAGAAGTGAGCCATTGCGAAGTGCTGGGCAACGAGCAGGTGCTCACCTGTCGCCTACTGGATGGAGATCATTTAATTCAAGTGCGTACGCAACCAGAGCCCCTTTATCAGCCCAGACAGATGGTGCATCTCGCACCAGATCCCCGCAGTTGGAGGTTGTTTGATCAAGACGGCAACGCCATTGCCATGCCAGAACCCATGACGCCCGGACCTCAACTGCCTGAGACGATCTAAGTCAGGAACTACTCAGCGCACCCAAACAACGCTGCAACCAGGACCGCCATCGCCTTGATCGGCATCGACGACCCGCTCCACATAGGGAACCGTGTCGAGCCAAGCCCGCAGGCCGCGCTTCAGCTTGCCCGTACCGATTCCATGGATCACCCAGAGTGGCCCGTTGGCGTTCCGGAGCTGCTCTTCCACAGTGGACTCTGCTTCATGCACGCGCATCCCACGAATATCCAAGGTGTTGCGGCTCGTTCGCACTTGAGCGCCTGCTCCCAATCCAGAGCGTGCCTGCACTTTCACAACGGGACTCGGAGGTGGTTCCGCCTTTCGTCCATCCAGGCTTTCAACAGCATTGAGTTCCACGGTCGTGCGCATCACACCGCAACGCACCGTGAGCTGCAGTCCGTCGTCTGAGATAGCCAACACTTCGGCGGCCTTTCCCAAGGCCAGTAAGCGAACGCGTTCTCCGACCTCAGGACGCCAGCCGGGTTTCAGTGCTCGCTTCTCCTTCGTTGGACGGTGATGGTCTTCCAGCTTGCGAAGGCGTTGTCCTGCCTGGCGCGCCGTTTCACCATCGGCGCGGTCGTCTCGCAACCGACGGATCAAGGAACGCACCTCCTTCTGTCCTTCACGGATGGAATGTTCCAAGCGCTGACGTCCTTGTTCTTGATGCAATGCCGTCTGCTGCTTTTGCTTTTGCCAGCGCAAGAGCAACTCTTCGTGTAGCAGCTCTGTACGCGCCAAAAGCGCTGCAGCATCTTCCGCGGCAGCTTGCTGTCGTTGGCGTTGCTCCTCAAGGCCTTGAATCACCATGTTCACTTCGCCCTCAGCCGCCGGAGCCAAGAGAGCTTGCGCTTGATCAAGCACCCCTGCATCAAGCCCTAAACGCGTCGCAATCGCGAGGGCATTGCTGCGCCCAGGGATCCCCCAGAGAAGTTCATAGGTGGGAGACAACGTTTCGGCGTTAAAGGCCACCGAAGCATTTTCAAAACGGTCGTCGGTGTATTTGAGCGCCTTGAGCTCACCAAAGTGCGTTGTCGCAATCGTGAGTCGAGCCCGATCCGCTAACGCCTTCAGTAGAGCTGCTGCTAAGGCCGTGCCTTCACTTGGATCTGTCCCTGCCCCCACTTCATCCAACAGCACCAAGGCGGGAGCCGGCCCGGATTCAAGCGCCTGAAGGATCCTGCCAATCCGTTTGATGTGTCCGCTAAATGTGGACAGGCTCTGTTGAAGCGATTGCTCATCACCGATATCGGCCAACACCTGAGCACACCAGGGCAAGGACGGCTGACCAGAACACGGGATCAGCATTCCGGCACGCGCCATCAGTGCAACTAAACCAAGAGTCTTCAAACTCACAGTTTTGCCGCCGGTGTTGGGTCCTGTAATCGCCACCACGCGGAGTTGTGCGGACACATCGACGCTGATCGGCACCACCGGAGGACCGCTGGACCGTTTGTGTTGCCAAATGAGCAAGGGGTGTCGCAAATCCCTTAATAAGAAGGGAGCATCAGGAGCTTCCAACAGATTGGGGGAAACAGCCCCGAGCCAACGGCCGTAACGGCCGCGGGCCAAAGCCAAATCCAGGGCCAACAGAATCGCAATCAGTGAGTTAAGAACTGGCTCGTCCTGGGCAACCAAAGCACTCAACTCAGCAAGAACACGCTGCTCCTCTTTTCGGATGCGAGCCTCGATGTCGACGAGCTTGTTGCCCATCGTGAGCACGGATCGGGGCTCGATAAAAACGGTGTTCCCAGACGCCGAACTGTCGTGGACTTGACCCGACACCTGACCCATCGCGCCTGCCTTGACGGCAAGGACAGGCCGTCCATGGCGTTGGGCGATCACTGAGTCTTGGAGAAAAGACGCGTAACGACGCGTGAGCTCTTGGAGTTTGTCGCGTCGCTCCTGTCGCAAGCCATGCCATTGCTGTCGAAGCCCCGCCAGGGGGGGGCTCGCCCGATCCGCAACACGACCGCCTTCCTCTAGGGAAAACTTCAACCGTTGCTCAAGATCAGGCAGGGTGACCATCATTTCAATCAGAGCTGTACAGACAGGACGCAGCTCTTGATCATCGATTTGACGACGCAATTTTCTTGCAGCAGCAAGGGTTCCAGCCACCGCTAACAACTCCTCTCCGGAGGCCACACCACCCTTGAGGCATCGCAACAGCACTGGCCGAAGATCGTTTACACCGCGGAAACTCAGCCCTCCCTCCGTGAGATCGTCCAACACCGCCATTTCAACGGTTTCGGCCTGTCGCTGAAGCGTCTCGGCGAGCGAATGGGGCAACTGGGTTTCTCGAGCCGATTCAAGGCCCATGCGTGTGCTGGCAAACGTTGCCAAGTGCTCACACACCACAGGCCACTCCAGCAGCTCAAGCGTTTCACTTAAGGCCTGATGGTGACTGGGGGGGCTCACGGTCTCAGTCGCAGTTGGAAGGGATGCCACCGGGTGGTTCATACAGCATTTCAAGCCAATTGCCTGCAGGGTCTTTCAAATAAAAAGAGGCCGTGCCGTCGCGATGGTCATGAACTGCACCCACATGAACTCCTTGCGCCTTGAGTCGGTCATGAATGGCATCCACTTCAGCCCGATCGCGGAAATGAAAAGCAAAATGCGGACCTGCCGCCTTGTAACCCGGTCCAAGCAAGGCCAACCCATCGCGAGTGTCCCCTGCCTCGAGATAACACCAATCCTCGGCCTGCCAAACCAGACGCATGCCCAACCCCTTGTAAAAGGTCACGGCACGTTCCACATCGTCAACGCGGATCGCAACGTGGCCGAGCCGATCAACCGTTGGCATTCGAGAAAGCGATTGAAGATCACCATTGTGGGGCAGATCAACACGAAGCAGCGAGCATTCGCGCCAACCCACGCATTCAACTCTCCCCTTCAGGCTTTGAATGTTGAAATCAGCGATACAGCTCGACAGAGCATCCATCCAAAGAGATCAACAAATCAATATCGTGAACGCCATAAATAGATCCAAACTAGATGTGCAAACAGATCACATTAAGCGAGCTAAAGACACTTCAAGAATTCCCTACTTAACAAGTATAGGAGCCAATACCAGGTAAAACTTTAATCGACTAGGACTAGCCTTCTCGCAGCCAACCAGCAGCATCACAGGCATGATAAGTAAGGATCAAATCAGCACCGGCTCTTTTAAAGCTCAGCAGTGTTTCCAAGACAACGGCTTTTTCATCAATCCAACCGCGCTCTGCAGCCGCTTTCACCATTGAATATTCCCCACTAACGTTATAGGCCGCGATGGGAAGTTCCGACTCTTCGCGGAGGCGATGAATAATATCCAAGTACGCCAAACCAGGCTTTACCATCATGATATCTGCACCCTCTTGTTCATCCAACTGAGCCTCAGTAATCGCCTCACGAGCATTCGAAGGGTCCATTTGGTAAGTATCTTTATTTTTCGGAATCGGCTTTGATCCATCAGATCGCGGCGCGGAATCAAGAGCCTCTCGGAACGGGCCGTAATAAGCCGAAGAATATTTAGCGGTATAGCTAATGATGCCGACATGTTCGAATCCCTCATCATCGAGTGCTTCGCGAATTGCCCCAACGCGACCATCCATCATGTCGCTCGGGCCAATGAGATCTGCTCCAGCACGGGCTTGAACCACAGCCTGCTTACAAAGCTGTTCAATCGTTTCGTCATTCAGCACAACCCCCTCCTCACTCACAATCCCGTCATGCCCATCACAGGAGTAGGGATCCAAAGCAACATCCGTCATGATCGCCATCTGAGGGATCGCCCCTTTGATTTGACGAATCGCACGAGGAATTAATCCGTTTTCGTTAAAACACTCCGCCCCATCTTCAGTTTTGAGTGCCTCAGACACCTTGGGGAACAACACGATGCAGCGAACGCCTAGATCCCATGCGCGTTGCACCTCGCCCGTCAGTGCAGACAAGCTCCAGCGACTAGCTCCAGGCATGGCAGCGATGGGGTCCACCCCATCACCCTCATGCACAAACAGGGGATAAATGAAATCTGCGGCTGAAAGGCTGTGTTCTCGCACCATGGCGCGTAGGGCCGGTGTACGGCGCAAACGACGGGGGCGGTAAGTGAGCTCCATCAGACCGGGGGAGGGATGAGCGATCGTACGGTCCGCCGTTCAAAGAGCCGCACTTCGTAACCAGTCGTGGCGAGGATTCGAGGAACGCTGAACACGAAGCTGTTCGAGCAACTGCTGCTCCTCTTCACTCCACGATGCAGGTAGATCAAGGGTGAGCGTCAGCAAAAGATCGCCGCGGCCAGCCTTCAAGGGCCAACCCTTATTTTTGAGTCTGAGACTGCGTCCTGGCGGAGTACCAGGGGGAATCGAAACCTGAGCTTCACCGTCAGGAGTCATCACGGTGACCATTCCGCCCAAAGCCAACTCATCAAAACTGACGGGAAGATCGGCACGCAGTTGATCACCATCAAGGCGCCAAATCGCATGGGGCTTGATCGAAAGATTTAGGTACAGATCACCGCGGCGACCCGTACCAGGCTGCAAATTCCCCTTCCCCTTTAGACGAAGCCGCGATCCGTTTTTGACGCCAGCTGGGATACGGACCTGAACCCGCTCGTTGTTCACCGACAACGTTCGTTCTCCACCCCGATAGGCCTCCGTGAACGAAACCCCAACGGACGCTTCCGCATCAAGATTCACGGGTGAACGCGACGCCTGAGCTCCCCTTGGAAATCCTCCACCAGGAAAACCACCCCCTGGGAAACCACCCCCCTGGAATCCAGGGGAACCGCCAGGGCCGCCAAAGCGTCCGAGCAAGTCGTTGATGAAATCGTCGAAATTTCCATAGCGTCCGAAGTCAACATCCATGCCGGGAGCGCCACCTCCCATCCCCCCTGCCTGGTTCCAGTACTGGCCAAATTGCTCATAACGCCGGCGCTTGTCGGCATCAGAGAGCACTTCGTAGGCCTCACTAATTTCCTTAAAACGCGCCTCAGCCGTTGCATCCCCAGGATTCACATCGGGATGGTATTGACGAGCCAACTTTCGGAATGCGCGCTTAATACCGTCAGCATCAACGGATCGGTCAACACCAAGAACCTGGAAATAATCCTTGTAACCGCTACCAGCCATGGTTCCTATTCCCTAGATCCACTTTCTCAACGCTGGCTCGTTTGGTGAGGGTTCGAGATGGAGGGAAGCCCGAACGGAGCCATCCGCCCTAACTTCATTTTGTAGCGCTTGGCCTGCATGAAAAGAATCGGTGGAATCGTTTTCACGGGTTGTGCCTTGGGCGCCGCCATCTGGGCTCTCCCCGCCTCAGCAGAGCAGACATGGAAGGGCACGATCGGAGAACCCCTACGGACATCGAGCAATCAAGCCATCGAGCTCGCCAATCATCTGAGCTCCATCGGAGCTCGCTTTTACGGCTCCTGGAGTTGTCCGGCTTGCTTTCACCAAATGAACCTATTTGGCCAACAAGCGGGACGCACCGTTCCCTATGTGGAGTGTCGACAACCCAAAAAACATCCCCAACAAGCCGCCGATTGTGAATCTGCAGCCATTCGCGCTTATCCCACTTGGGTGATGCCGGATGGACGACGACGAGAAGGGCTGCAATCGCTCGACGCATTGAGCAGCTGGAGTGGTCTCCCTTAATGGGCTTCATTCATGGCTTCCATCGCCGCAATCTGAAAGGCGACCTCCTCGGTGGACTGACCGCTGCCGTCGTCGCGCTCCCTCTCGCACTGGCCTTTGGCAATGCAGCGCTAGGCCCAGGCGGAGCAATTTATGGGCTCTACGGGGCGATTATCACGGGATTCTTAGCCGCTCTGCTGGGTGGAACGCCCGCCCAGGTGAGTGGTCCCACAGGACCCATGAGCGTGACCGTTGCGGGGGTCGTCTCCAGCCTCGCCGCCGTTGGCGTGAATCAAGACCTCAGTGCTGGTGAAATCCTGCCCATGGTGATGGCGGCTGTCGTCATCGGCGGCGTCTGCGAAATGCTGCTTGGGGTGCTGCGCCTGGGCCGCTTCATCACTCTCGTGCCCTACTCCGTGGTGTCAGGGTTCATGTCGGGCATTGGCTTCATCATTCTTGTGTTGCAGCTCGGGCCTTTTGTGGGGATTACCACCCGAGGTGGCGTGGTGGATTCGCTTCAAACACTGGCCAACAGCCCTGGCCTCAATCCCGCAGCTTTGGCGGTGGGTGTGATGACACTGGCTGTGGTTTTCCTCTCGCCCTTGCGGCTGCGCCAGTGGATTCCCTCACCACTCCTGGCGCTGGTGATCGTGACGCCACTGTCATTGCTGTTCTTCAACGACGATCGTTTAAGCGCCCTAGGACTCGAACCACTGGCCCGAATCGGAGCCATCCCCGAAGGGGGACTGCAGTTGGTGATGCCCAACTTCAGTGAGCACCTTCCAGAACTGGTGAAGGCAGGGCTGGTGCTCGCCCTTTTGGGAGCCATCGATTCACTGCTCACCTCACTCGTCGCCGACAACATCACCCAAACCAGCCACAACTCCAACCGTGAGCTCATCGGTCAAGGAATGGCCAACACCGCTGCCGGCTTCTTGTCCGGCCTTCCAGGGGCTGGCGCCACGATGCGCACGGTGATCAATATCAAATCAGGAGGCGCCACACCGCTATCCGGGATGAGCCATTCCCTCGTTCTGCTCATTGTTTTGCTGGGAGCAGGTCCGCTTGCCGCACAAATTCCGACCGCACTGTTGGCCGGAATTCTGATCAAAGTGGGGCTCGACATCATCGACTGGGGTTTTCTACTTCGAGCCCACCGTCTCTCTGGAAAAACGGCCGTATTGATGTACTCCGTGCTGTTGATGACGGTGTTTTGGGACTTGATTTGGGGTGTTTTAGTTGGGATGTTTATCGCCAACTTGCTCACCGTTGATTCCATCACCCAAACCCAGCTAGAGGGGATGGACGCCGATAACCCACCCGATGCCGCTGAAGGCCATCTCCATGACCTCAACGCTGAGGAAAAGGGCTTGGTTGTTCAGTGCGGCAACGCTCTAATGCTGTTCCGGCTGCGAGGGCCACTCAGTTTTGGTGCTGCCAAGGGGATTAGCGCCCGGATGGGCCTTATCCAGAACTACAAGGTGTTGATTCTGGACATTACAGAGGTCCCAAGAATTGGAATCTCTGCCTCTCTCGCCATTGAACGGATGGTGCAAGAGGCACAAACATCCGGACGAACCATTCTGATCGCTGGAGCCAACTCAAAGCTGCAACAGCGCCTGCGCCAATTCGGTGTTCACGGACAACTTGTGGCCTCTCGGCGCGAGGCACTTCAGATAGCAGCCCAAGACATTGCGGTGTAGCTCAGACAGCAGACACCCCACAGGAGTGCATCCGCACATCGTCCGGACACTCAAGGACACCTTGCAACGCCTCTACTTCAGCGAGCGCAAGGGTTTGCAAACGTTCCACCAACACAGCTCTCGAAAAGCGCTCCTCGACCAAAACCCAATACAGACCGAAATGACGCGCTTCGCTGGCCAGAAGATCGCCATAAAGCGAGCGCAATTCAGCATCTGGACTGTGCTCGGCCAAAAGAGCCATCCGTTCATGGCTGCGCGCTTCGATTAAGCCAGCGACAAGAAAGGAGTCCAGCATCCGCTGGGGTTCTCCCTTCCGGATATGACGCGCCAAGTTGGCGGCATACCCGGGCGAAGGAAGTGGCTCGAGGTATCGGCCACGCGATTTGATCAAGGCAAGAACCTGCTCAAAGTGCTCCAGCTCCTCCCGAGCTAAAGGGCTCAGCGCCTCCCCCAAGCCTGGTTCACAGAGGTAACGGAACATCATCTGAACGGCAGATCCTGCTGCTTTCCGCTCGCAATGGGCATGGTCAATCAACACCTCCATCGGCCGGGCATTGGCTTGTTCGACCCAACTCCAACTCGTGGGTGCCGCAAGCCAGCGAATCGATGCGGTGGACTTCTCTGGAGTGGACTTCTCTGGAGTGGACTTCTCAGGGATGGTCTTTTGCGGGAACGAAACGGTCATCCGTCCTGTCGTAAGTGATGGACCAGTCCGCTCAGGGCCAACGAATAACTCTTGGCGCCGAATCCACTCACCACTCCAACGGCACGCTCTGAAAGGTACGAATGATGGCGAAAGGGTTCGCGAGCGTGGGTGTTGCTGAGGTGTAACTCCACGAAGGGAATGGCCACACCGGTGAGGGCATCCCGAATCGCAATCGATGAATGGGTGTAGGCACCAGCGTTAATCAAAATCCCCTGGCTCTCACCCATGGCCTGATGGATTCGCTCAATGAGAGCTCCTTCAAAGTTGCTTTGGAAGCACACCAACTCAACACCATCCGCTTTGGCTTCACGAGTGAGCTCCGTTTCAATCGTGGCCAAGGTGTCACGGCCATAAATTCCAGGCTCCCGCTGCCCAAGCAGGTTGAGATTTGGACCATTAAGGAGCAGAACGTGCATGGCCAAAAGGCCGTATCAGCTGGATTAATCGTATCGATACGGCAAGGAATGACGCATCGGCTGGTAAATTCTCCTGGTGTGGTTCGGGTCGGTGCCCGAGTGGTTAATGGGGGTGGACTGTAAATCCACTGGCTCTGCCTACGTTGGTTCAAATCCAACCCGGCCCACCTTCCACACGCCCTTGTAGCTCAGCGGTAGAGCACTCCCTTGGTAAGGGAGAGGTCTCGAGTTCAAGTCTCGACAAGGGCTT
>CAXDNN010000050.1:0-13263 GCA_963990675.1 uncultured Synechococcus sp.
ATCATCAACAAAATTCTCCATACCCCTGTTACCCAGTTGCGAGCCTCACAAGCCCGTAGCGAGCGACAACAGGCCCTTCGTGCTGTCGAGCGACTGTTCGATCTCGACCCTTCATGACCTGAGAATTGGGCCTGTCCAGAGTTGATTCCCAGTAATCTCGTCCGATTCGTGCCCAAGGTTGGTTTTCCGATGGAAATCTCCGGTAAGTTCTTGCGGCAACGCCGAGTTGGGTAGCGGCATGAAGAGAGTTCTGGCGATTATTCTTGGCGGCGGTGCTGGTACCCGCCTCTATCCCCTTACCAAGATGCGGGCAAAGCCCGCAGTTCCTTTGGCAGGCAAATATCGATTGATCGATATTCCCATCAGCAACTGCATTAATTCCGACATCCACAAGATGTACGTGATGACGCAGTTCAACAGTGCATCACTCAATCGTCACTTAAGCCAAACATTCAATCTTTCGAATTCCTTCGGCGGGGGATTCGTCGAAGTCCTTGCCGCTCAACAAACTCCTGACAGTCCTTCTTGGTTCGAAGGCACTGCCGATGCTGTTCGCAAATATCAGTGGCTTTTTCAGGAATGGGATGTTGATGAGTATTTGATCCTTTCCGGGGACCAGCTGTACCGCATGGATTACAGCTTGTTTCTTGAACACCACAGACGTACTGGTGCCAATCTCACCGTTGCAGCTCTTCCCGTTGATGCAAAGCAGGCTGAAGCATTTGGTTTGATGCGGACCGATGGTGATGGAAACATTCAAGAGTTCCGTGAGAAGCCCAAGGGTGATTCCTTGCGTGAAATGGCCGTCGATACCTCACGCTTTGGTTTAACTCCTGAATCCGCACAGGAGCGACCCTATTTGGCGTCCATGGGGATTTATGTGTTTAGTCGCGACACCCTTTTCGATCTACTTGATAAGCACCCCGACCACAAGGACTTTGGAAAAGAAATCATTCCCGAGGCTCTGCAGCGTGGCGACAAGCTACAAAGTTATGTCTTTGATGACTATTGGGAAGATATCGGAACGATCGGTGCTTTTTACGAGGCCAATCTCGCCTTGACTCAGCAACCTACCCCTCCCTTTAGTTTTTATGATGAGAAATTTCCGATTTATACACGTCCTCGCTACTTGCCCCCTAGCAAATTAGTCGACGCTCAAATCGTCAATTCAATTGTTGGTGAAGGCTCAATCCTTAAATCTTGCAGCATTAATCATTGTGTATTAGGCGTTCGGAGCCGTGTGGAAACGGACGTAGTGTTGCAAGACACCCTGGTGATGGGTGCCGATTTCTTTGAATCGAATGAGGAGCGCGAAGCCATCCGTCAGAAGGGTGGGATTCCTGTTGGTGTGGGACCTGGCACAACTGTGAAACGGGCAATCCTCGACAAGAACACCCGAATCGGATCCAACGTCTCGATTATCAACAAAGACAATGTTGAGGAGGCTGATCGTTCTGAGCTCGGCTTCTATATCCGCAATGGAATTGTCGTTGTTCAGAAGAACGCCACGATCCAGGATGGAACCGTGATTTGATCCCGTTGTTGTGATCTGGAGTGAGAGGAGATCCATCCTCCATCCCTGACACAACCCACGGAATGTGCAGCGGACTACCGACTAGATGCTCACACTGGCATCAGTCGTCGACGGCCCTCAGAGCATGACCAAATCCCACTTCGGTTTAATCGGTCTCGGTGTTATGGGCGAAAACCTCGTCCTTAATGCCGAGCGCAATGGTTTTTCAAGCGTTGTATACAACCGCACGTATTCCAAAACTGAGGATTTTTTAAAGGGGCAAGGCGCCGGTAAAAACATTCAAGGAGCGACTGATCTTCAAGATTTCGTCGAAAAGCTTGAACGTCCACGTCGAATTTTGATGATGGTGAAGGCGGGTCCTGCAGTGGATGCCGTTGTGGACCAGCTGTCCCCCTATTTGGAGGAGGGTGATCTCTTAATTGATGGCGGTAACTCCGATTATCAAGACACTGAGCGCCGCGTAAAGCAGCTGGAGAGCAAGAGCTTTGGCTTTATCGGTATGGGTGTTTCCGGTGGTGCCAAAGGGGCCCTTGAAGGGCCGAGCATGATGCCCGGTGGCACCAAAGCCTCCTATGACGCGATTGAGAGCCTCGTGACCAAGATGGCCGCTCAGGTTGAAGATGGGCCATGTGTGACCTACATCGGACCCGGTGGCTCAGGTCATTTGGTGAAAACCGTTCACAACGGTATTGAGTACGGCATCGAGCAGATTTTGGCCGAGGCCTACGACTTGATGAAGCGCGTCAAAGGGATGAACGGAGACCAAATGGCCGATGTTTTTGGCCAGTGGAATTCCACTGAAGAGTTGGCTTCCTATTTGGTGGAAATCACCGAGATCTGTTTGCGTACCAAAGATCCAAAGGATGGCGGTGACTTGGTTGAAAAGATCATGGATCAAGCCGGACAAAAAGGCACAGGTCTTTGGACTGTGGTGACTGCGTTGCAGATGGGAGCCTCTGTTCCAACGATTTATGCCTCCCTCAATGGCCGGGTGATGAGCTCGATGAAGCCTCAGCGCGTCAAAGCGGAGGAGCTTCTCAAAGGTCCGTCGATCAAAGATTTCGACCTTGGTCAGCCTGCGGATGGAATGTCTCCACTCATGGATGCGGTGGTTCTGAGCTGTGTGGCCAGTTATGCCCAGGGTATGGAGCTCTTGCGTATTGCTTCCAACGACCTGGATTACGCCTTAGATATGCCGTCTATCGCGCAGATTTGGAAAGGCGGCTGCATCATCCGCTCGCGTCTCCTGAAGCGCATTCAAGACGCGTTTAACGCCGACCCCCAGCTTGAAAATTTGATGGTCGACCCCTGGTTTGCTGAGCAAGTCAACCGTCGTTTGCCCGGATTAGCGCAGGTGGTGGCGGGTGCCGCAGAGGCGGGGATTCCTGTGCCCTGTTTTAGCAGCACCCTTGATTACATCAACAGCTACCGCACAGGTCGTTTGCCCCAAAACCTTGTGCAAGCCATGCGCGACTGCTTCGGCTCCCACACCTACAAAAGGATCGATCAAGAGGGAAGCTTCCACACCGAGTGGTTGGATTGAGCGGCTGATCGATGACGAATTACCGCATTGTTCGAGCTAGTGATTCTGAAGATCTTGCTCGCCAGGCCTCTCAGACCATTGCCGCTCAGATCGCCCTGACTCTCGATCAACGCGATCGCTGCCAGATTGCTCTTTCTGGTGGATCAACCCCGAGCAAGGCGTATGCCTTGCTCGGGCAAGAACATCTGCCTTGGGACAGGGTTGATGTTGTTCTTGGGGATGAACGTTGGGTTTCAGCTGACGACGACTCAAGCAATGCCCGCATGCTTCGACAAACCTTGCTGGCTACGGGCCGCCCTGCATCCGTAGCGGCCTTTCATCCGGTGCCCACCTTGGAGCTTGCGAATGCTGAGGCGAGTGCCTTGGCCATGGCCGATTTGGTGTCAAGTTTGTGTCCGGCCAGCCCGCCGATTTTTGATGTGATGCTGTTGGGTCTTGGCGATGATGGCCACACCGCATCCCTCTTTCCGGGTACAGAAGCGCCCGGTGTAACCGACCAATGGGCCACTGTAGGACGGGGAAAAGGTCTTGATCGCATCACCCTCACAGCACCAGTGCTCAGCGCAGCCCGCCAGGTGATCTTCCTGGTGAGCGGTGCCAACAAACAAGAAGCGCTTCAACGACTCGTGGATCCAACGGAATCTTCAGAGCGAACTCCCGCTCGACTGGTTCAACCTGCTAGTGATGTGCTGATCATCGCCGATCAGGATGCAACCGCCAGCCTCTGACTACGTCCTTTTCCAAGGCAGCGATTTCGCTGAATGGGCCAGCTTGAACGACACCATCATGGGAGGAAGTTCCCGTGCAGGTTGTCGTAACACTGCCGATGGTCTTTTGCTCGAGGGGAAGCTCGTCGAAGCGGGGGGGGGATTCGTGAGTTGTCGATCACCGCGCTTGCAGCCTCCCCTCGACCTCTCCCCATACTCTGCCCTTCAAATCGATGTGGATGGAGAAGGTCGGACTCTCAAAATCGCGCTTGGTTGCAGAGATGGCGCCATGGGACTCACTGAATTAATCCCTGGTGGTGTGCGTTGGGTGATTGATGTTCCAACGCAAGCGGACGGAACAACTCGCCTCACCATTCCGTTTTCTGATCTACGTGCCACCATCCGCGCCAAACCTGTGGGGCTGCCTCTGAAGTTCGACACCAGCGGGATTACACGATTACAGGTGCTGCATTCCAAGTTTGGCGATGCCGGTGCCCTCAATCCTGGTTTCAGGCCAGGGGAGATTCGACTGTTAATTCGTTCGATCCGCGCGCTGCCATAACGCCATGGATCTTTTGATGCTGATTGCCAAGTCGGCGGATGTGTGTCTGAAGCCCTGGGTTCATGCGGTTGTACCCGTCGACCCCTCCGCTCTTACCGATCTGGATGAGCTCAATGTGCGGATCGAATGTCGCGATCCACAGGGAGAGCGCTGCCCTGAACGAGACTTAGAGCTCGAGATCTATCGCAGCGGCGACGACATTAATTTGATGCTGAGTTGGTCGGAGCAGCCGGAACGGCCGATGCTTTGGCAGGGCCGTCATCCTGTTTGGATGCATGGCGAAAATGGTCAACGGCTGTCAGCGCCCGAGGACGCAGGCCCCTTAGAAGCACTTGGACGTCGGCTGCATTCCCTTTTGCAGCCCAGTTAATTAATCCGGTTGATCGGTGACAGCTCCTTTGCTGGAGGTGGATACGAGGCGGGCATATTTACCCAGAATGCCAGTGGTGTAGCGAGGCTTCGGTTTCGACCATGCGGCACGTCGTTGGGCTAGTTCCGTTTCGTCGACGTTGAGTTGCAGCAGGAGTTGATTGGCATCCACGGTGATGCTGTCTCCCTCTCGGACGAGGCCAATCGTGCCACCAACAGCCGCTTCTGGAGCAACGTGACCCACCACGAGTCCGTAGGTACCACCGCTAAAGCGCCCATCGGTGATCAACGCCACTTTGTCGCCGAGTCCCTGGCCGACGATGGCTGAGGTGGGAGCCAACATTTCCCGCATGCCAGGCCCACCTACAGGACCTTCGTAGCGGATTACAACGACGTCCCCGGCATTGATCTTTTTCTGAAGGATGGCGGCCAGACAGTCTTCCTCACTTTCAAACACGCGAGCCGGACCCGTCAGTACAGGGGTTTTGACGCCGCTGATTTTGGCCACACTGCCCTCGAGGGCCAAATTCCCCTTGAGGATGGCGAGGTGTCCCTTGCTGTACATCGGATGGCTCAGAGGTCGGATCACTTCCTGGCCTGCAGGCGGAGCCGAGGGCACATCTGCCAACAATGCGCTGAGGTTTTTGCCTTCTACTGTTTGACAATCGCCGTGAAGCAATCCGGCATCAAGCAGCAACTTCATCACTTGAGGGATGCCTCCGGCGTTGTGGAGGTCGACTGTCACGAACCGACCGCTTGGTTTGAGATCACAAATCACTGGAACGCGCTGACGAATACGTTCAAAGTCGTCGATGCTCAAATCAACTCCTGCTGTGCGAGCAATCGCGAGCAAATGCAAAACAGCATTGGTGGATCCACCAACCGCCATGATCACGCTGATGGCGTTTTCGAAGGCTTTTTTTGTAAGGAGATCCAGTGGCCGGATGTTGGCTTTTACGGCATCCACCAACACCTCTGCTGATCGAGCCGCGCTGTCGGCTTTTTCCTGATCCTCCGCCGCCATGGTGGAGCTGTAAGGGAGGCTTAACCCCATCGTTTCGATGGCTGCACTCATCGTGTTGGCGGTAAACATGCCGCCGCAACTTCCTGCACCAGGGCAGGCGTTTTTTTCTACAGCCGTGAGTTGTTCCTCATCGATTTTGCCGCTGGTGATTTGACCGACGGCTTCAAATGCACTCACCACAGTGAGATCACAGCCGCCCAATTTTCCCGGCTTAATCGTTCCCCCATAAACAAACACGGAGGGGATATTCATCCGTGCCATGGCCAACATCGCACCAGGCATATTTTTGTCGCAGCCACCAACGGCCAAGACCCCATCCATGCTTTGACCGTTGCAGGCCGTTTCGATGGCATCTGCAATGACTTCTCGGCTAACAAGGGAATATTTCATCCCTTCAGTTCCCATTGAGATTCCATCACTCACGGTGATGGTGCCAAACATTTGAGGCATTCCACCGGCCAGGCGGGCCGCTTCTTCAGCACGTTTGGCTAAAACATCCAGGCCGATATTGCAGGGCGTAATCGTGCTAAATCCGTTGGCGATTCCCAGGATTGGTTTGCCAAAATCTGCGTCACCAAAACCAACGGCGCGGAGCATGGCGCGGTTGGGGGATCGCTGTATCCCTTTGGTAATGGCGTCGGATCGGAGCATGGAGAGAACTGGTCCTTCAGCACTCCCGCCAACCTACTGACGACTCAGTCGTTATTCCCGAGACCCTCGAGTTGTGCGCGAACACGAGCGATTTCGGCGTTGAGTTTTTCAACGCGTTCTTCGAGTTGACCATTCCCGGAGCTTTCAAAAACCTCAGATCCGTCCTGCATGCGGGGGGCGTAAAGCATTGCTTTTTGTCCACCAATGCGACGGCGACGATCAGCTTCGTTGAGCAACCACCAGGCAAGACCCGCTGCACCAATGACGGCACCAGTCACCAAAGTTGTGAATGTTCCTGAGCCGCTGTCGTGGTTCTGCACCATGGCCGAAACAATGGGTTGGAAAAATTATTTTTTAAATCTAGACACGCCCCTTGATCCTGAGGTTGAGCCTTTGCAGAGGGTCACCAATTCCTGGAATCGCGAGTCCGGATGCGTCGAGGCCCTCATCGATACATGTGGTGTAAATCGTGAGGTCCGGAACGGCTTCTCCAAGCGTCTTTAACCCCGGGCTGGCACAGAGAGCCGTTATCAATCGAATGCGATTGCCACTCACCTCCTGTTGTTGGAGCTCTTCAAGGAGTCGTAGCACCGCGTTTCCATCGGTGATTTGGTCGATAAAGAGCACCAACCCTGCGTTGGTTTCGATGCTGTCCGGTACGCCGTCGAGACAAAGCGATGCTTCGGGAAGCACTTGCCGCCCCCCTTGCCATAACTCCAAGCCCCCAGGCATGAGAGGCAAGGCCAGGAGGGGAGCTCTCGACTCCACTACCAGTCCTTCGGTGTTTCCATCGACTGTGGGGATGGACTCCCGACGATGCGGCAGCCAATCGCGCAGCGCTTCATAGGTGAGCCAGCGCCCTAGCTCTTGCATCGCTGTTGCGTACAACGCTGGTGGTGTCTCGCGGTGCCGCAGCATCGTGAGCCAGTGACCGATCAGCGGATGCGGTGGAACCACCACCCGAAGGCTCATGGCCATAAGCGACGCTCCGTAGGGAACTGCCATAACGTGAGCGCTCAAGTTACCCGTCCAGATGCAATCTCTCTTCCGCCCAGTCTCAGTTCTGGCGGCTGTGTTGATGGTTTTCACCACACTGCTCTGGACTGATCCTGTTGCTGCGATTACAGCTCCGGAGTTGCGAGGCAGCACCTCCTATCAAGAAATCACTAAGGACATGCATGGCATGGACTTGAAGGAGAAGGAGTTTCTTAAAGCAAATCTGCGCGATGTCGATCTCAGCGGAGCTGATTTACGGGGTGCTGTGATGAACACCACGCAGTTGCAAGGGGCGGATTTGCGGGATGCAGATCTGTCCGATGTTGTGGGTTTTGCAAGTCGGTTTGACGGTGCAGATCTTCGTGGGGCTGTTCTGACCAATGCAATGTTGATGCAAAGTCGTTTTACGGATGCACAGATTGAGGGGGCTGATTTCACCGATGCGGTGATCGACCTTCCACAACAAAGGGCTTTATGTAGCTCCGCTGCTGGCGTCAACCCCCAAAGTGGTGTTTCTACCCGTGAAAGTCTCGGGTGTCGTCCTTGAGTCATCGGTCATGGCGAATCGGCTTCCTGTCACGGTCATCACAGGGTTTCTTGGTGCTGGCAAAACCACCGTTTTGCGCCATCTGTTAACCAACAGCGGTCAGCGCTTGGCGGTGATGGTGAATGAGTTTGGAAGCGTTGGCTTGGATGGCGATCTGATTCGCAGTTGTGGTTTTTGCCCAGAAGAGGAGGTTGAAAACCGCTTGGTCGAACTGAACAACGGCTGTCTTTGCTGCACGGTTCAGGACGACTTCCTTCCCACCATGGAGAAGCTCCTCGAGCGATCGGATCAATTGGATGGAATCGTCGTGGAAACGAGTGGCTTGGCTTTGCCACGTCCTCTGTTGCAAGCATTGGATTGGCCCGAGATTCGCAGTCGTGTGCACGTCAACGGTGTCGTCACCTTGGTGGATGGTGAAGCCCTTTCTGAGGGGAGTCCTGTCGCCGATCGAGAAGCGCTTGAACGTCAACGGGCGGAGGACCCAAGTCTCGATCACATCACGGCCATCGATGAATTGTTTCAGGATCAATTGCAAGCAGCGGATCTCGTGCTGATTAGCCGTGCCGACACGTTGTCGGCGACGACCCTTGCGTCTGTTCAAGCCGCGATTGCACCGAAGGTGAGGCCTGGAACCACCCTGTTACCGGTGGCGAATGGTGCCTTGGATTCATCGGTTGTCTTGGGCATTGAGCACCACTCCGCGGCCCATTCCCACGGTGCTCATCACGATCACGATCATGGGCATGATCACCACGACGACCACGACCTCCACCACCATGACCACCAACACCATGACCACAGCCATGTCGAGGTGATCGGACAAGGTGTGCGATTGGAGGGGGATTGGGATCGGAAGGCGTTAGAAGCTCTGCTGCCAGAGTTGGTGCGTGCTCACCAAGTGATTCGCCTGAAGGGTCGCGTGTGGCTAACGGGTAAGGCCCTCCCCCTTCAGCTGCAAATGGTCGGGCCTCGACTAAACAGTTGGTTTGAAGCAGCGCCTCAGGATGCTTGGCGTCCCACCTCAGGAAGCGGCGTTGATTTGGTTGTTCTTGCTTTGAATGATGCGGCGAGTTCTGCGCTCGAATCAGAGCTTCAAAGGCTGCTTAAAGCCACGCCGAATACGGCGAAGAGTCCAGCAACAATCCCCTGCCATTGAAGTGATTCCCCCTCCAAACGATGGAGAAATAGGGCCATCACCGGCGCCGTACTCATCAGGGTGATTCCCTGGCCAACGGGTAGGGATTGAAAGACAACCTGCTGAAGAACGATGCCGAGGTTGGTGCCCAACAGAGTCGCTAGGACGACCCTCGGCATCACACCGATCGGCAACTGTTGTGGGAGTAACCGTCCACGCAGCAATGGAAGCAATCCAAGCCATCCCCCCAACAAACGAATGCCGGCCGATTGCATTGGTGAAAGGGCACTCGTGATCAGGACATGCCGTGACAGAAAAGCACCGCTCAGTCCACACATCACTGCAAGCACGCACAGCAAAAGACCCAATGCCGTGCCGTTGGTTGCGAACGACGCCTTGGGTTGCTTCGCGACCAGAACAACAGCACAACTCACAAGCAAAGCCCCCGCCCAGGCTGCTGGTCGAACCGTGTCTCCCATCATTAAGACGCCGCCAAAGCTGGCCAATACCGGTCCAATGGCTTCAACAGTGAGAGCCCGTTGCGTTCCCAGCCGTCGTAATCCGCCGAGGTAAAAACTGTCGCCCGCCGCAATCCCAATTAATCCGCTGAGCAGCAGTACGCCGATGGCGCCGCCTTGATCTGTCCAAGGAAGGCTGATCAAAAAGGGCAGGAAGAACAGGAGTGCTAGCCCGTTCTTCAGGCCGTTGAGTTCGATGGCCGTCCCGAATGGGGATAAAGAGCGCCAGAGGGCACTGGCCGTTGTCCATGCCATGGCTGCAGCAAGGGCAGCTTGATGTCCGATCAACAAGGGCCGATACCCCTCAGGCAGGTCATTGCAAACTGCTGTTGATTAGGTCTTCGCTCAGCGTCCAAAGAGTGTGCGCCCTTTCAAGGTCGGTTGCTTCTGGCGAAGGTTCAGTCGATTCAAAGATGTGCCTCCCAGGTGCCACGACGTGATTGCTCAGATAGCGCATCCCGGTTGCATCGTGTTGACCCAGCACCAGGGAAACAAGATGATCTCCAGCTCGTTCAGGATCCTCGGTGAGGCGAAAGAGATCCCTTGCGATGAAGCCAAAGACAGCTTGCCCCCAAGGGTTGGCTTTCCGACTTTCGCGGAAAAATCCATCCTTAGTACGTGGGATAACGAGGCCTGGACTCCAGCAAATCACGGGTAGTTGTGGTTGTTGCTGGGATAGTTCAAGCCCCATCAGCAGATTGCATAATTTGCTGTCTTTGTATGCCTTGTCAGCACTAAAGGGGCTGGTGCCATCCACCATGGCCGCCCCTTTCCCTTGATCAAGTCCCGCGAGGGTGCCAAGCCCAGCCGGCTGACCGACCCGACCACCTCCTGTCGTGGGGTTATGCACCTCGGATGCCGTAATCACCACACGCGGCGTCGGACTGTCTTGCAAGAGCGGTAAGACCAGCTGAAGAAGACACTGGTGCGCCAGGTGATTCACAGCCCAGGTGAGTTCAAATCCCTGATGGCTCCAACGGGGTCGATCGACACCGGCGTACTGAAGACCAGCATTTAAAACAAGAACATCAAATTGCTGGCCATCCACACAAAGCTGATGAGCCATGGTCTTAACAGCGTGCAGATCTGAGAGATCTGCAATCACGATTTGGCTCGGCGCTTGAATCCAACTCAAGCTCTGCTCAGCGCGTTCACGACTTCTGCAGACGACTGTCAGGGCATGCCCGCAAGCCTGGAGGTGGCGTGCCGCGACTTCACCGATGCCACTGTTGGCACCCGTCATCAAAATTCGCAGCGGCTTCGTTGTGGGCATGCAGCTACTGAATGATAGGTATTACTAGTTTTTCATGTCTAGGTTGAGGCAGGTGGTTGTATTTCTCTCTCTTGATTGTTTTCCTAACAGCTCGACTTGTTAAGACTTTTAGTTATTCTTGTCTGTTAATTAACGAGGTAATGTCTAGAGGATCAAATAGGTCCAAGACATCAAGGATCAACAACACCAGTACGAGCTCCTCGAACTACAACAGCTTCAAAGGATGGAGAGGCCTCCACCAGCTTCCACCTATTCATTCATCAATAGGAGGTAGGACTGATGGGAGGAGTATGAGGGTAATCGATAATATTGTTTAACTTTCTCGCAAAGCTCTAGTGATGAAACATTCTGTTCTGCCTTTTGTTCTACTCAGCATTGGCCTGTTCGGGCCTGTCAGCGTCCAAGCCCATTCAGGTGAGGAGTCGTCCGCCATTGGTACGGCAACCGGTCAGCATGGACTTCTCTGTCAGATGCTTGCCGCTGATTTAATCACGCCTGCGGCAGCGAATAAGGCTGTGTTCATGATCATTAAGGTTAACCAACAATCGGCTGAAAGTTTCACGGTAGAACAATTCCGCCTGATGAAGAAAGCATTTAATTTTGGCTGGGATTTTATTGGTCCCAGCGTCAAACAGTTACATCCTGCATGTCCATTAGGCCCAAAACCAATGCTATGAATCTCAACAGGGTGTCTTTTAAATGTCATAAAATATCAGTCTTATAAGGCACAAATCTAACCTGTAATTGAGTTGTAAAGTAGTTGGTAAATGTAGAGCTCGCACTCCCGCTCACTCACAATGTAGAGACGCTGATTAATGGGATCGAAAGCAATTCCTTCAGGTTTGGCAACGCGTTTGGATTGAATTTGTGGATCACGGGGAAGATCCAGGCGGTTTAAAACCTTCTTTTTATTCCAGTCAAAATTAAATAGACATTCTCCTTTATCACTTGTGATCCAAATCGTATCCCTCGAATGGTCGTAACTTAATCCGGAAAAGTCGAGTTTTTCGAAATTAATCCTGGGATGCTTAAAGCCATATTTATCGCTTAACTTGCAAAAGCTGATGATTGTTTTGCATTCTGAGTCGAGTTCGATGAGCAGACCTGGGTCTCCCTCCTTGACGACAAATATATGGTTATTGTTGAAAATCATGGTAATTCCCTCTAGTCCTTTGTTTTGATTTCTACGATTAAAATAAGTAGAAATTTGATCATAGTTGTTCAGTGTGGCCAGGGGAGTTCGCTGGAATTCTTTCCTGCTGGCAATGTCAAAATGAATGATTGAATTTGATTGTTCTTGAACGGCGAGTATCGTTTTGTCATCTGCCGTAACTGCAAGACCCTCTAAATCTTTAACGTCAACCAGAAATGACGAGTCAGGGATGATTCTACCCTCAAGGTCTAAATTAAAAATAATCTTTGTATCGTCACTAACAGTATACAGGCTGGATCCTTGTCGATTCACTGTAAGACCTGATGGTTCATTAAGGCCGCTAGCCGTATCTTTAATTGGGTGATGTTCAAGCAGTTCGAGCTGTAGCTCTCGAGTCATCGTCAAAACTGCAGTATTTTTAAATATTACGGCCATGCTTGCAAGAAATTTACCTGCTTGGGACGGCAGAATGATGAAACGAGTTCGTCGGAAGGATGCATGCAAGCACTCACTGTTTACTGCGGTTCTTATTCAGGAAATAGTCAGTGTTATACAGAAGCCGCCCAACGGCTTGGCAGCTGTCTTGCTGAGAGGAGGATTACCCTCGTTTATGGGGGTGCTCAAGTTGGACTGATGGGAATATTGGCCGATTCAGTTCTCGGGTCTGGTGGTCAAGTTGTTGGAATTATTCCCCAACCACTGAATCAGCCCAACCTTGTCCATCAAGGACTCACACGGTTAGAGGTGGTGGATTCACTCCATGAACGTAAGTCTCGGATGTTGGCGCTTGGTGATGGTTTGATGGCCTTGCCTGGCGGCTTTGGCACGTTGGAAGAGCTTTTTGAAGCCCTTGCGTGGTCTCAATTGAAGTTGCATCAAAAGCCATGTGGAGTTCTGAATGTAAACGGCTACTACGACGGATTGATGTCGTTTCTAGATCGAGCAACACAACAGGAGTTTTTGACGTTTCAAAATCGCAATTTGTTGCTTCATGCTGCAACGCCTGAAGATCTACTCGCCTTGATGTTGAAGCCAAACGATGACTAAAGTAATTCTGGTGAGCGGTTCTAGTCGTGGAATCGGACGCTCAATTGCGGAGCGATTGCTCTCCGATAACTATCAACTCAGCTTGGGAGTTCGAAACCCAGAGAACCTCAATGGGACCTCCCTCGATAGTGATCCTGTCTCTTATACACATCTGACGCTGCCGACGAAGGCTTAGGTGTAGATCTCGGTGGTCGCCGTATCATT
>CAXDNN010000051.1:0-13155 GCA_963990675.1 uncultured Synechococcus sp.
GTCATGTCGGATCAAAATCCACGCCAGCGCGCCTGGGTGGAGGTATCACCGGCAGCGATTAAGGCCAATGCGGGCGCGTTGCGCCAGCACTTGACCCCGGGCACTGAGCTCATGGCCGTGGTGAAGGCAGACGGCTACGGCCATGGAGCTGTCACCGTGGCCAATGCAGCACTTGATGGTGGAGCCGCAAGTCTTGGCGTAGCCACACTTCAGGAAGGGTTAGAGCTCAGACACGCCGGCCTTCAAGCCCCAATCCTTCTCTTAAGCAATCTCTGCGACGCCGACGACTTGCGGACCTGCCTGGAGTGGCAGCTCATGCCAACCCTCAGCAGCCTGACGGACGCCAAGCTTTGCCATGCCCTGGCGCAAGACAGCGGACGACGGTTCAAGGTTCAGCTCAAAATCGACACCGGCATGAGCAGGCTGGGGTGCGCACTGGATGACGGTGCAGAAACCACTCAAGCCATCCAACGCCTCGAAAACTTAGAGCTGAAGGGGATTTACAGCCATCTGGCCTGTGCAGATGATCGCGATCTCTCCGTGACGCAAGAGCAGCAGCAACGGTTCCAGTCCTTGATCGAGACCCTGCCCCAACGGGGCGATGGGCTGTGCCGTCACCTAGCCAACTCGGCTGGAACCTTGTTGGGACCGAACTTGCATTACGACATGGTGCGGGTGGGACTTGCCCTCTACGGACATGCGCCCGCCGACCATTTGAGCGATGTGGTGCCCTTGCAATCCGCCCTAGCGGTCCGCGCCAAGGTAACGCTGATCCGCGAGATCAAAACCGGCACTGGCGTGAGCTATGGCCATCAGTACACCAGCCCAAATGCCAGACGCCTTGCTGTGGTCGGCATCGGCTACGCCGACGGCGTTTTGCGAGCCCTCAGTGGACAGATTCAAGTGCTCCATCGCGACAAACGGCTCCCCCAAGTGGGCGCGATCACCATGGATCAGCTCTTGATCGATGCAACCGACGCACCCGAACTGCAAGCCGGCAGCATCGTGACCCTTCTGGGACGGGATCAAAACGTTGAGATCACCCCGCAGAGCTGGAGCAACCGCTCCCAGTCGATCCCTTGGGAAATTCTCTGCGGGTTCAAGCATCGGCTGCCCCGCATTGAGGTCTGACCAATTGCCCGGCACTTGATAGACTCCCTTTGCCCCCTGGAGAGGTGGCTGAGTGGTTGAAAGCGGCTCCCTGCTAAGGAGTTACAGGCGGCAACGCTTGTCGAGGGTTCGAATCCCTCCCTCTCCGTTCCAAGAGTGATCCAAGAGGTCTGACGACCTCTCAATCCTCATGTCTTTCTCGCTGTTGAGACGGTCAACACTTCGTGCCAGCGAGGAGTCTTGTCAGACCAGCACCTCAGCCCGAAAAAGCGGACAAGGCCCGCGCAAGGGCTGGAAGTAACTGCTCGTCTTTGGCATGGTCTGGCCCTGAGCTGAACACCACCAGCAACATCGGCGGTTGATCCGGCAACTGCCACCAGGCCGCGTCATGGCGGGCTTGACTCATCCAACCCGCCTTACTCCAGAGCTTCACCCCTTCAGGAAGGCCTTCACCCAAAAATCCATCCACCTGGTTCTCCGGATCGGCGCGGCGCTGGTCCGGATCGAGGGAGCGCTGCAACAGAGTTTGTAAGCGTCGACAAGCAGGGGGAGACACCACCGCCCCCGTCATCACCGACTCCAACATGCGAGCAGTTCCTGCAGTCGTCAGAGCATTGCGATTGGCGTTGTCGTTCCCATAGAACGCTTTCTCGCGTCCAAAGGGACCATCTCCCCAAGTTTTCTGGCAACAGTTCACCAGTTCCAGCTCAGGCCACACCAGAGTTTCCAACCATTCATTCACCAGATGCCGCTGTCGCTGCCACATCAGCCATCGCTCACCGTGGAGCATTGGACCACTGGTGGTTCCAGTGAGTAAATCCAACACCAGACCAGTGGCATCGTTGCTGGAATCGGCGATCATCTCGCGGAGGGCCCGTTCCAATTCATCGCTATCGGGAATGAGATCGCGCTGCAACCATTGCTCCGCCGCGACGGCATAAAACAACTTCACCACGCTGGCGGGATAGATAGGCTTCAGATGATTCCAAGACACCCCCAACCCCTCACCGGCCTCTGGAGTCGCATTCGTGTAGCGAATCCAGGTCAACCCCAAGCTGTTGCGGAGTCCTGGGCGACCTTCCGCATCCAGTTCATCCAGCACGGATTCCAGGCATAAAGCCATGGCGGGATCGAAACGGTAGAACGCCATAGCAAGAGCAACTGGCCATGGCGACGTTAGGCACTCTTTTGGCTCCGGACTTACTGGCGACACAGAGCTGTTGGCGCCTGCGATCGAACGTGAATGGTTATTCCCGTGAAACAGGGCATGGATTAACAACCCAAGCGAGCAAAGGACGAAGCTTTCGCATCCTCAAGATCGTGGGTTCACGCATTCAGGTGATGCTTCTCGACGATGGATACCAATGCTGGATTGATCTGGGTGCCGTCATCGGCAAAGCAGAACTTCGAGGTCCGTGGAAACCAACGCTGCTCACAGCCGCCGAGATTGAACGACGCATTCCAGATGTCTTGGCCTGGAGCGAGCGCGTCGAACAACAGCCCAATACCTATTTATGGGGCGGCACCACAGAACCAGATCTGGACTGTTCAGGACTGATACAAATGGCTTTTGCCAGCCAAAAGATCTGGATCCCACGCGATGCCTATCAACAGGAGCAGTTCTGCCAACCCATTGCTGTGACGCCAGGGTCATGCCATTTGCTTCGACCGGGGGATCTGATTTTTTTCGGCACCCGCAAGCGATGCACCCACGTGGGGCTCCATCTCGGTGGTGGTCGCTACCGCCATAGCTCTGGAAGAGACCACGGCCGCAATGGCATTGGAATCGACAGCCTTCACTCCCAGGACAACCACCCAGTGGCATGCCACTACAGAGCCGAACTTCGGGGTGCTGGACGGGTCATGCGCTGCCATGACGGCCAACCTTGGGCTTAACCCCCCACGGATCCCCACCAATTCTTTGGGAGTCGCCGTTTAAGTTGAAATCTTCCACAAGGCAACCTGCATGAGTGCACCCCTAGACCTATCGGTGGTGGTGCCCCTCTACAACGAAGAGGAAAGCCTGCCTCATCTCGTGGAGCAGCTGCTGACAGCTCTTCGACCCAGCGGTGAACGCTTCGAACTGGTCCTGGTCAATGACGGCTCCAATGACCGCACTGCTGAGGTGCTTGAGCGGTTAAGCCGAGACATCCCTGAGCTCGTGGGAGTTCTGCTCAGAAAAAACTATGGCCAGACAGCAGCCATGGCTGCTGGTTTTGATGTGGCTCGGGGCGAGGTAATCGTGAGCCTGGACGGTGACCTCCAAAATGACCCCGCCGACATCCCGATGCTGCTGAGCAAATTGCGGGAGGGATACGACTTAGTAAGTGGTTGGCGGCACCAGCGACAAGACGCGGCTTTGCAACGCAAGCTTCCCTCCAAGATCGCCAACCGTCTGATCGGGCGTGTTACGGGGGTGCGCCTGCACGACTACGGCTGTTCACTCAAGGCCTACAGCCGGGACGTGCTCTCCGACATGCGTCTCTATGGGGAATTGCACCGATTTCTGCCAGCCCTGGCCTTCATCGAGGGTGCTCGCATCACAGAAGTGAAAGTGAACCACCGGGCCCGTCAGTTCGGCACCAGTAAATACGGCATCGACCGCACCTTCCGCGTGCTGATGGATCTGCTCACGGTGTGGTTTATGAAGCGATTCCTAACCAGACCGATGTACGTCTTTGGCTTCGGTGGCCTGATTGCCATCCTGTTGAGCCTCGTGGCCAGCAGCTACCTGCTGGCGGTGAAATTAATGGGGGGTGATATCGGCAACAGGCCCTTACTCACCCTTGCTGTGGTTCTTGGGCTGGCGGGCATCCAACTGTTCTGCTTCGGCCTTTTAGGCGAACTGCAAATCAGGACGTATCACGAAAGCCAGGATCGACCGATTTACCGCATCCGTGAAACGTTGCGAGGCGGACGGGATGCCTGAACAACCTTGCGATGGGGTGAGGAGCGGAACGGTTCGATGGCCAGAGCCGCTTCTTCCACAACCCGCGGGTCAGAGTCGCGCAAGGCACGGCGCAACAATGGAAGAACAGATCGATGCCCCCAACGAGCGGCCTGACGCACGGCCAAAAGCCGTTCTTCTGGGCCAGCATTCATGCCAAATCGCAAGGCTTGTTGAAGGCTGATCGTCTCTTGAACAGTGACTGGACTCGTCCAATTGGACAAATCATCGTCTTGAGTTTTTGAGCCCTGATCGGCTTCGATGACCAGTTCAAGCTGCGTACGATTGAGCTGAGCCACGGCGCTGGCGTCAGTGCTGGACAGCATTGGCTTCACCGGCTTCCTTTGCAGCCAAAGAAAAAGCGCGAGCAAACCAACAGCACCAGGGACGAGAACGTTCTGCATTTGGATTGAACTTTTATGTCGCCGTCGCGGCTAATGGGAAGCCGTTAGATCGGTGATCTATACAGTAAACGCGAAGCTTTTGGCCTCGACATGACTGGAGATTTCGCTGCTGCCTGGCTGCCTGCGATTTTCGTGCCCATTACCGGAATCGTTTTTCCCGCAGTGTTCATCGTCCTCGTTGGTCGAGTGATCACCGCTGCCGAGTGACCGCAGGCTGCGGATCGCCCCAAACCCTCAGCATTCGTTTTCAATGACTGTCACTCCTGCCTCTGATCCCTGTGTCGGCAACCTCGCCACACCGGTTAACAGTGGCTATTTCATCAAAGGCCTGATCAACAACCTGCCCTTGTACCGCGAAGGAATTTCACCCAATTTCCGCGGCCTCGAAACAGGTGCTGCTTTTGGTTACTTGCTCTACGGCCCCTTCACAATCTGTGGTCCACTGCGGGCCACCGAACTCCAAGACACCGCCGGGGTGTTGGCGGCCATTGGAGCCGTACATATCCTCACGCTGCTGTTCCTGCTTTACAACCAGCCTGGGAAACAGCCACACATCCCACCCTCCGACGTCACCGTCAATAACCCACCGGCTGATCTGTTCACCCGCACTGGCTGGGCAGACTTCACTAGTGGTTTCTGGCTGGGTGGATGCGGTGGAGCCGTCTTTGCATGGTTCCTATGCAGCACCGTGCATGTTCAAGATCTGTTCAACATCGCTGCTGGCGTTTGGAGTGTTGGTTAATCAACCCTTTCACTGAAACGTTTTAATTGCTCAACCCCCTGGATTGCACGTGATGCATTCAGGGGGTTTTCATTGAAAGGTCCTCACCATCACTGAATCGTCCCGGATGCGGTCGATCTCTCAGCCGTTTTTGCGGCGACCGGTGTTCACCATTGTCTGCAGCCTGTTGATCCTGTTGGCAGGTGTCATTGCACTCACTGGGCTTGGCCTGGAAGACCTCCCCCAATTGGCTCCCACGCGGGTGAGCGTGAGTGCCAGTTTCCCTGCTGCAGCTCCTGAGGTCGTCGAACAAAGCGTGACCGCAGTTCTCGAGCAACAGCTTCAGGGGCTGGAAGGTCTTGAAAGCATTCGCTCCAGCAGCCGTCAGGGCGGGGCGAGCATCAGCCTGAGATTCAGGCAAGGAGATCCTGAACTCAACGCCATCAAGGTTCAGAACGAGGTGAACCTAGCGAGCAGACGACTACCGCAAGCAGTCAGCCGAGAAGGACTTCGCGTGCGTCGCTCCTCGGATGATCTCTTGATGATTCTCGGCTTCAGCCACGAGGAGGGCTTATACGCATCGACTTACCTCGGTGGATGGCTCGATCAAGCCTTACGGGAATCCTTGCTGAGCACCCCAGGGGTGGGGGATGTCCAGATCTTCGGGAGCAGCGAGCTGGCCTTCCGGCTCTGGCTCGATCCACAACGGCTTGAACAAAACGACCTCACCATCGGGGATGTCGCGCGAGCACTCGCCGAGCAAAACATGCTTGCCGCCATCGGCAGCGTTGGGGCCTCACCCGCCGCAGACGGAACTCTGATCACCCTGCCGGTCGATGCCGATGGTCGCCTACACAGTCAGCAGGATTTTGAAGACCTGATCCTGCGGTCGTTCAACAATGGCGGCCTGCTGAGACTGAAGGACGTCGGCCGTGTCGTGCTGGGCGAACGCAACTATGGGCGGCAGGCGATGAACCTCGACGGTGAACGCTCCATTGCCGTTGGCATCTACCAACGCGACGGGGCCAATGCCCTCTCCGTCAGTCAAGAGGTGCTGTCTGCTTTGAAGCGCCTGGAATCCAATTTTCCTCCAGGGGTCGACCAGCAAGTCATCGTCGATGTCGCCGACACCGTTCGGGCCAATCTCGATCGAACGGTTGCGACCCTCCGCGATGCGGTGCTCCTGGTGCTCACCGTGCTGCTGCTGTTTCTAGGACGTTGGCGCCTGGCGATGATTCCAGGAATCGCCGTTCCAGTGGCGTTGATCGGGAGTCTGATCATCGTGAAACTCACCGGCACCAGCATTAACAGCCTGATCCTGTTCGGACTTGTTCTGGCAACGGGAATCGTCGTTGACGATGCCATCGTCGTCACTGAAGACATCGCAGGGCGAATCGAACAGGGAAGTCAACCCCAGCAGGCCGCCGAAGATGCCATGGCGGAGCTGGCCGGTGCGGTGGTCGCCACCTCCCTGGTGCTCGCAGCAGTGTTTGTTCCGGTGCTTCTGATTCCGAGCTCGATTGGGCGGCTATATCAACCGATCGCGATCGCGATCGCAGGGGCGATTTTGTTTTCAACGCTAAACGCACTGTCCTTCACACCAATGGCCTGCGCGCAGGTGCTGGGGAGCAGAAACGGCAACCTGCCTGGACCGCTCCAGTGGATCAGTGCAGGATTGCGCCGTGGGATGGGCCGAATTGAAACGACCTACAGCCAACTACTCAGCCAAAGCTTGCGCCATAGCTCCTGGATACTGGCGATTCTGCTGACGGCATTGCTCGCGACAACCATCGGGCTAGCGACGATCCCAACGGCGTTTATCCCCAACGAAGATCAGGGCCAGATCCGTGGATTTTTCACCCTGCCAGATGGCGCAAGTCTTGAGCGAACGGTGGCGGTGATGGACCAGATCAGGCAGGTGGTCGCCGAAGACCCCCTGATCCGCTCGGGCAATTTTTATGCCGGCAACTCCTTTGGCCAAAGCGGGGAAGACCGAGGCTCGTTCTATTTGCGACTCACACCCCTCACTGACCGGACTAGAGCCTCCCAGAGCAGTGAAGCCGTAAAACGACGACTAAGCCGACGGCTACGCGCAGCCATCGGCGATGCCACAGTTGTCGTGACGACCCCACCCACCGTTCGCGGGTTCAGCAGTGATTCAGCCTTGCAACTGGAATTGCTAGATCGCAGCAGTGGTCGGCTTGAGCTCAACGAGTTCGAAGCCGTCGCCAAAGCCTTTATTAACGACGTGCAGTCCAGCGGCCGGTTCGAGCGGGTTGGCACGCGATTCGATGCCAGCTCACCGCGATGGGAGCTCAAACTCGACCGCGATTTGATGGCTGCCCTCGATCTGGACTATGGCGCCACCATGCGAGAGATCGGCACCGCCATCGGTGGGCGCTACATCGATGACACGTTCGAGGGGAATCGGATCCGCAGCATCATGCTGCAACTGGAGGGAACAGAACGGCGCGGAATCGACGATCTCAAAGCCCTGATGGTGCGCAACCGGCAGGGCGATCTGGTCTCGCTCGCCAATGTCGCTGAACTCAACGCGATCGAAGGAGCCAACAGCATCAACCATTACGGGCTGAACCGTTCGATCCGGATCAGCGCTGTTCCAAGAGAAGGGGTCAGCAGCAGCGAAGCGATCCGTCGCCTGGAACAAGCCGGTGAGCATGTTGGTGGGAACAACATTGGCATCGCCTTCACCGGCCTTGCCGAGGAGGAGCGCAAAGCAACAGGAACCACCTGGCTTCTCTTCGGCCTCGGAGTGGTGGTCGTGTATTTGCTGTTAGCGGGTCTCTACGAAAGTTTTCTCGACCCCTTGATCATTCTGCTCACCGTTCCAGCTGCGCTGATGGGTGCATTAATCGGCTTACAGCTGCGTGGGTTACCGCTCGATGTCTACGGCCAGATGGGGCTCTTGGTTTTGATCAGCTTGGCAGCCAAAAATGGAATTCTGATCGTTGAATTCGCCAACCAAAGGCTTGCCAAAGGCATCGGACTCAACGAAGCGATCCTTGGGGCCGCCATCAATCGGATGCGTCCAATCCTGCTCACCGCGACGACCTCCCTCGTCGGATTTCTTCCTCTCCTGATGGCCAGCGGAAGCGGATCCGCGAGTCGTATCAGCATCGGAACCGTGGTCTTCAGCGGACTCCTCGTGTCGTCCTGGTTGTCACTGTTCGTGATTCCGGCGGCTTACCTCTTGATCAAACGCAAAACAACCAAGCATGGATTGGCACATCCTTGACTCGATAAAAAGCTGATTTCGTAACGACATCGTGCAATTCATGGATCTCTGTGATCGGGCAATCCCCTGCAACAGCGCGTCCTCTTGAATGGATATCAACGTGCTCAAAGCCATGCAGTCGTTCAACCTCTGGCCTGAGCAGCGGATGCGCGTCATCCGCTGGAGCCTTCTGAGTGGCTGGGGACTCTTAATCCTGTCCCTGGTATGGCCGGGCATTGGCATCAACGGCAACAGCCTGTTCTGGGGAAGCGTTGTGCCCGGAGGGCTGTTGCTCATTGCCGTGGTCAGCCATGAGCTCTGGCGACGCGTCTGCCCACTTGCTTTTGTCTCTCAGTTAGCAAGGGCGCTGGATCGGCAGCGCCGACAACCCGGGCGGGGTGGGAAACCCGAAGTCGTCAAGGTGCAACCGGATTCCTGGCTGGGACGGCATCACATCGAATTGCAGTGGAGCCTGCTCATCGCGGGCCTCTGTCTTCGTCTGCTGGCGGTGAACAACCACCCATTGGCTCTGGCCGTTCTGCTGCTCGGCACAATTGCCGCCGCAATGACCGTGGGGTGGGCTTACGGAGGGAAAGCCTGGTGTCAATACATCTGCCCAATGGGCCCCGTCCAACAGGTGGTCACAGCCGCACGCTCTCCCCTTGGGACCACTGCCCATGTGAACAACAGTTCACGCATCACGCAGTCGATGTGCCGCACCATCTCCAGCGACGGTCGCGAACAAAGCGCCTGCGTGGCTTGCCAGAGGAATTGTATGGATATCGATGCGGAACGGTCGTTCTGGGAAAACCTTCAAGGCAAACGTGGATTGGACTGGGCCTGGAGCTCCTATTTGGGACTGATCATTGGCTTTTTTCTCTTGCTGCGCTTGGACGGAAGCGGAGATCCCGCCAATGCCCTCAGCCCGCTGTCAGCAACATTTCCCGTTCCCAGGCTGATCGCGTTTCCCGCCGTACTCAGCCTTTCTGCATTGATCTCCGTTGGCACACTTCGGCTGATCGAACGAGCACTAGAGCACTTCGACAACCTCCAAGGACGATCAGAGCCATCACAGCGGGCCCGGCAGCACACGCGTCAGCTCGCCACATTCCTAGCGGTCAATACCTTTTTCTTCTTCAGTGCCCCATTGCAGGGAGTGCTCGGCGAGCTTGGCGACACCATGTTGCGTTATAGCGTCCTCGCTCTTACAGCGATCAGTCTGTTTCGTGGGTGGAAGCGAGATCATGCCGTTTACCGTCGCGAGAGCACCAGCGACAATCTGCGCAAGAAGCTGAAGGATCTACCTGGCCTCGACACAGCCCTGGATGGGCGCTCGCTCACGGCACTCACCCCCGATGAAGTCTTCACCCTGGTGAAGGCACTTCCAGCAATCGGCCAACAAAAAGGACGGCAAATTTATACCGACGTCGTGACCGAGATGCTCCAGAGCGGACGACTCAACCATGCCACTGCCCTTCTCGAGCTGGAAGAACTGCGCCACAGCCTCGGACTATCGCAGGATGATCACCATCTTGTATTGCAACTCGTCAGCGAGAAACAACCCGGCTTACTGAACAGCGCATCCTTCGAACGACAAACCGATGAGCTGCGGCGGGAGGCCGCTCGGGAACAAATCGAAGAACTCATTCGCGTCAACGGACTCGATGGTCTGACTCCGTCCCAGTTGACAGCCACGGCCCAAGCAGATCTCGAGCTGCTGCGCCAGGGATCTGGCCTGGATGAAAACGCTTGGGACGAGTGCCTCCAGAGCTTTGGTGCCAAAGGCACGTGGGAACAACAACGCCTAGAAAAACTGAGTGATCGGTGGCGCTGGATGACCGGGCTACAAGCCACCCTGCTGAACGCTGCCAACCAAGAACCGCTCTTGATTCCTCTTGCCAACTGCCTCAATCAACGCCAAAAGTTGCTGCGGCACGACCTCAATCCAACCCGAGTGGCCTCAGGATTGGAGCCATTGCCGGAATCAATCGAGGCAACCGGCAGCACAGAAGAGGCATTGAATTTGCTTTGGCTCGATCCTTGTCCAGACACGGCCGGCTGGATTCTCATGCTCGACCAAATCGAGCATGCCGATGGATCCGTACGGCCGATTCGAGCCAATAGGGACTACCTCGGAACCTCTGAGTTTCTCCAAGAGCAACAGCGATCTGAGCTGGATCCGGAACGCAGGCAATGTTTTCGAGCGTTGCTGCAAGCCTCCTTATTCAATGATCTGACGCCAGAGGGAATGCTTTGGTTAACCAACCAAGGACAGATCACCCGCGTTCAACCAGGGGAGTCAATCGTGCGAAGAGGAGATGCAATCGACCACATGTCAATCGTGGTTCGGGGAACGGTTGAACTCATCGACGAATTGGGAGAACAACAGCGGCTGAGCTGCGGAGAAACAATCGGTGAGCTCAATGTGATTATCGGCACTCCCCAACGGGCCAGTGGCCTTGCTGGCCAAGACGGGGCCGTGCTCTTCACCGTACCTGCCCTGATTTTTGACGAACTGCTGAGGCGATCACCCAATTTCAACCGTGGCCTGATCCGGGAACTCGCAGAACGTGCGGCCCTCGCTGAAGCCTGAACGACCTAACAAGCATCACGACGCAACACCATCGAACGCATGATGAGCAGGGCTCCGCTTGAGTCGTACGAGCGAGTCAAACGCTGGAAACACTCAAACGACGACAACCACCAAGCCTCAGGGGAGAACGATTCTTGGCTAACGATCTGATGGGGAAGCCTGAAAGCACCTCCTTCTTCCAGACATTGCACGCCTGCCAACATGGAGGGCTGTTGACCCCAGGCCAAGGTGAACAACGCTGGCTATGGATGCCAAATTCTCCTTGGTGAGGGACCGAAAGCGCTGCTGCACCACCCCATCGCGGAACTCAGGAATCGAGACACCACGATCAAACAATCCAGACACATCCCATCAAAGGACCGACCGGTGACGCCGGTCACGATTAAGGACACCAAATTCGGCATCCAGGTTTGTCCAGAATGAAATATGAACTGTTCGATGGGAAAAGCTTTCCTGTCGTGAAGAAACCCAGATCAGGATCTACACGCGTGAAGCTCTGACAAATCCGCTGACCTGGATCTCCCGAATAGGGAATGTGTACTAGATCCAATCCACTGGACCAAAGCAGAAACGTCAGATCAACCGACGCGCCGGACGGCGCCGACTGGAGAGTGAAGACGGAAGGCTGCCATTAATTCATCATTTTAGCTCCACAATATACTCAACCCTACACTGATTTAGCAACGGAAAAAGTAGACAACACGAATCAAATAAACTGTAAAAACCGACGATGACTTAAGACCTCAAGTACTTTGCTGCCTCCAATGTGTCACGCGGGGATTCAGAACAAAACTCGCGATAGGCGCTCGCGAAGTGGTTGCGGCTAAGAAAGCCAAAATGCCCAGCAATCGCTTGAACACCACTACAGCCAAGTTGCTGCTGCAACTCAGGATGACGGAGCACATAATGCACTTGTTGTAGTCGAATACGACGCAACAATGCACTTGGCCCATAGCCAAACATTTCTCGACAACTAACAGTCAAGGTGGTCTTGGTTGTAAAAAGCACCTTGCAGAGATCCAAAAGACTGATCGGCTCTGTACTGTTCTGAAATGACAACCGCACAAGGTCTCGCACGAGATCACTTCGGTGGGTTTTCAATGCAGGCCTTAAAGAGGAATCACTGCAAGAGCCAAGGCTTTCAATCAGTTCAGCCTCCAGGAAATCAGCCTGAAAAGATTGCTTGACATCGTCTCCTTGCCAAGCAGGAAGGGGCATTAGTCGCTTTAAACGACGATGCGCTTGCGGCGTCAACCTCGCTGAATTATTGACCTCCATCTGATCCAAGATTTGGGCACCAGACCTCAACTCAGCCAATGCTTCGATCCGAGACCGTTCCATCAAAGCCGCACCGATCTGATTGCCGCCGGGAGATGTACGAAGCAACGTCTCTTTCAACTGGGTATTGAACCCACCCAACGTATATGGAGTGATTGATTCACCAAAATGTCGATGCTCACTGAAATTGTCCGTGTGCTCAATGGTGAACGGAATCCAACCAGGGTGACGAGAGCCTTCAATCAGCAACGACTGATTGGCTTGCATCGAGACCAATGCAATCCCAGGTTGGCGGTCCATCCGAAGACGCCCCTCAAGAGCCCCTGAAGAAATCTGAACAACGTTGTAATCGCAACCAATTTGCTTCCACAATTCAGCACATTCTTCCGCACTGTTGAATAAACGGTCGCAACAGGGGAATAGAGCAGATGATGTCGAGTTTTGGCTAATCAGATTTATACAAGAGTGCAATCTTTGCAAGGTAGCTAGCCACTGCCAATGAGATGACGGTCGATGTAGAGATTGCAACGGAATCCCAAAAAAAAGACCCGTCCGATAAATCGGACGGGTTAGTTATCGAGGAACGACTCGTGAATCAGACCGTTGGACTGATATAGATCAACCGAACTTGCCTGAAGTCGAGGCTATGAGGAAGGCCGCGTAAGTAAGTACGTAACCAACCGAGAAGTGAGCAAGACCCACAACCCTTGCCTGGACGATCGAGAGAGCCACAGGCTTATCACGCCAACCCATCATGTTGGCGATAGGGCTGCGCTGATGAGCCCAAACAATGGTCTCAATCAGTTCCTGCCAATAACCTCTCCAGGAAATCAGGAACATGAAACCTGTCGCCCATACCAGGTGACC
>CAXDNN010000052.1:0-13145 GCA_963990675.1 uncultured Synechococcus sp.
GAGAGAGGATGTGCGTTTGTGTTGTTGGCGGTGGGCGCTGTGGCAAGAGCTTCCACCATGGCCGTCATGGTGCTGGGGTTGGTTCCTTCGATCCAGAGGTGCTGGTTTTGGAGATCAAAACGAAGAATGGGGTCATGCCTTGCGATCCAGAGGCTTGGCATGGGATCGGCACACCAAGCATTGCCGGGTTCAGACCAGGCGGCGGCTTCATAGCTCAGCCATCCGGTCCAATGACCATCGTCGAGTTGTCGGAGCGCCGTGAATGGATTGCTTGCCCCTGGCTCCCCCGGACGTCCCTGGCAGCAAATGGTTTCAACGGGAGCCACGCCGAGGGTGACCCAACGCCCCAGGTCACTGCCGTCTCCATCGAGCCAGATCAGACCTTCCTCGCCATAGAGGGCTGCGAGTTGAGTCGCCACCAGGATGGGTGTGCGCCAGGGCATCTCTCGGCGCTGCAACCTATTCATCCCTGGGCGTCGCTGCATAGGTCGGGCCGGCCGGCCTCGCGAAGGGCTGAATCACGAATGCGGCAGCTGTCGCAGACGCCGCAGGGATGGCGACCTCCGCTGTAGCAACTCCATGTTTCACTGATGGGGACTCCAAGGCGGAGTGCTTCTTCCACGATTTTGGTTTTGCTCCACTCCACCAGTGGCGCCCAGAGTTGAGGTCCATGCCCTTCCCGTCCAGCTTTGCTGGACAGAGTGGCCAAGGTTTGAAAAGCGTCGAGGTAATCAGGACGGCAGTCGGGATACCCGGAGTAATCAACGGCATTCACGCCAAGAACCAAGCGTTCGGCCCCGCGTGCTTCGGCAAGGCTGAGCCCGATCGCAATGAACACCGTGTTGCGTCCAGGGACATAGGTCACGGGGATGACACCCTCTTCCACTCCGCCGGTGGGAACGGTTTGGTTGGGATCTGTGAGGGCCGAGCCTCCCCATGCGCCGAGATTCACATCCACTTGGTGATGTTCCGCCAACTTGAGATGGGCGGCCACGTTGGCGGCAGCTTTGAGTTCACGCCGATGACGTTGTCCGTAATCGAAGGACAATCCAATGACACGATCACCGGCCTCCTGAGCTAGCGCGGCAGCCGTGGCGGAATCCAGTCCGCCGGAAAGCAGGGCAATTGCGATGCGTTGGGCCATGCCTTCATTAAAAAACTTCGTGGATCGCTTTGTTGTTGCTCGGCGATGCTTTGGCTTATGTCGTGGCTTGTGTCAGTTCATGCAGGGCGCAGTAGTCCTGGGAATCCAGTTGGGTCCCGTTCGCTTTGTTCAGGAGTTCTGCCAGTCCTTGCAGGCCAAGGTCTTGCACGCCTGCTTGGCTGGTTTCCTGGAGGAATAACTCGAGATCTTTGCGCAATAGTGCGGTGCTGAAGTTGGGGTCGTCGTAGTGACGTCCCAGCATGCGTTCGAGTTTTTTATCGAATGTGGGTGCGTAAAGGGCTGAGGGCCGCAGGATCTCCATGAACGTCTCGACGGGCACACCTGCGTGCTGAATCAGACGAAGTGACAACGAAAAGCTGTGGGTGAGGCTTGCGATGAGTTGGTTTAAGGCGATTTTGGTGGCGGCGCCACTCCCCACGGGGCCCACCAGCTTGGGTTGTTGGCTGAGATGCCTCAACAGGTCGATCTGCTGCTCGAAGACATCGGCATCGCCGCCTGCCATTACCAGTAGGGATCCGCTGAGGGCCTGGGGCTTGCTGCCGAGCACTGGTGCCTCGAGATAGGAACCGTTTTGTCGCAGAACTTGTGTTGCTAGGGCTTTGCTTTCGCTCACACCCATCGTTCCCATCGGGATCACGGTTGTGTGGTGGAGGGCCCCAAGCTCAGCCACAACGTTTGCGGTCACTGGACCATCGCGCAACACCGTGATGATCGTTTCGCACGTGCTGGAAACCTTGGAGAGATCTCCAATTTCTTTGGCTCCCAGCGCGAGCAGTGGTTGGATGCGTTCTCTAGTTCTGTTCCAAGCGTGCACGGTTGAGCCCTGGCTTAAACACCGTTGGGCGATGGCTTCCCCGAGGAGCCCAGTACCGAGAACCGCCACAGACTTCATGGTTCAAGCAAAGGGGAAGGTTTTGTGCGATGAACGTAATGGAGCCGGTTCAGCGGATTTGGAGAAACTTGTGGCTTTGCAGGCTCAGGCGCCAGCGGGGATGTTGTTTGACGTGGTGGATCGCTAGGTCTTGGGCCGTTTCGCTGTCCCAAACCGGCTGCACCAGAAGGTGGGTGGCCATGGAGGTGTCGTTCGCCATGGCGTGGGCAAAGCTCACATCGTCGGTGTCCAGAACCACAACTTTCAATTCATCGCAGCGTGACAGCAACGCCTGTTGCGGTGGGCGATGTCGCTTTGGTGACAGGGTGACCCAATCGAAACGGCCACTCAGTTGATCTACGCCACTGGTTTCGAGATGGATTGGCAACCCACAGCTGCGATCCAGGGCATCCGTTAACGGTTGAAGATTGTGATGAAGGGGCTCACCCCCGGTGATCACTACAAATGCTGCTCCGGCGTCTTTGGCTTGCGTTGCTTGGACGGCGAGGGCGTCGACATCTTGCTTGGCATGGCTGGCCATCGGCCAGGAATGCTTGGTGTCGCACCAAGCGCAGCCCACATTGCAGCCCGCTAAGCGAATAAAAAAGGCACTACGACCGTAGTGATGGCCTTCTCCCTGGAGGGAATGGAAGGTTTCCACCACGGGGATGGACCTTGCATCACTCATGGAGTGGTGACTTCTCCTTGGTTACGGATCGCCTGGGCGGGTGAATCGGGTAACCGTTGTTGAGCGGCTTCGATTAGGCCCCGGAATAGGGGGTGGGGGCGACCGGGCCGCGACAAAAATTCTGGGTGGTACTGGCAGGCAGTGAAGAAGGGATGACCCTTGAGTTCAATTAATTCCACAAGCCGACCATCCGGGGAGGTTCCACTCACCACGTAGCCCGCTTCCAAGAAAAGGTTGCGGTAAGCGTTGTTGAACTCGAAACGATGGCGGTGGCGCTCATACACCACCTGTTCGCCATAGAGCCGCTCCGCCAGGGTGTCGGGAGCAATCCGACAGGGGTAAACCCCGAGTCGCATGGTGCCGCCGAGGTCGACGACGTCCTGCTGCTCCGGCAGAAGATGAATCACCGGGTGTGGGGTGCTGGGGTCGAGCTCTTCACTGGTGGCTTCGGGAAGCCCAGCTTGATTGCGGGCCCATTCGATCACGGCCGTTTGCATGCCGAGGCAGAGGCCCAGGAATGGCACGCGTTGCTCGCGGGCCCAGCGGATTGCCGCAATTTTCCCGTCGACACCTCGGTTGCCAAAGCCCCCTGGCACCACCACAGCGTCCATGCCTCGCAGGAGCGCGTCCGCACCGTCGGTTTCGATCTGTTCGGCACACACCCAATGAAGATCGAGGGAGGCGTCTTGGGCAATGCAGGCGTGGCGAAGCGCCTCGACAACTGAGAGATAGGCGTCGTTGAGTTGGACGTATTTGCCGACCAGAGCGACTTTGACGGATGGACCGGGATTGCGCAGGTTGTGCACCAACTGCGACCAAGCCGTCATGTCGCTCTCATGATCCGTGAGCTGAAGTACATCCAAAACTTCGCGACATAAACCCCCTTCCTCGAGGGTGAGCGGCACTGCGTAGATGGTGTCTGCATCAAGGGAGGGGATCACGGCCCGATTTGGCACGCCGCAGAACCCACCAATTTTGCGTTTGAGATCTTCACTGATGTCCCGGTCACTGCGGCACACCAGCACGTCGGGTTGGATGCCGATGGAACGCAACTCCTTCACGGAATGCTGGGTGGGCTTTGTTTTGAGCTCCCCTGAGGTGCCGATAAATGGCAGGAGGGTCACGTGGATGTAGGCCAGGTCTTGGCGGCCAACATCGCCTCGGAATTCACGGATGGCCTCGAGGAAGGGCAACGACTCAATGTCGCCAACGGTGCCGCCAATTTCTGTAATCACCACATCGGCGCCGCTATTCGCGGCGACGCGATGGATCCTTTCGCGGATTTCTCCGGTGATGTGCGGGATCACCTGCACGGTGCCGCCGTTGTAGGCACCACGCCGCTCTTTGTTGATCACCGATTGGTAGATCGAGCCGGTGGTGACGCTGTTGAGCCGCGACATGGCGGTGTCGGTGAAGCGCTCGTAGTGACCCAGATCAAGGTCGGTTTCGGCGCCGTCCTCTGTGACAAACACCTCCCCATGCTGGAAGGGGCTCATCGTTCCTGGATCCACGTTCAGGTATGGGTCCAGCTTCAGGATCGAGACGTTGTAGCCGCGCGACTTCAGCAGTCGGCCGAGGCTGGCGGCCACGATCCCTTTGCCGATGCTTGAAACGACACCACCGGTGATGAAGACGAACTTGGCCATGACCTGATGGGCGATTCTTCAAATTACTTGGCGTTGGAGGACGGCACCATCGCAATGGAGACGGTTTTAGGAATCCAAGCCTTGGATGTAGTCCCGAATTTTGCTGCGTTTTTGCGGTTGGCGCAGCTTGAGTAAGGCACGGGTTTCGATCTGACGCACCCGTTCCCGCGACAGCTTGAGTTCTTCTCCGATCTGCGCGAGCGTTTGTGGCGTGTCGTCCTCAAGGCCGAATCGGCGTCGAAGCACAGCAGCCTCACGGGTGGTGAGTTCATCCAGAAGACCTTCAAGGTCGTTATGGAGTTCGTCGTGGGTCAAGGTTTCTTCAGGCGTGGCCTTGCCGTCTTCGATCAGATCTCCGAGCTGGGTGTCTTGATCTTTGCCAACGCGGCTATCCAAGGACACCGAGCGGGGAACACGCTCCAGGGTTTGTCGCACCGTGTCTTCACTAATGCCCAGTTCGCGGGCTAAATCGGCGATGGAGGCGATTCGCCCCTCGTTGCTTGCGATCTCCTGCTGAACCCGTTTGATCCGGTTGAGCTTTTCTGTGACATGCACAGGGAGACGAATGGTGCGGCTCTGGGTGGCAATCGCCCGAGTCATGCCTTGGCGGATCCACCAGTAGGCATAGGTGCTGAACCGGAAGCCCCGGGTGGGATCGAATTTTTCGACAGCACGTTCGAGGCCAAGGGTTCCTTCCTGCACTAGGTCAAGGATTTCCATTCCCCGTTGCTGGTACTTCTTGGCCACAGCCACCACAAGCCTGAGGTTGGCTTGGATCATGTGGTCCTTCGCCCGTCGTCCGTTGCGCAGGCTCAGCTTGAGTTCTTTGGCGTCGATGGCGGCTTTGTCGGCCCAAGCCTCATAGCCCGCGTCAATTCTTGATTGCAGCTCCTGAAGAGTTAACGCCGCGGCGCGGGCCCACTCTTGTTTGGTGGGCCAATGGCTGTGGTGATTGGCTTCGCGGCGTTGGAGCTCCTCCAAGCGATGCAGTTCACCAATGGCCGGATTGGTGTCGGACAGCTCGCGCTGCTGTTGTAGAAGCGTCTCGCGGCGTTGGACGAGCCGAGCCAGCGTCACTTCCTCCTCACTGGTGAGCAGGTCAACGCGACCAATGTCTTGTAGATACAGCCGCAACAGATCCGCCGTTCCGCTGGAGCGACGACTTCGGGTCTCCCCAGTCCGTCGGGGTAAGCGCGGCAAAGGCTAAAAGCGAATGTTCTTCCTTCAGGGTTCCTCGTTGTTCAGCTTGGTGGGCAAAAGTGCTGATTCCCTTCGGGATCTGCTGACGCCTTTTGGTCAGTCCTCATCCTCGGTTGGATCCACCCAGGTGCTCGACACATGGAGCTCCTGCAGCTGTTTTTCGGCAACGCTGCTGGGCGCGTCGGTCATCAGGCAGCGGGCTTGCTGGGTTTTCGGGAATGCAATGGTGTCTCGGATTGACTCTTCTCCGGCCAGCAGCATCACCATCCGGTCAACACCAAAGGCGAGACCACCGTGGGGCGGAGCACCCATGTCGAGGGCATTGATCAAGAAGCCGAATTGCTGTTGAGCGTCTTCAAGGGGGAGACCGACGGTTTGCAGCACTTGGCGTTGCAGGGCGGAGTCGTGGATGCGAAGGGAGCCGCCACCAAGTTCAAGACCGTTCAGAACAAGGTCGTAGGCCTGTGCTCTTGCCGTGGGGAGAGTCGTGGCCCATTGCGCTGGATCACTGCCCAGGTCGTCGGTGTTTGGGGCACAGAACGGATGGTGTAGGGCTTGATATCGGTCTTCATCGCTGTTGAACTCGAACATTGGAAAGTCCACGACCCAGAGGAAGTTCCATGCATCGTTTTCCCGATCGGGTTGAACCAGGTTGAGTTCCTTCGCGAGGTACTGCCGCACCCGGTCGAGAGCCTTGTTCACGATGGCGGTCTCGCCAGCTCCAAAGAGCAACAGGGTGCCTGGGGTCGCACCGGTTCGCTCCAACAACTCTGCTTTCTGTTCGTCCGACAGGTTGTCCTTGATGGCTCCAATCGTGTCGATGTCGCCCCCGTCGCGGACGCGAATGAAGGCCAAGCCCCCAGCTCCAGCAGCTTGCGCTTCGCTGAAGACATCTCCACCAGGCTTAATCCGGACGTTCGACAGGGCATCGTTACCACCCGGTACTGCGATGACTTTCACCGATCCGCCGGATTTGACGGCGCCACTGAAGACCTTGAAGCCCATGTCCTTGACGATGTCGGACACCGTCACCAACTCCATGCCATAGCGCGTGTCCGGACGGTCGGTTCCATACCGCTCCATGGCGTCATGCCAAGTCATGCGTGGGAAGGGACGGGGAAGTTCAATGCCTTTCACCGATTTCCAAATTGCACAGATCAGGCCTTCGTTGAGCTGCAGGATCTGTTCCTCATCCATAAAGCTCATTTCCATATCCAGTTGGGTGAATTCCGGCTGGCGATCGGCGCGCAGGTCTTCATCTCGGAAGCAACGGGCAACCTGGTAGTAGCGCTCAATGCCTCCCACCATGAGGAGTTGTTTGAACAGCTGCGGCGATTGAGGCAAGGCAAACCAATCCCCGCCACAGACGCGGCTCGGGAGCACGTAGTCGCGGGCACCTTCAGGGGTGGAGCGGGTCAGCACCGGCGTTTCTACTTCGATAAAGCCCTCGTCTTCAAGAAAGCGTCGGGCGGCCTGGATGGTGCGGGCTCGTAGTCGCAGGTTGTCATTCATGCGCTTGCGGCGCAGGTCGAGATAGCGATGACGGAGACGGAGCTCTTCGCGGGTGTTTTCTTCGTCGTGGACCGAGACGGGAAAGGGCAAATTCCCGGTCACCTTGTTGAGGACAACAATCTCGCTGGCCAGCACCTCCACGGCCCCGGTGGCAAGCTTGTCGTTGAGCGATTCAGCGGGTCGGGCGCGCACCTTTCCGTGCACCTGCAGCACGGTTTCGCTGCGCAGGTGCTCGGCAACGGCGAAGGCCTCGGCACCCAGATCCGGATCAACGGTGATTTGAACGGTGCCGCTGCGGTCACGAAGGTCGATGAAAATCACACCACCGTGATCACGTCGACGATCCACCCAGCCGCAAAGCTGAACAACCGCATCAATGCTGTCTTTGCGCAGGTCGCCGCAACCGTTGCTGCGCATGGAATGTCTCAGCTAATGAGAAGCGAGTTTCCCATAGCCCCGGTTCTGGTTATGGGCGTTTGTAGAAGGGACGACGCACAACGGTGGCGGGTTGGGCTTTGCCTCGGATCTCCACGCTCAAGCTGGTGCCCAGTTTGGCAAGGGCTGTTGGGATGGAGGCCAGGGCGATTGGCTCCTCCAGCGTGGGAGACCAGGTCCCGCTCGTCACCACGCCAACGGGTTCGCCGTTGTGGAGCACTGGATAGTCGTGACGAGCGATGGCGCGTCCCTCCAATTTGAGGCCGACAAGCCTTTTGCTTGGACCCGTTTCTGCAGCCTGTTCCAGTGCTTGACGACCAATAAAGTCGGCCGGCATTTCCAGATGCACGAGCCAGCCCAAGCCCGCTTCGAAGGGGTTGGTGTCGGCATTCATGTCTTGGCCGTAGAGGTGCATCGCGGCCTCGAGACGCAGGGTGTCACGGGCGCCCAGACCACAGGGGGCGACGCCTCTCTGGAGGAGTTGGCTCCAGAGCCGTTGACCGTCCTCTGCCGTGAGCAGGAGCTCAGCGCCATCTTCACCCGTGTAGCCCGTGCGGGCGGTGAAGACGGAATGGCTTAGGCCTTGAAGTTGAAGGTCTCGGTGGCCGAAGCGGGGCAAGCCGCTGAGATCTTCTCCACTGAGTTGTTCAAGCAGGGGAATGGCTTGGGGGCCTTGGAGCGCTAGTAAGACGCCGTTCTTCTTGATATCGGTCACGGTGAGACCCGCCGGTTCCATGCGTTCGCGAATCCAGGCGGTGTCGCTGTCCGCGCAGGCAGCATTGATCACCAGCACTAGGGCACCGCGTTCTTCGTCGATGGCGCCGAGGTCATAAACGATCAAGTCGTCTCGGATGCCGCCCTGGTCGTTCAGCAAAACGGTGTAACAGGCTTCGCCGGGTCCGATGCGATGCAGGTCGCTTGGCACCAGTTGTTGCAGGGTGTCTTTGGGGTTGGCTCCCTCCAGTCGCAGCACTCCCATATGGGAGATGTCGAACATTCCCACGCTGTTTCGTACGGCCTTGTGTTCCTGAATCAGCCCACTGAATTGCACGGGCATCTCCCAGCCAGCGAAGGGCACCATTCGGCCACCTCCAGCGCGGCAGAGCTCATAGAGAGGCGTACGCAGCATGGCTTTGGCCGAGGGGATGGCGAGGCGCAATCTTATGGAGGGCCTCAGCTGTTTGAAGCGAAACCGGAGATCTCCTGTAGTTCATGGTCCATTTCAGGGACCGTTCTTAGCTTGTAAGTCATCTCATTTGTCTTCTTTTTGGCCAATAGGCTTTGCTGCCGTTCTTGCCAGCACTGCTCAGCAGTTGCAGCAGGTGGGTGGTGCAAGTTGCGGCAATTGGAGGTGAATGCAGAAGTCGCCGATCTTGTGGTTTGTCATCACTGGACGGCGCGGGCGCCACAGCTGCCCCGCTTGCACGCGTTGCCATCCGAAGAGGTGGAATGTCAGCTTGAGCTGGATCGCGCCTTGGCTTAGCTGCCGTTTTTGGCTGAGCCACTGCCGAGGAGCAGCAGCAAACTACGCGTCACTTTTGCGGCGAGAACAGCGCTGACACCGCTGCTGTCGAGTTGTGGTGAGAGTTCAACAACATCGCCGCCCACCAGCCGATGGTCTTGGAGCAGGGTGACGAAGTCTGCGAAATCAGGCCAAAAATATCCTCCCGGTTCTGGGGTGCCTGTACCCGGCAAAACGGCAGGATCAAACCAGTCCAAATCAACGGTGACGTAGATCGGGCGGCCCTTGAGAGGGGCAAGACCTTCGCGCAAAGCATCCACTGTTGGCATCAGGCGGCCACTGCTTTGGAGTTCGATGAATTCCGCTTTCGTTCCACTGCGAATGGCGAGTTGGAAGAGGTTGCCACTGGGCAGAATCTCGAGGCAGCGGCGCATGGCACAGGCGTGGCTGTGATGGCTGCCTAACCACTCATGGCGAAGATCAGCGTGGGCATCCAGTTGCACGAGCACCAGATCAGGATGCTGCTGTGCCACAGCCGCCACGGCTCCGGAGCTGATGGAGTGTTCCCCGCCGAGCATCAGCGGCTTCAGGCCGAGCTCAAGCACCGCCTGGGTGGCCTGTTGCACCCTGGCGATGACGGGTTCCGGGGCCCCGAAGGGGATCTCGACAGCCCCGAGATCGACGAAGGGGAGATCCTCGAGATCCCGATCTAATTGCGGGCAGTAGGTCTCAAGTCCACTGCTGACGTCCCGAATCGCGGCGGGTCCAAACCGGGTGCCCGGTCGGAACGATGTGGTGCCGTCGTAGGGCACGCCGAACAGCCCGACACGACAGTGCTCCGGAGTCCGTTGCGCCCCCATGAAGATCGCTCCGTCGGTGTCAAACAGATCGGTGTCAAACAGGTGGGTCATCAGCTCAGCTCCCGTGCGATGAAGGCGGGGATGGCCTCGAAGCCTCCCCGTTGCCAGCGCGGACTCCAGATGTGGCATCCATCGGCAATTGCAGCGGCTCGCTTCGAGTTGGGCTGGAGATAGCGAGGTTGGTCCATGGCCGCGAAGGTCCAGCTCCACCAGCCGCTTGGGTACATCGGCACCCATCCGTAGAGGGGATCGGCGTGGTCGAACACTTCTTTTAAGAGCTTCACCATGGCGAGGTGCACCTCTTGAAAGGCTTCCGGTGATTCACTTTGCGTCGCGAAAATCCCGCCAGGGCGAAGGATGCGGCGACAGTGTTCAAAGAACGGTCGATTGAACAATCCCTCCGCAGGCCCTGCCGGGTCCGATCCGTCCACAAGCACCACGTCGTAGCTGTTGTCGGCCGCGGCGGCAGCCCAGGCGATTCCATCCCCCACCGTGAGCTGGAGACGTGGATCGGTCCAGGCGGAGCCGCCAATGCCAGGGAGGTGCTCGCGACTTAAGTCCACGACGCGGCCATCAATTTCCACGAGGTCGAGGTGTTCGACGCCTTGATGGCGGAGGCATTCACGGGCGGTCCCACCATCACCGCCGCCGATCACGAGCACGCGCGCGACGCTCGCCGCTCCACACAGGGCGGGATGAACCAGGGATTCGTGATAGTGCCGCTCTTGTCGCTCCGCTGTCATCCAGCAGCCGTCGAGCAAGAGTCCACGTCCGTAGCGTTCGCTTTGGATCACAGTGATCCGCTGAAAAGGGCTGGTTTCCTCAACCAGTACCTCGCCTGTGAGGCCATAGCGGACGCCTCGATGGTGTTCATCAATCCAGCCACTCATGCCGCGCTGTGCTGCCTCCCTTCAGCTTGGGACCCCAAGGATTGCGCTTAAGGCGCTACAGATAGTGTGCAACACGTTGACGACGACCAGATCTAGTGCTTGACTAGTAAAGGGAATGGAGTTGCTGTGGAAGAGGGCAACTCCGGAGCCCGTTTCTTGTAATCGCGTTCAACAAGATTGTGCTGCCGCGCGATCGAAAGAAGCGCTAGAAGCGTTGAATTCGTCAAAGCCAGCAGCGTCGTCAATGCTTGATTTGCTTCCTCCTGTTTATCTCGTTGCGTTAGGGCTCGGAGTTGCCGCTGTTTTTGTTGTTTTATTTTACTCGTTCACCAGTAATTCAAGCTATGAAAGTCAGATGCGTCTTCAACAATTAGCTGAGCGCAGGGCAAGGCAGGTAGCGGCAGAAGTACAATCGTTAAGAGAGGATTAGATATGGCTTTTTGTCATGTAGTTAGATTGGTTTGAATGGGATTTGAACAAGAATTAGTTATTAATTCAAGGCTCAGAATCCCAGCCTCTGAGTTGTCTTGGAAATTCTCGCGTTCCTCTGGTGCTGGAGGCCAAAATGTCAACAAAGTGGAAACTGCTGTCGATCTGTCTTGGAATCTCGAGCAATCCGAATGTTTAGGGCCTTTTCGTCGTCAACGCTTAGTAGAGCTGTATGGCTCAAGGCTTAATGATGGTTGTTTGCGTGTATGTGTTTCCGAGGAGCGTTCTCAATATCAAAATCGTCAGATTGCGCTGAAGCGTCTTGGAGACTTGATTCGAGAAGGGATCAAGCCACCGTCTCCCACCCGAAAGGCCACACGCCCTGGACGGGGGGCCGTGAGGCGGAGACTTGAGAGCAAGAAACAGCGTGGCGACCTGAAACGGCAACGCCGCAACAGGCCATCCATGGATGACTGATGGACGGATCGGGATCAGGTTTGTTCTGCGCGGATGTCGGCTTTGGCTTGTTGCCAGAGCGCCTCGAGTTCATCGATGCTTCGCCCTTGCAGATTGCCCTGCAGGGCTGCTTCGACTCGAGAAAAGCGATCAAGAAAGCGTCGGTTGGTGCCGGCAAGTCCTTCTTCTGGAGCGATCCCACACCAACGGGCCACGTTCACCAAGGTGAAGAGCAAATCCCCCAGTTCCTCCTGGGCATGGGATTGGTCACCGCTGATGACGGCTTCTTTGAGTTCATCCAGTTCCTCATGCACCTTGGCCCAAACCCCGGCCATGTCGTCCCACTCGAAGCCAGCTTTTGCTGCCTTTTTTGAGATGGTCATTGCGCCCGCGAGGGCAGGCATCCCCCGTACTTTGACGGCGAGTGCATCGCTGAGGGGACTCGTTGATGGCGGCTGTTCTCCGCGTTCGCCGGCTTTGATCGCTTCCCAGGTTTCTTTCACAGCAGCGGTGTCGCTGGCGACCGCATCGCTAAACACATGGGGATGGCGACGGATCAATTTTTTGCTGATGCCGTCCGCCACGTTGCTGAGATCGAAATGGCTCTCTTCCTGGGCGATTTGGGCATGGAGCACCACCTGGAGCAAGAGGTCTCCCAGCTCTTCTTTGAGATGCGCCTTGTCGCCATGACGAATGGCGTCAGCAACTTCGTGGGCCTCCTCCAAGACGTAGGGCACCAGGGATGCATGGGTTTGTTCAAGGTCCCACGGGCACCCCTCATCGGGATCGCGGAGGCGTGCCACCACGTCGATGAGTTGCTGCACGGCTTCGGTGCTGGAGGGAGGCATGGTCGAGCTTCAGAACCAGGCTCACCCTCTCATCGCCGTCGCCTGAACCGTTGCCTGATCCGTTGAATGGCATGCCACTCGGTGGGGAGTGGATCACCGTCTTGCATGAGGTGCAGCCAAACGCTTCCCTCAAGTCCTATGGCTAAAGCGATCACTTGATCGGGATTACTTGTGCGCCAGAGGTTGAGAGCTCTCCATAACTGATCGATCGTGATCTGGGGCATCAGTCCGCACAACGCACTTGCCCAGAGGATCAACAGCATCAGCCGCAGGCTTGTTCCAATTAGTGGTCCGTGGGAGAGGAGTGAGCGATGGGGGATGAGGTGTCGGTAGGGCCACCAGATGAATTGCAGGGGTCCCCAACGTTGGAGGGCCCGACAACGGGTATCGAGATCGGGGGAGAGCCATAGCCCACCGAAGCTGAAGGCAGCAGCAGCGATCAGTCCGGAAGGCCAGTTCAACAGGAGAGCGGTGCCTAGTCCGACGGGCAGGCTCAAGAGTGCAGTGGCGCGGTCGTGTTCGCGGCCTTGGGCCAAGGGTTGATGGGTTGGGGTGGATGCGCCTCAGCTGGTCACAGCGGACAGCAGTCAGGCAGAATGAAAGAACGGGCGATTAGCTCAGCGGTAGAGCACCTCCCTTACAAGGAGATTGTCACTGGTTCGATCCCAGTATCGCCCATTTCA
>CAXDNN010000053.1:0-13118 GCA_963990675.1 uncultured Synechococcus sp.
GGGCTCGGAGATGTGTATAAGAGACAGCGTCCTAGGAACACCTCAGATCCAGCACCTTCTAAGGCCAATGGGCCGAGGCTAGAGAAGCCAAATCGTGTAACCATCTCTCGGGAGAGTTGGGCCACCATTTGTAAGTCGCCACTCGCTCCCTGGGTGACTTCCAACGGACCAAAAACCACCTGCTCTGCCGCTCGGCCGCCGAGGGCGACCACTAGGTCGGCCATGCATGACGAACGGGTCACTAATCCCGAATCCAATTGCTCTTCATCGGGCATGAACCTGGTGTATCCACCGGCTCCTCCGCGCGGGAGAAGCGTCACTTTGTCCACGTCATTGGCGGCGGGGAGAAGCGTTGCTATGAGGGCATGACCAATTTCGTGGTATGCGATTAATCGCTTTTTGGCGCTGTCTTGCAAAGGACGATTGCTCAGTCCCATGGTGATTCGTTCCAGCGCACCCTCCAGGTGGCTGTCATTAATTTCAGTCTTGTTGTGTCGTGCAGCAAGAATCGCCGCTTCGTTCAGCAAATTGGCTAAGTCGGCACCTGAGAAGCCAGGGGTCCGACTTGCCCATTGCTCCAAGTTCACGGCAATGGCTAAGGGCCGACTCCTGGCATGAACAGAGAGAATGGCAGCGCGGCCCCGTCGGTCCGGGAGGCCCACATCGATGCGTCGATCAAATCGACCAGGCCGCGTTAGGGCAGCATCCAGGACGTCGGCACGGTTGGTGGCTGCCAACAGAATGACCCCTGAGTTTTCCTCGAAGCCATCCATCTCCGTAAGCAGTTGGTTCAGGGTTTGCTCTCGTTCATCGTTGCCTCCGCCGATTCCTGCTCCCCGTTGACGACCCACGGCATCGATCTCGTCGATGAACACGATGCATGGGGCCTTCTCTTTGGCCTGACGGAATAAATCGCGAACCCGACTGGCACCGACCCCAACAAACAATTCGACAAACTCCGAAGCAGCCATCGAGAAAAAAGGCACCCCTGCCTCGCCGGCAATGGCTTTGGCTAACAACGTTTTGCCCGTGCCTGGTGGGCCAACCAACAACACTCCACGGGGGATCTTTGCCCCTAGCCGAATAAACGTTTCTGGTTGCTTGAGAAAGGTCACCACTTCTTCAAGTTCTTGACGAGCATCGTTAATGCCTTCCACATCTTCGAAACGAACTTGCAAGTCTTCCTGCGGTTTTAACCGTGGCTTGCTGCGACCGAATCCAAGGGCGCGGTTGGCCATTTGTGCTGAGCGGCGCAGCAATAACGACAATCCGATCACCACAAGCAGCACCACCAACAGGGTGCCAGCGAGATCTTGTTTCGCCTGTTCGCGCCGACCATCCACCACCGTTAGGGGAGTATCAGAGCTTTCAGCGGCTCGAAGAATACGGTCGTCATTTGGGAAAATCGGAACGCTCACCTTGCGTCCGTCGTCGTAGACAACTCGAACCTCCCGTCGAGCGGGAACAAGATCCAATTGCTTGATTTTTTTATTGTCGATATCCCTGAGCAGCGTCGAATAGCTGACGCTTTCCTCTCTCTTCCATAATTTTTGGAAGAACGGTTCTGCCACCTGCTGGTTCGCGGGTGAATCCGATGACTGGTTCGAACCTGGAGCCACAACATCACAATGCTGAAATGAGCCTAGCGATTTGACGCAAGGCCTCTTCAAGCGAGAGAATCTTTTTTTGACGATCTCCCAGCCGCGATGGCCGTTCCGAAGAAGAAAACATCGAAGGCCAAGCGCAATCAGCGCAGTGCCACTTGGAAAGGCAAAGCCGCTATTGCCGCCAAACGCGCCATGTCAATTGGTAAATCGGTTCTAAGCGGTCGTGCTCAAGGATTTGTCTACCCCGTTAGCGATACAGACGACGCCGAGGCTTAAGACGCGCGATTGAGATGGATTCGGGTCAGATCACGACTCGGATCCACGTCGAACACAACATCAGCCGGAATGTTTTGGACGATTTTTGAGGGAATCGCACTCAAAATCATTCTGATGAAGCCGTCCAAAGCGCTCCCATCCAGCGAACTTCCTCGCGATGACCGCATCGCATCTTCTTGTTGACGCTTCCAAAGCTGAGGCGAGTGATGATCAGTGGCGCGTAGTTGCCAAAGCTGATCAAGCTGAGCCCAGATTGGTTGATAACGCCGCAAGATCTGCTCAGTGTGTTTGCGGTAGGCCATTTCACTCATTGTGACGGGTGGATCAAGGCCCTTTTCCTGCATGCTGGGTTCGTATCCCGCTTGACAGCCCACAAACCAGCCTTCCAGCACAAGAAGATCTGCATGGCAGACACGCCATCCCGAGCGATCTCCCCGCCCATTGCGTAACGCCTTGTCAAATCGCGGACATTGAACATTGAGACCGTTTCGCCAATGTTCAAGGGTGTGGTGCAGCAGCTCCAAATCGTGGCTTCCGGGCAAAGCACGAGGCACTCCCCATGGATTTCCTTTCATCGACCGCTCAAGTTGGTCGGCGGGAAAATAAAAATCGTCGATTGAGACCACCTGCAGGGACAAACCCAAGTTCCGAGCGGCTGTTTCAAGCCAGGTCCCCAAGCTGGACTTCCCGCAACCTGGAAGTGCGCTCAAGCCAATTAAACGTTTTTTGGGGGGCTCCCTGCGGGCCAGGCTTAACAGGGGAAGTCCGAGGGACCAGAGCCAATCCGCACTGCTGTTTGGATGCCAAGCATTGAGACCAAGATTGATGCTTTGACGATTCCAGGACTGCCGCCACTCGTCAGGGTCTTCGATCCCGAGAAAGGTCAGCAACCTGTGCTGATCATCGAAAGGGATGCGTTGAAGGCCGTCAGGATCCAACCTTGAAAGCCTCCAACACAATGGCGTAGACGAATCCCAATCTCAGATAATCCAACCAGGGAGATCGTCGCCGCATGATGATGAGCAATTCACAAGCGACCAACGCAAAAAAAGCACTAAATGTTCGAGCACCAGTGGCGTTGTCAAGGTGAACGGTGAGATTGCTACCGATAAAAAAACCAGCAAGTAGCAACAGAATTCGAGAACTTCTGCTCCACCAAGGTCCGGCAAAAGAGGCTTGAAATTGTTGGGATGCTTTGCGCTGAAGTCCCGCCAAACGAGTGCGCTGCAGCGTGCTCATGGGCAGGAGTGAGCCATCAAAGACTGCATATAGTTCAGCGTCACCATGCCGTCTAGGCAAGGGGGGCCTGCCTGAAGCCTTGATGGATTGTTCTGGTCTCCAAGGTGATTCAGAACGGCAGTGGCGAGATGGCTTGTCTCTCCAAGCTCACGATCCCAAGGCGAAGGGGTCAGCAGACACGGCAAGCCAGCCGCTGTTGCCGCCTTCAGCCCGACGGCTGAATCTTCCATCGCCAAGCCACAACTCGGGGCAAACCCACTGCGCTTGAGCGCTAAGCGGTAGCCGTCTGGACTGGGTTTCCCTGTCGCGACATCGTCGGATGTCACCACGCCATCAAACATTGGCAGGGTTCCTTTGGCCTGGTCAAGGAGTGCCTGAACAGATGGGGCTCCACTGGAGGTCACGATCCATTGCTGGACGTCGTGGTGATGCAATTCGTTCACCAAGCGAACAACACCTGGTCGCCACGGCACATGGCCCTCACGAACGCGGGAAAAGTAATGCTCGCGTTTCACATCACGCAAACGGTTCAACTGACGTTCTGTGAGGCTGATTCCTTGATCCTTCGCATAGATCACAACACGAGGAATGCCTCCGGCAATGGATAAAAGTTCGGAATACAACTCCTGGTTCCAATGGAATGGCAGCCCTAAATCACGAAAGGCTTGATTAAAAGCTGGGCGATGTCCCTCCATCTCCGTGTCCGCGAGGGTGCCGTCTACATCCCAGAACACAGCTCTCAGAGCAGTCATCGATCGCGAAGCCGAGGGCACAATGCAGCAATCATCCTGCCCAGGGCCAGCGCACCGTTGCCAGTAGATCCCCCGACTTGGTGCTGGTCCTTACCAGCAGTGGTTGATCCAGACCCTTTGCCGGGTCTGGAACTCCCCTTACCGCTTCGTGCCCTATTGCGACGACGTGGATTTCGTTGCGTGGAAGACGCCAAACAATTTCTGATTCCGACGTCACTGCCAGAGGCAGAACTTCATTTTCCCGATCTGAACAAAGCAACGAACCGCTTGGTTAAAGCGTGTCAGAACAATGAAACCGTTGCGATCTGCGGTGACTACGACGCTGATGGTATGACGAGTACCGCGTTGCTGTTGCGCGCCCTGGCACCCCTTGGAGCTGCCCCAAGGGCAGCGATCCCCTCTCGCATGGAAGAGGGCTATGGACTCAATCCGTCCATGGTTGATCGACAGCACCGCGATGGCGTTCAAATCCTCGTCACCGTGGATAACGGGGTGGCAGCGTCGGCTGCACTTCGACGGGCCGCTGAGTTGGGGATGGAAGTGATCGTGACGGATCACCACACCATTCCAGACAAACCAGCACCGATGACAGCCTTGATCCACCCGGCAACAACGCCTGATGGTTCGCCCTATCGCGGCCTAGCAGGCGTGGGATTGGCCTACGTCTTGGCGCGAGCCGTTGCTGAACAACTGAACCAACCTGAAGCGATTTGCTCAGCCCGAGACCTCTTCTGCGTTGGCACAGTTGCCGATATGGCTCCTCTCATCGGTGCCAATCGTGCATGGTTGTTGGAGGGACTCGATCAACTACATCGCACCGAATGCTGCGGATTACAGGCACTCCAACGGCTTGCGGGGTTGGGAGAGCACCCACTCACCGCAGACGACATTGGGTTTCAGCTCGCCCCACGCATCAATGCGGTTGGACGCTTGGGGGAACCCCGGCTCGTTGTTGATTTGTTGACGGCTGCTGAACCAGCAACAGCGATGGCCTTGGCCAGACGTTGTGATGATTTCAACCGTCAACGGCGTGATCTGTGCGATGCCATTGAGGCAGAGGCTGTTGCTTTGGTTGAAGCCGATTCAGCGGATCAGTTGCCATCTTTTCTTCTTTTAGCCCAGAGCCATTGGCACCATGGGGTGATCGGCATTGTTGCTGCTCGGCTGGTAGAGCGTTATCACCGACCGGCTGCCCTTCTTGCCGGTGATGGAGAGGGGTTGATGCGCGCTTCGGTTCGATCGCCTCGTGGTTTTGCCGTTGACCAAGCGTTAAATCAATGCGCCACGCTCTTAGAACGCTTTGGTGGACATCCGGCAGCAGGAGGATTCACGGTCCGAGCCGAGAATGTCCATCCACTCCATGAACAGCTGTGTGATCAAGCTGATTCTTGGTTGAAACAACAAGGCAAGGGTTTACCAATCCAACCGGATGCACTGCTCCGGTTGGATGAAGTGAATTGGGATCTATGGAAAGCCTTGCAATCACTAGCCCCATTTGGCATTGGTCATGAAGTTCCCCTGTTCTGGTCGAGGAACTGCAGCGTTGAAGAGAGGCGTGACTTGAAGGGTGGACATCTAGCTCTGAGGTTGCGTCAAGGAGAAACGGAACGCAGAGCGATTGCCTGGCGCTGGGATCCCGCGAACCATGTTCCGGATCAATGTGATGTGGCCTACCGCATCAGTGTGAATCGCTGGCAAGGGGAGCAAAGACTCCAGCTGGAACTCAAGGCCATCCGGGTTCATAGCGACGCCGTGATGTTGCAACGGGGCCGTAGAAAGTACGTGGCAAAGCAGATTTCAAGCTCAGAATTCATCCTCACCAACAGCGACGGGCTAACGCTGCAAGCCGCAATCGACAACGGTGATTCGATCGTTAGTAACGATGCGCTTGCCAAAGATGCAAGGGTGATTCAGTTGCTGGAAGAGGCTGTTCTAGGCCTAGGCCTTCGTCCTTAACCCCAACGTTGTTCAGAGCGCTCCTCGGCGATAGAAGAGGATGAAGACAACCGCAGGACCTGCAAGAGCGATGAGGGCGAGGGCGGCGAAGTTAGCGATCAGGTGGAAATCGAAGCCCATGGCGAATGCGTGCGTTCCAATGACAGGTGTAGCACCAGGCTACGGGGCATTGGACCGAAGCCGACCACTCTTTAATTTTGACTGTGATGGCTTGTCACAGCCACACCCATGAACAAGCAATCCCCCTCTTGGCGCTGCATCCATCAGTGCGGAGCCTGCTGCAGGCTTTGTCCGGAAGAACGTGGTGAAGCACTTGCGGCTCTGAGCGAAGATCAGCGAACGACCTATTTGTCCATGGTTGGAGATGATGGATGGTGCATTCACTACGACAGTGGGGGCCAACGCTGCACCATTTATTCGGAGCGTCCTGATTTTTGTCGCGTCAGTGAGTTGGGAGCGTTGTTTGATGTTCCTCCTGATCACCTCGATTCATTTGCCATTGCTTGTTGCCGACAACAAATCCGCGCCACCTACGGCGGACGGAGTGGCGTAATGCGAAGGTTCAATCGTGCCCAACGATCGGAAGGTGACCGCAATGAATGAGCCAGGTGAAATGGCTTCTAGACGTCCTGGCTTTGTTGCTGTTTTATTCAGCACCTTCACCACTGTTTTTCTTGCCGAACTTGGCGACAAAACTCAACTCGCCACCCTTCTGTTGTCGGCTCAATCCGGCTCGCCTGGCCTCGTTTTTCTGGGTGCAGCGCTTGCCTTGATCTGTTCAAGCCTTGTTGGTGTCTTGGTGGGGCAATGGCTTGCCAAAACCCTCCCCCCAGAACGCCTCGAACTCATGGCAGGCGTTCTGATGGTTTGCCTCGGTCTGTGGCTCGGACTCCAAGCCAGCCGATCTCTCATTGTCATCGGATCCCAGGCTTAAACCATGGATTTTGCACTTCTCATCTCCACATTTGTCACCGTTTTTCTCGCAGAACTTGGTGATAAAACCCAGCTTGCAACGGTCGCGATCAGTGGCACATCGGATCGTCCACTGGCGGTGTTTCTTGGTTCGTCATCCGCTCTTGTCTTAGCGAGTCTGTTGGGGGCGCTTGCGGGTGGTTCTGTCGCCACAGTGATTCCGAGTGATGTCCTGCAACTCGTCGCGTCCCTTGGCTTTTTAGTGATCGGATTTCGCCTTCTTTTGCCGTTACTGGGACATCAAGCGAAGGAATCAGACGAAACCGATCCATCGAGCTCTTAAACTCGGCGCAAGGTTGGAGTTCTCTGCAGGTTTGACGAACGCGTCAGCCGCTCCATCCTTCCCCCCGGTTCTGTTAGCCGGTTTCTGCCTCCATTTCGATGAAATTCACGGTCGCCGATCTGCTCGACCAGCTGTCCTCCAACGATTCGGTTGAGACAGCTGTCGTCGCCAAAATTCTGAAGCTGACGAACAAATCAGATAAGCAATCCTTGGACATCGCGATTGATGCCCTTTCGAAAATGGGGGTTCTGACTCGCGGTGATGGAGATGTTGTGGCGCGAACTCGAAACAACGACTTCATTGATGCGCGACTTCGATGTAGCAGTAAGGGATTTTGTTTTGCGATTCGAGATGACGGTGGGGACGATATTTATATCCGTGATCATCAACTCAATCATGCCTGGAACGGCGATCGCGTTCTTGTAAGGATTACCCGCGAGGGTGGGCGTCGCCGTTCTCCAGAAGGAGGAGTTCAGTGCATTTTAGAGCGTTCCACCACATCACTTCTTGGACAGGTTGAGCGTCGAGACGATCAATTATTTGCCGTTCCGCTGGACGATCGGATGCTCACCACCATCCAACTGCCAGATGCAGCTGCGGAACATGTGTCGAACGAGGAGCCCAATGCGGTGGTGGAAGTTCTGGTGGATCGCTATCCGATTGCTCAACATCCGGCATTCGGTCAAGTGGTCCGTCCACTGCCTCTCAACGGCGGCCCTGCAGCAGATCGTGATCTTCTCCTAACGAAAGCAGGACTACACCAGCGTCCCTCGCCACCCCGCGGCTCTGGCAAGGTGCCAGCAGCGAAAGGTCGAAGCGACTTCACAGATCAGCCCGCCTTGTTGTTGAGGAGTTGGACTGATTCCAGTGCACCGGGGCTTCCTGCTGTCCATGTGGAAGCTCGTGATGGAGGTTGTCGACTTTGGCTGCATGCACCTGCTGTGGCAGAACGCGTCATGGGGAGCAATGCCCTGGACCTCTGGTTAAGGGATCGGATGGAAGCGCTTTGTCTTGGAGAAAATTGGCAGCCACTGCTCCAACCCTCGCTCAACACCATCACTAATTTCATTCCTGGTGAAGTGTCCGAAGCCGTGACGGTGCGGATGGATGTGTCTCAGGAGGGTGATATCACGAATTGGGAGTTCAGTCTTTCAACGGTGAAGCCAGTGGCCTGCGTCGGCGTTGCACAACTGAAAGCACTGAATGAACGTAAACCGAAATCGCGCAGCATTCCGGCTGCGCTTAAAGGGATCAAAGATTATTTAGGTCAGTTAGAAACGCTTCGCTTTTGTGAAAGTTGCTTGAGGAAGCATGAGCAGGCACAAGGCTTCGTTCAGTTGGATCTATGTCCACCGCAATTAGAGAGTCTGGCTGATTTGCGCTGGGCAGATCCGAGTGGCTTGCGTCATCGCTGGATTGATGCACCAGTGACGTCAGATCCCCAGTCACTCCTTCAGCCCCTGATTCGCGCTGCAGATCGAGCTTGGCAACTTCATCGAGAAGCACTCAATCTTCCAGGCATCACAACTCAAACAGGAGATCCAGATCCTTCAACGCTCACCGATGTGGCGAAAAGCGCGATTGCGCTTGAATTGCCCTTGGAATTGGATGAGGAAGGGAGTCCTTCTGCGCAGGAGTTGATCGGAGTCTTTACTGATTCACCCCATCGACGGGTGCTGGAACAACAACTCAGCCATGCGTTGCCCAGTCTCAATTTTACGGCTGTTCTCCCAACGGCTGAAGCTCCAGATGCAGAGCAATCATCGTCCGAAGAATTTGTAGCTGATTCTGGCAACGCCTCCGGCAAGACAGTCCAAAAAACTCCCTCAGCGCCCTGGTGTTGCGCCACGCTGAGTTATGCGCATCTCGTGAATCAACAAATCTTGGTGTCTTTGCTCCAGGACGGTAAAGATCGCCCAACAGTTCGCCAAAAAGAACGACTCTTGCTTGGCCGTCAAGGTTGCGAACAAGATCTCAGTTGGGCTTTATTTACTGGAAGTCAAAGCGAGAAACTTAAGTTGTTGGTTAGCGATCGTCTGGTCCAGCGCCTGAATGGGCGCCGGCGCCAAGTGCTTGAACTTGAAAAAGATTTGTTGTCGATGGTTCAGGCGCGCGCCGCACAACCTCTGGTGGGTTTGACAACAGAAGGTCGAATCAGTGGAGTTCAAAGCTATGGATTCTTTGTCGAAGTTGGGGAAAGTCGTGTGGAGGGTTTGGTCCATGTCAGCTCATTGAATGACGATTGGTATGAATATCGTTCACGCCAAAATCGGCTCGTAGGTCGCAAAAATAAACGCGTCTATCAACTTGGAGATACTGTTCAAGTTCGGGTGATCAAGGTGGATGTTTTACGTAATCAAATTGATCTTGAGGTGAATCCTGTGAACGTCGATGATACCCAGGATCAAGTTGAAGCACCCCAGTCCGTATCCGTCACATTGAGTGATCAATAATCCATGCATCCATATGTACTTGCTGTTACTGGAGCATCGGCACAACCGCTTGCCGAACGATCTCTACAGCTCCTTCTAGCCAACGATCGGAAAGTCCATTTGGTGTTGAGCCGAGGCGCCCATGAAGTGTTTCGTGCTGAGCAAGGACTCTCGATTCCCGTCGATCCAGAACATCAGATCCCTTTTTGGCGAGATCGACTGAAGGTTGAAGCTGGCGAACTCATCTGCCATCGATGGAATGATCAAAGTTCATCGATCGCCAGTGGGAGTTATCGAACGAAAGCGATGGTGATTGTTCCTTGCAGCATGGGAACTGTTGGACGGATTAATGCTGGCATTGCTACGGATTTAATTGAACGATGCGCCGATGTTCATCTGAAAGAACGGCGCCCCCTTGTGATTGCTCCACGAGAGACTCCTTGGAATCTCATTCACTTACGAAATCTCACCGCCTTAGCCGAAGCCGGCGCCACCATTGCACCACCAACCCCGGCTTGGTACACCCAACCAACATCGTTGGACGACATGGTGGATTTTTTAGTGATTCGTCTTTTCGATGGCCTTGATGAAGACTTAGCTCCACTTCAGCGTTGGACCGGCCCACTCCAATGACGCTTTTCCAGCGAATTTTGCTGATCCCGTGTTTGCTTCCCTTGGGGGCGGTTCTTGTGCTGTCGGCATTCCATCGCGGAGAACCAACGCGTCTTTACTTATTGGGCTGGTCGTCTCCAGAAGCTCCACTAGGCGTTTGGACGGCTCTTTCTGCAACCGGTGCAGCTGCCCTTGCCGCTACGACGGCACTATTGATCGTGCCAACTCAGCAGCCTCTCCGACGGCGACTGCATCGCTCTTACGAGCCTCCGCAACCATCCAATTGGCAGCAAGATGATGCTCACCAGCGCGATCCCGTTGCGGCTCCGCCGCAACGGGATCTTCGGGATCCAGCTCCAACAGTGGCCGTGTCCTATCGCGTCATCAAACGTGGGGTTCCAGATCAGGTGTCAAGCCAGTCAACCGATCTGGAATCCGTTCCAACCGTCAGAGAGGAGGTCTCGCGAACAGTTTCAGAACGCATCGCCCAAGATTCCATCGACAATCAAGCGTCTGATTGGGGAGATGATCCAAATCGCGACTGGTAGTGGGTCAGTGGATTTGCGTACAGTTACCGCAGTGATCACGATCCGGTGAGCGAAGCGCCAGCAAACAAACCAGCTGCCAAGCCAAAACCACCGAAACCGGAGGACAAACCCTTCCCGGAGTTCATCGACACCTTGTTTTTGCCTGCGGTGGTGAAACAGTTGTCGGAAAATGGAATCACGGCTGATCGACTTGAGCGCATCGATGGTGAACGACCCGTTGTTGGCGGTCGTTGTCCGATGGTGGTGGGTGATCTTCCCGGTGGGCGCCGGTTTTGGCTTTGTTTTGCCAAGGAAGACATCAATAGTGGAAAGGTGATCGCCCTGGCCGATCCCGGTAGTGAACCCACCCTGTTGGAGAGCTTCTTGATTGACGAGAAGCGTATGTCCCTGCCATTGCTCGTCTCCCGTCTGTTGCAACGGTTAAACGGCCAGAAGTGGTTGGGGGGTAATTAAGTCGCAAGTCACGACCACCCCCTTCATGCACTGACACGCCTACATTGGGAAGATCGCGATATCGGAGCCGATGGTCCCTCCAACCGCTGTGGCTAACCAGACGGCCGAAAGTGCCGTTTCCACCAAGGATCCCGTCAAGGACACAATCCTGACGCCACGGTTCTACACCACAGATTTCGAGGCCATGGCGGCCATGGACTTGCGTCCCAACGAAGCTGAGTTGGAAGCTATCTGCGAAGAATTTCGCAAAGATTACAACCGTCACCATTTCGTGCGGAATGATGAATTTGATGGTGCTGCCGACAAACTTGATCCTGAAACACGTAAAGTTTTCGTTGAATTTCTAGAGCAAAGTTGCACGTCTGAGTTCTCTGGCTTCCTGCTCTATAAAGAATTGAGCCGTCGAATTAAGAAAACCAATCCATTACTTGCGGAGTGTTTTGGACACATGGCTCGTGATGAGGCCCGCCATGCAGGATTCCTCAACAAATCCATGAGCGATTTTGGAATGCAACTCGACCTTGGATTTTTAACAGCCAGCAAGAATTACACCTTCTTTAAGCCAAAGTTTATTTTTTACGCCACATACCTTTCTGAAAAAATTGGATATTGGCGTTATATCGCTATTTTTCGTCATCTGGAAAAGAATCCAGACAGCAAAATTTTCCCAATATTTAATTTCTTCGAAAATTGGTGCCAAGACGAAAACCGTCATGGGGATTTCTTTGACGCACTGATGAAGGCTCAGCCCGACACCGTTCGCGGCCCAATTGCCAAATTGTGGTGCCGATTCTTCTTGCTGGCTGTCTTCGCAACGATGTACGTCAGGGATGTTGCACGGAAAGAGTTCTATGAATCACTGGGCCTCGATGCTCGTACCTACGACAAAATGGTCATTGAAAAAACGAATGACACCTCAGCAAGGGTATTTCCAGTCGTTTTAGATGTGAACAACGAGAAGTTTTGGGTTCGACTTGAACGTTTGGTGAATAACAATGCAGCTCTTAATGCTGCCGACGCAAGTGGTTCACCAGCACCAATAAAATTGATTCGTAAACTACCCTACTGGGTTGCCAATGGTGCCGAAATGGCAAAGCTTTTCTTGATGCCTGCCATTGATAGCTCTAAATATCAGCCCGCAGTGCGCTGATACCTCCGTTTTTGGCACCATTACTCCAATCAATTGACTGACGTTTTTTCGAACCAGTGGAAGGATCTTCTCGAGACCCTTCTAAACCGCGGTGCTGGAGCTGGAGCAGACCTAGTTGAGGTGTTTCTTGAACGTACCAATCATGTCGGTGTCTTAGCCGAACAGGATCAAATCACCAGCGTGAATCCCTCATTTGCCAAGGGTGCAGGGTTGCGTGTTTTTCGTGAGGGTAGAGATGGATTTGTCAGCACGAATGACTTAACCCAAGAAGGACTAACACGCGCCCTCGATCAAGCATTGGCCATGCTTGGGCTGGATGTGCATTCGCTCTCGAACAGTGGAGATCGTTTCAATGGATTGAAGACGCTCATCGACCATGGTGCGACCAAGAACGACTGGTTGAGTCGCTGTCCGACTTTGGTGAGTGCTAGTCAGCGACTGTTAGAAGGCACAAGTGAGCTCGACCGACTCGGGCAATATCTTCAGGTTCGTCGTGGAAGCTACGCACGGGATTGGCAAGAGGTTCTGGTTGCAGCGTCTGACGGTACGTTTGCGCGTGATATACGACTTCATCAGTCCACGGGCCTGTCGGTCTTAGCGGCTGATGGCGATGATCGATCCAGCGTTGGTCGTCGTTACGGCAGCACAGACCGACCCGATGATCTTCTGCAATGGAATGTGCAGACCAGTGCAGCAGAAGTGTGTGAAAGCGCAGGAACGATGCTTCGTGCTGATTATGTGGATGCCGGTCAAATGCCAGTTGTCCTCGCCAATCGTTTTGGTGGGGTCATCTTTCATGAAGCTGTCTCTTATACACATCTCCGAGCCCACGAGACTA
>CAXDNN010000054.1:0-13070 GCA_963990675.1 uncultured Synechococcus sp.
AATGATACGGCGACCACCGAGATCTACACCTAAGCCTTCGTCGGCAGCGTCAGATGTGTATAAGAGACAGCTGCTCCACCGTGAGCTTGGCCTGGAAATCTTCTGACAGCTCGAATCGCTTCATGAAGACGCGATAGCGACCCATGAGCTCCTCCATCGTCTCGATGAATTTCTTTTTGCCCTCGCGATCAAATTTGCCGTACTCACTGCCCAACTGCATCAGCTGCTGGTAGTCGCCAAACAGGCGCTTGGCCTCGTCTTGGACGATGTCGGAATCGAAGAAGGCCATCGCTTCGAAATGTCATTCTTTAACGGAAATTCTGCAGACTTCCTGTGGTCGTTGGCAGTGCGGGTTCACCCCATGGACACGATTCCCGAAGTGACCATCATTTCTCCGAGTGAACCTCACCGCGCAAATACCACTCATGCGTGAGATCAGAACACGCAGCCTTCCAGTTCTGAGCGACCGCCGCACGGTGATCGCGAGTGCAGACCGAGTGTTAATTACGGCCTTAACGCATTTATTTGAGGGGATTGGCCCCTTGGTCGGCGCTGCCACCAGTGAGCAAGATGCGCTCAACTGCCTCACGGCGAACCACGTTCAACTCTTGGTCTGTACCGATTTGCTCGAGAGCGGCTCAGGTCCAGCCTTAGTTGCCGCAGCAAAAGCCCAGCATCCACAACTGCGCTGCTTGATGTTGATTCAGCGCCCCCTACTCAGCACCATTGATGCAGCGATCGCCTCTGGCTGTGAGGGCCTATGCAGCCGTGAACGCCTTGGCGATGGCGGCGTGCTCAGCGTTCTCCAAGCCATGGATAGCGATGGGATCCACATGGACCCGACCATTACAGGGGTGTGTCAGCACAGCCGTCGCCGCACCAGCCATGACGCCGCACCAGCCCTAAGCGATGTCCTCAGCCTGCGAGAGGAAGATGTTTTACGGGGTCTCTGCCGAGGACTCAGCAATCAAGAGATTGCTGACCAACTGCATCTCGCCATCGACACGATCAAACACGCTGTGACCAGTCTTCTGCGCAAACTTGGGGCCCGGGATCGAACCCAAGCCGTACTGATTGCCTTCCAACACAACTTGGTGGACCCTCCCGCTCCCATTCCCCGCTGGCACAACAGAACCGATCACTGACCCGATCTGACACCAATCCCTCCAAAGGATCACAATCACAGCCCACAGGATCAAGTCCTCAACATCAAAAGTCCAAAACAACAACCACACATGGACTACTCCACCCGGTCATCGATGAAGCGCTCTCCATCCACCGTTGCCGTTGTGTTGATCGGTTGGACCCTGCTTGGGCTTGGATCAAGCGTCGCCGCTGCGCAGTCAGAACGCACCACTGCCTTAGTCACCATTGCCCAAGCGAACGCCAAATGTCTCATTCAGACGGGAACGATGGGGGCCGAACAAGCCCTCTCGTTGGCCAACCGTTTCCTCGACGCCAAACAGGTGACTCAACAACAGCGCCGCATGGTGAACAACAGCCCTGGCTTTGAAGATCTAATGAAGCGCTACATCAACGATCAGGGCGGCTGTGAAGCCATCGTTAAAGACTTTCAATAGCAACCGACAGGGCATGTCGTTAAGGTTCGCCAACGTCCGTTATGCGAAATGCCCCGCAGCCACTGGTTAGATCCGCTGGCCAGACGTGTGCTGCAAGCCACCGGACAATTGCCGCCTGCACGGCCATCGTCCACACCAAATCGTTCGCAGCGACAACCCGAAACAACTCTTCCGAGCAACTGGTTCCTGGACGTGAACCGCGGCAGCCAACAGCAGTGGCGAGAACTGCCCGGCTGCACCGACGACATGGCCGATCTACTTGTACGACTGCAGCGCGGGGGGGTTCAATTCGCTGCCGCTGACGACCTATTTCGCCTGCTCGACCTTCCAACCGATCTCGCCCAGCTCTGGGCTCCCCACCTCGTTTTCCACTGGTATGGCGATGCGCCGCTCCAACCGGTAGAGAGCTGCATCGATCTGAACAACGCCAGTTCCGCAGAACTCACATCCCTGGCTTGGCCAGACCAACGCATCCATGGGCTACTGCGGGAGCGACGCCTGCGCGGGTTCCGTGATCTAGCCGACCTGCAAGAGCGGCTCTGCCTTCCGGCCAGCAGCGTGGAGGCTTTGATTGGTCGCGTGTCCTTCGGCCAGCGACGGGCAGGTCCGTCGCTCCCGCCCCGCGGTTGAAGTCATGCAAGGCGATTTGTTCTCGGGCGTTCCGCTGGGGTCAACACCCACTCCTGATCTGCCGATCACTGCGGATCAAATGCATGCCTGGCAGCAGCGACTCCACAACTTTCAGTCGCCACGTTTTCGCCGCGACGTCTGTGGCTCGGGTCAAGGCGATTTATTGGGCGGCAACGGTGCTGATGCCGCTACTTCCATCGACCCAACAGCCATCGATCCAACTGCCATCGATCCACTCGCGCTCACCCCACTCCCATTGAGTTTCTGGCGCTGGGCTGAAAGCCCCCATCGCGGAGCCGCCATCTATTTCGTGCTGGACCGCCCTCCCCACCTTGACCATCCACTGCTGCTGTACGTGGGGGAAACCAAAGCCGCCGATCGGCGCTGGAAAGGCGAGCACGATTGCAAGACCTATCTCTCTGCCTATGGCGAAGCCCTCCAACGCTGCCAAATGGCCCATCAACTCAGCATTCGCTTCTACACCGACGTCCCGACGGACACGCGGGAGCGCCGCAGGCTCGAACAACAGCTCATTCAGCACTGGAATCCACCCTTTAATAAGGAAACACGACAGCGCTGGGCCACACCATTCACCGCTGATCTCTAGTTGTCTAGAGGGATCGCTACGCTCGTGGTTTGACCCGGCGCCAGCCCATGCGGCTCTCCATCTCATCCACCAACGTCAAGGAGTGGAGCGGCGATGTACTGGTTGTGGGGCTAGCCAAGGGAGATCCGTCCACGACGGCGGTGCACCTTGAGCGTCGCTTCCCAGGCGTGAGCAACGCCCTCATCCAGCAGGCCTTTGAAGGCAAAACGGGCCAAAAGCTGGTGCTGCATCCATTGGTCGATGGCAACCCACAGCGGCTCGTGCTGATTGGTCTTGGTGATTCTGATGCGATCGATCTCGACGGGCTCAGGGCGGCGGCGGCGGCCGCTGCGCAGGCTTCAATTGGTTGTCAGGGATGCTTGGGTCTTCAGCTGCCCTGGAATTCGCATAATCCAGAGCATGCCGCCCGTATTAGTGCCGAAGCCGTTCGTCTCTCGCTTTATGCCGATCAACGCTTCCAGAAGGAGCCTGAGGAGCGTCGCATCCCCACGGCCCTTGAGCTCATTGGCTTACCTACATCTGCCGCCGCTGGCCTCGAACCCGTTAATGCCACTTGCGCCGGCGTTGAGTTGGCCCGCGAACTCGTGGCGGCTCCACCCAACTACGTCACCCCTGCAGCCTTAGCGGAAACCGCAACTACGCTGGCCCGCGACTACGGCCTTGAGCTCACCATCCTCGAGCGAGCCGATTGTGAAGCCCGTGGCATGGGGGCGTTTCTCGCGGTGAGCCAGGGGTCGGATCTTCCACCCAAATTCATTCACTTGATTTATCGCCCGGAAGGAGCGGTGAAGCGTCGCCTCGCCCTCGTGGGCAAAGGCCTCACCTTTGATTCCGGTGGTTACAACCTCAAAGTGGGGGGCGCTCAAATCGACATGATGAAATTCGATATGGGCGGCAGTGCATCGGTGCTCGGCGCGATGCGTTCCATCGGAGAACTAAAGCCCGCCGGAGTGGAGGTGCACATGGTGGTGGCCTCCTGCGAAAACATGGTGAATGGCTCCGCAGTTCACCCCGGTGACATTGTGACGGCCGCCAATGGCACAACGATTGAGATCAACAACACCGATGCGGAAGGGCGACTAACTCTCGCCGATGCTCTGCTCTATGCCTGCGAGCAGAAGCCCGATGCCGTGGTGGACCTAGCCACCCTGACCGGGGCCTGCGTTGTCGCACTTGGCGATGAAATGGCGGGATTTTGGTCCAACAACGAACCCCTCGCTGAAGCTCTCAACACAGCTGCCGACGCGGGCGGAGAAGGGCTTTGGCGCATGCCACTGCGCCAGTCCTACAAAAAAGGGCTGAAGTCCCTTCTGGCCGACATGAAAAACACCGGACCCAGACCCGGGGGATCGATCACCGCAGCCCTATTCCTCAAGGAATTCGTCAGCCAAGACACAGCTTGGGCACACATTGATATCGCTGGACCCGTTTGGAGCGATAAAGGCAAAGGGGTAAACCCAGCCGGAGCGACCGGCTACGGCGTCCGCACCTTGGTGAACTGGGTGTGCGCACAGGCATGAGCTCATCACCAATCCGCTGGTACCTGAAGGCGCAATTGGGAGTTTTACTACTCCCGATTGGCCTGTGCCTCTTTGGAGAAGCGGTCAGCCGCAAGGTCGTTCAAATGCTCGGGCAAGACGGCGGGCCTTGGTTTTGGTATGGGACCCTCAGCTTGATCTGCATCAATGCAGGCATTGGACTGATGGTGGAAAGCGGTCTTACCCGTGGATTTCCAGGACGCAAACGTCCCTAATCAAGAGGCCATGGCGTGAAGTTCTCGTCCGACACGCTCCGGCATTTCCAAGGCATGGATCTGCCAACGGGCGCGATCTGAGCACGACTCCAATATGCGATCCAAATCGTCCGAAGCATGCTTCGGGGATGGATACGGTCCAATGTGGCGAGTACCAAGACCATCCTTAACGGTCAGCAGATACATACATCTCCCTCCTTCCGAACCTGATGGTAAACATGTTTCCCAGGAACGTCGATAGCGGACAACCCGCATCTTCACTGAGAAAACAATGAAAAACTGAGAACGTAATTATTTAATGCCTGAAAAAGGAAAGGGCCGGTTTTCTTAAGGATTTCATTCCAATTCGGTAGCTTTCTGCCAGGTTTGCCCAGTCCTGGCTTGCGCACCCCAAACGGCATCCAAGCGGCGATCACGGCCACAACTAAATCGATAAAACGAATACTTCAGGTCGTTGAGCTCGGCGTAATTCTGGTGATATTGCTCCGCGGGCCAAAACGGAGCGGAAGCACGAAGTTCCACTTTGATTGCAGAACGCGGTCGGCCTAAATCTTGAGCGGCAGCCTCCGCGCTCGACTCGGCAGCTTTCGCCTGGGCGGCATCAGCGGTGAAGATCACGGGTCGGTAGGAGTCACCGCGATCGCAGAATTGACCGCCACCATCAAAAGGATCCACGTTGCGCCAGTAGCTCCGCAACAAAGTGCTGTAGGAGATCACTGCCGGATCGAAGCGCACTTGTACCGCCTCCTGATGGCCTGTGTCTTCACCGCTGACCTGGCGGTAGGTGGGCTGATCCACATGGCCGCCGCTATAGCCACTGATCGCATCAATCACCCCAGGCAGGTGTTCCAAATCGTGTTCTAGACACCAGAAACATCCCCCAGCAAAAACTGCCGTTTGTTCAGCCGCCGCAACGGACTGCGACCCTCCAAACACCAATAGGACAGTGAGCAGTACGCCGATCACTCGAGCCATCACATCAATTGATCAAAGATCGCCTGAGACGCTCTTGTGGTGACGCCAGGCGCCCCCAGCGTGGCGCGAAGACGGCTGTAACCGTGAAGCATCTCTGTCCGTTCTGGACTGCCATCGTTCAACAACGGTTGAGCCAACTCCACCAGCGCCTCAGGCGTGAACTCGTCCTGCAGCAATTCTGGAACCAGGCGCTCCTTGAGCAAAAGATTCACCGGGGAAATATGGTCCACCTGAAAGCGCAGCACATGCCTGGCAACAAAGGCGGTGGCACGGCTCACCCGATAGCCCACCACCTGGGGAACCCCCTGCAATGCCAGCTCCAAATTCACGGTGCCGGACTTTCCAAGCGCGACATCGGCCGCCGCCGCCAGCTGCTTTTTCACACCATCGGCATCAGCAGCGGGGATTACACGACCGTTCCGAACTCCTGCTGCCGTAAGGGCCTCGGCCAGGGGCTGTTCAAACCGCTCTAACCCTGCAGGCACTAACACTTGTAGGCCAGGGCAACGCTGCTGAAGCATGGCTGCTGCGCAAGCCAGAGCTGGCATCAAATAGCGCAGTTCCTGTGGCCGTGATGCTGGAACCAAGAGCAGCACTGGTGCATCGGGATCGAGTCCAAGGGCCCGACGAGATGCCTGCCGTTCTGGCAAGTCTTGAAAGCTATCCAGGAGGGGATGGCCAACCCAAGTGACATTCGCTCCACGCTCGGCATAAAACTCCGCCTCAGCTGGAAAAATGGCCAGGATCTGATTCGTAAAATCAAGCAATTGGGTGGTGCTGCCATCACCAAAGCGCCAAGCCCATTCCTGGGGAGCGATGTAATACGTGATTGGCAACAACGGACGGAGTTTGCGCAGCCGAGTGCCCAGCCGGGCGTTCGCCCCCACATAGTCGATCAACACCGCCGCATCGGGAGGTCGTTGTGCCAGTAAGCGATCAACCTTGGCCTGAAGACGCAAGGTGGGCACGATCAACGGAACGGCTTCCCAAAGACCGATCGCGCCCATCGGGGCCGTATCGGCAATCAACTCGGCACCAGCGGCCTTCATCCGTGGACCACCGAGGGCCAAGATCTCCAATTCGATCCCCCGCCTTAAAGCTTCGGCCTTGAGGGCATGAATCAACAGGCTGCCCTGCAAATCTCCGGAGACTTCGCCGGTGCTAATGAGCAGACGCAGCATTAGCGATGACTCAATGCCGGAGTCGGCCCACGCCGCCCCTTGGCGGTCGATGCTTCAAGAAAACGGCATAGGTGGTCTGCTGCTGGCAAGAGCTCCTGGCTGCGAGCCTGCTGCAGAGCCTCAGCCATGACGCAGTCAGAGCGATAGAGCAGATTCCAGATGTCCTGGAGTTGCTTGAGTTCACGGCCTTCATGCCGATCGGCAAGTCCACTCCGCTGCAAACCAACCCGATTCAAGCCACGCAAGCGACCTGGATGACCTTCGACCATGGAATAAGGCGGGATATCGCGAATCACACGGGTCATCCCACCCACCATCGCCAATCCGCCGATATGCACGAATTGATGAATGCCGAGGCAACCGCCAATCACCGCGCGATCTTCAATCACCACATGACCTGCCACCTGAATGGCATTTGACATCACAATTCCATTACCCAACAAGCAGTTGTGGCCGAGATGGCAATAGGCCATCAAAAGGTTTCGATCACCCAGACGGGTTTGCTCACCCTCTTCTGTAGCGCGATTGATCGTGACAAATTCCCGAAGCGTGTTGCCATCACCAATCACTACCTCCGTATTCGCGCCGCGGTATTTCAAATCCTGGGGTTCTTGCCCCAAACAAGCACCAGGGAAAACTCTGTTGTTCTTCCCCAAGGTGACCCGTCCATCCAAAACAACATTGGGGCCGATCCAGGTGTGATCACCAATCACCACCTGCGGACCAATCACAGCGCCAGAACTGATCACCACACCAGGTGCGAGCTCGGCCTTGGGATCAACCACCGCTTGGGGATGAATCTGTGGGGTAGACCTTTCCACCGTCATCAGCCTCAGTCCACCAAGGAGAACATCAGTTCACCGGAGCAAACCAATGCACCCTGAACAGTGGCCTCAGCTTTGATTTTGCCAAATCGCTTTCGTTTCAAGCTCAACAATTCGCATTGGATGATCAGTTGATCACCAGGAACCACCGGTCGTCGAAACCGAACCCCATCGATTCCTGCAAAAACAAACAACCCTTTGGGCAAATCGGGGATTTGGGCCACGATCAAGCCACCAACTTGGGCCATCGCCTCCACGATCAACACTCCAGGCATCAATGGACGTTCTGGGAAATGCCCTTGAAATTGGGGCTCATTCATCGTGATGTTTTTAATCGCCGTGGCCGAAACCCCCGGTTCATAAGCAATCACCCGGTCAACAAGGGCAAATGGATAGCGGTGCGGCAACAACCCAGCGATCTGCTCGCTTGTCAGTACGACATCGGAAGGCGTGGGATCAGTCACAAGGCAGCAGCGAGATCGGTGTGGAGTCCGTGGGAGCCCCGATAAACGAGGACCTGAGCTTGGGGAAAGCCCACGAGGGCCAGATCTCCAATGAGATCTAAAAGCTTATGGCGCACCGGTTCATCTGGAAAACGAAGCGGCGGGTTCACCCATTGATCACCATCGCAGACCAGAGCATTGTCCAAGGCACCACCCCGAATCAATCCAGCTGAGCGCAGCTGTTCAACTTGATCGCGAAAGCCGAAGGTGCGTGCGGGGGCAATCTCCTCCACGAACAACTCCGGAGTGAGATCCAAGGACAACTGCTGCTTGCCAATCGCTCGCTGAGGGAAATCAATAATCCCCACCAACCGGAATGTTGATGCAGGAATCGCCGTAATCACACTCCCACCACGAGAGCGAATCAGCGGTTGAGCCAACGATGGAGCCGGCAATCGCGGGGTTTCAGCTGGTTCGATTCCAGCCTCCACAATCGCTTCAACCCAGTTCAACGCCGAACCATCCAACAGGGGGATTTCATCACCCTGGAGCTGAATTTCTACATGGGTTAAGCCGCATCCGGCCAGGGCTGCCAGTAAATGTTCCACTGTGGCCACCTTGCATGGACCCAAATCAAGGGTGGTGCAGAGCTGGCTGTCGCGAACCTGATGGGGTGCAAGTCGAAAGGGCTGGTCATAACCCTCAACGCTGAGATAAAACCCGGGATCCACCGATCCCTTGAGTTGAACCACTGAGGAACGGCCACTATGAAGACCGACACCAGCACGCTCGGCTTGGCCAGCAAGCGTCCATGCACCCGAATAATCCTCAGGCCAGTTGATCACTAAAACTTCCAGCCAATTCCCAGATTGAAGCGGTAATCGTCCGTGAAATCTTTCGTGGCAACTTCTAATCGCAACGGTCCCACCGGTGTTTTCACGATTACGCCAGTACCTACAGAAACACCGGAACCATCTTTGTTGAGCAGCAATCCAGGCTTGCCTTGAACATCTTTTTGGGTATCAAAGTCTGTGCCGGCGTCCATAAACACCTCTCCAGAAAAAATGCTGATCAGCGGGAAGCGATATTCCAGGGTGATCTCACCAAACGCCTTACCAACGGCTAAATCGCAGTCGTACCAACCACGAATGGAATTGGAGCCACCCAAGCAAAACGCTTCGTAGGGAGGCATATCACCGATGGCCGCGCCGGCCTTCACCTGCACTCCAATGGCTTGGGGGCAATCAGCCTCTTCACCGGGCTTGGGTCGACAACCTTTATGCAGTTTCAACCAATCGACTGGGAAAAATTGGGTATAACTGGTGCGTAATTTGTTGAACGTTGGAGAATCGTCGTTGATACCAATAAATTGCTGAGTGCTGGCCGTGAAAAAGCTGCCACTCGTTGGGTTAGTTGGGTCGTTATAAGAGTTATAGGTGGCCGCAAAGCGGAATGAGGTTAAATAATTACTATCAGCACAATTATAGGAAATACAAATGATGTCTTTATTTTTTACTTTTCCACTATTTAACTTTCTAGTTGCCACACCGTAAGGACGGGAATCGGCAGAAAAGTTGATTGGCCTTACATTCTCAAACGACATTCCTGCGAGAACACGCCAGGGTGCATCTTTAAACGGATCGCCGCCATTGAGAGGACGTGTGAAGGCAAAATTGCCACCAACCTTACGAAGTGCGATGGAATCTCCTTCGTATTTAAACCAGCTTTTATTAGGATACTCATCCTCTGCCTTGTTAACGGAGCCAGGAACTTTATTGAAATCACTAAAAGCATATTTACGACCAGTTTCGTAAGCATTCCGGCTGCCATTGTCTTCATAGTCCTTCAGCGTTCGAATATTTCCATTGTCTTCACTTTGGAACACTTGTGGAACCTGTTGGCTTAAGAACAGCGAGCCACGAAATCCAGTGCGATGGCTATCACCGTAAATCCATGGATCTGTAAAGGTGAGGTTTGATAAACCTCCATACTGTCCATAGGTCACATTCAAACCAATGTTCCAGGCTCGACCAAACAGATTGGTGTCTTGAAGCTGGACTTGGCCAAAAACCCCCTGAGATTGGCTGTAACCCAATCCACCAGACACCTGACCTGTGGATTGTTCAACAATTCCAAGAATAAGCACTACATCACCCGGCTGCTCAGGCACAGGCTTCAACGTCACTTTGATATCACTGAACAACTGCGTTCCATACAAGCGCTTGATATCTCGTTCAAGCATGTTGCGGTTGAATACTTCTCCCGGCTTGATCGAAACTTCTCGAGTAATAACCCAATCCCTGGTCTTTCCATTGATTGGATTGTCATTCTCATCAACATCATCACCATCCTTGGTGAGGAATTTCACCTCAACATCAGCAACAAGACCTTGGGTGAGCTTCAGCGACACCAGACCATCAGGACTCACCCGTTCCGGGCCAGTAATGCGTGCCAATGAGTAACCCTCAGCAGCAAACCAGTCCTGCAGCGTTTTCATTCGCTGCTGGAGATCATTCAGGTTCAAGGTGCGCCCAAAGTCCGACGCGAAGGTCTCCTCCAGCACTGTGGCTGGCAACTCTTCGGAGACAGGGTTCAACTCCACAGCTGTGAGCGGTGGAAATGGCTCCACCTGCACAATCACACGCACTCCAAGAGCACCGTTCTCCGGAACGATTCGAACATCAGAAAACCAACCCGTCGCCTGAATCGCGTTGAGGTCGTTCTGAAGTTCATCCCGAGTGACCCGACTACCAGGACGCACTTGCATGGCGTCGTAGGCAGACAGCTGCAGACGATCCTCCTCAGGGTGGCCTGCAAGTCCTTCGATCGAGACCTCAGAAATGAGGACTCGTGGTTGCTCCACTTGAACCGTTTCAACCGCAGGAGCTTCGATCTCCCCAGGTTGACCCTCAACCATTTCAACGTTCGTCCCTTCAGGAGCCGAATCACCAACAGTTTCTGAGGTCTGAGCCTGTAGCGGCTGACTTAGTAGGGGAACACCCAGTACAAGACTCAAGACTCCGCGACGGATGGCAACCGAGGAACGGCGAGTACGTCGGGTCATCGAAGCGGTATGAGGGCCGAAGCCACAAAAATGTCCGCTGACCTTACAGGGAGTTGCGTGGGTTCGGGCATTGGGATTGGACCCGTTTAAGGACCTCCCCGTAGGCCTCCATGACGCCGCCAAGATCCTTACGGAATCGATCTTTATCCAAAATCCGATCATTCGCATCGGTGCGTCGACGGTCCCAAAGTCGGCAGGTGTCTGGGCTGATCTCATCAGCCAGCAGTAATTCTCCCGCCGGTGTCACCCCAAATTCCAGCTTGAAATCGATCAATTGAAGGTCGACACCAGCAAAAAATGGGCAGAGGATCTCATTCACACGGCGGGCCAGTTGTTCAATTGCTGACAGACGCTCCGCCTTCACCACCCCCAACAACTGCACTCTGGCCTCGGTCAGCAGGGGATCTCCCAGCGCATCGTCTTTGTAATAGAGATCAAACAACGCGGGATCCAGCGTTGTTCCCTCGGCGATCGGCGTCTGTCGGCAAAGGGACCCCGTCGCGACATTGCGAAGAACCACTTCAAGCGGAATGATCTCAACCCGGCGCACTTGCATCCAGGTGTCATCCACCAAGCCGCAGTAATGCGTTGGCACGTTGTGCTGCTCAAGCAACTCGAATAAACGGGCGGAGATCTGACAATTGAGGCGACCTTTATCGTCTAACTGGGCCTTTTTCTGAGCGTTGAAGGCCGTCGCATCATTTTTAAATTCGACCAAAACCCGATCGTTTTTTGCCGAAGCAAAAACACGCTTGGCCTTGCCTTCGTATAAAAGCGGTCCGTGATCCGGCGTCATAGCGACGGTGCTGTCGTTGATTCTCCTACCGCAGCATGGCCTCCCGGCTCCCGCGGTGAGCGCAGCGATGGCGGCGGAGTGCTCTCCGGGTTGAGCTCCAACAGGGTGTACGCATCATCCAAACGAGCCGCCAAACGTTCCAGCCTCAGGCGTGGCCGTTCACCATCACCACCAGCTGCAAGTTGCAACCGCAACTGCAACTGCAATAACTCCATAGCCAAGCCCCAGGCCTGGTTCGAGGCCGCCTCATCGAGGGCAATCTCCAAAAGCTGATCGGCTTGCTCAGGATCGGTAGCGGCAAGCCACTCCGCCGCTTGTCCCCTTCGTCGAGCTCCCGCAGCCCCCTGAAAGTCACCTTGAAGAAGAACCCATGCAGCAGCTTGGGGCCGTCCCTGCGACGCTTCATGCTCAGCCAACGTATCCAGGCCATTGCGGGGGCCCGCCAAGGTGATCTCGTCGAGGGTCGCCACGTTGCCGTCGACGAGGCGCCGCAGCGCTAGAGCGGCTTGCCGATGATCCAGAGCAGCGGCAGCCGCCTGCCAGCGGAGCATCAGCCAGCGACGACGTTCGTCACCACGGGCTGGACTGAAGCGATTCAGCACCAAGGCTGTTCCTTCCGGGGAACCACAGGTCAACAAAGCACCTGCATGGCGCATCGTGAGATCAAAGCTCGCTGGAACGGGGTGAATGGCCAGCAAACGATCGCGAAGCTGTTGCTTTCGCAGCTTTGTTCCCGCCGCCTTGGGATCCAGACAAGCCTCCTCCATGGTGGTGATCGTTCCGTCCACCAAGAGCTCTTGAAAGCGCGCATCGCTCCATGGCAGGGGTGATGCTGCGGGGGTCACTGCAGTGAACAGCGTTAAGACCAGTGGAAGAGGGACGAACCCCATGGAAGGCTGCGTTCTACAAAGGAAACCTAAGGGGCTCGCCCCATTCCTTTCGCGGACATGTCCATCTCATCAACCCGTCCCCAAGCTCTGCCACCCCTTCGGCGGGTTCTCATCGTGGGCGGCGGCGGCCGAGAGCAAGCGCTGGCCTGGGCATTGAGCCGCAACGGAGAGATCACAACGGTGTGGATTGCACCGGGGAATGGTGGTCCTGAGGGGCAGGCGATCGACCTCGCCGAAACCGACAGCGATGCACTTGCTGTCTCTTATACACATCTGACGCTGCCGACGAAGGCTTAGGTGTAGATCTCGGTGGTCGCCGTATCATTA
>CAXDNN010000055.1:0-12811 GCA_963990675.1 uncultured Synechococcus sp.
ATCGGTGCCGGGGATGGACCAGCCCCCCTCCTGGTGAAAAGCCACAGCGGCCCGACAGCCATGGCCCGCCGCGGCCTCAGCCTGGCGATTCAGTACTGGACCAGCCGCGGCTGGGGTGTCGTGGACGTGAATTACGGCGGATCCACCGGTTTCGGACGTGCGTATCGGGAACGGTTGAACCAAGGCTGGGGTGTCGTCGATGTGGCCGACTGCGCCGCCGCGGCCCAGGCATTGATTGCCTCGGGACACGCCCATCCCGATCAAGTGGCGATCGAAGGGGGAAGCGCAGGGGGATTCACCACCCTGGCGGCGCTCTGCTTCACCGATGTGTTCCGAGCTGGCGCCTGCCGCTATGCCGTCTGTGATCTCACCGCCATGGCGACAGACACCCATCGCTTTGAAGCCCGATACCTCGACGGTCTTGTGGGGGCCTGGCCGGAGGAACGCTCCATCTACAACGAGCGATCTCCCTTGCAACACGCTGGACGCATTCGTTGCCCAGTGCTGTTTTTCCAAGGCCTACAAGACAAGGTGGTGCCAGCGGAGCAAACCGAGCGGATGGCGGCCGCCCTACGCCACAACGGCATCACAGTGGAGGTACGCCTCTTTGATGATGAAGGCCATGGCTTCCGCAACCAAGCGACCCAAATCAAAGTGCTTGAGGACACTGAAGCCTTCTTCAGACTTCATCTAGGACTATCAGAAGCTCCGAAAAAATAATGAATCCCAGTAAGTAGACGCAATAAATCGCTCTGGATCAGGGAAACATCCTGCGAATCAGTGCATTTTGCCAACAGATGTCAAAGAGAAAGCAGAACACCTACGCGGTTGCTCGACAAGAGACGATGACGACTCGTCCATGCCCCACGACGCGCAAAATGTTCACTGTGAACAACTTTGCGCTGCCTGCCCCTCTAATTAGTAGTCACCGATACAAAATTCTCGTGCGATCCCGTCTCGGGCGTCTGGGCGTCGCGGCCCTGTGCGTTCCTGCATTGCAACTCCTGGGTTCAGCCCTGCTCCCCGCCCATGCCGCAGACAACAGCGCTGCATCAGACAACAGTCTGATTCTGATTAGCTCTGCCATGGTGCTCCTGATGACGCCAGGGCTGGCCTTCTTTTACGGAGGGTTTGTCCAAGGCCGCAACGTGCTCAACACGATGGGGATGAGCATCGTCATGATGGGCATCGCCACCCTCACATGGGCCGGCGTTGGATTCAGCCTGGCCTTTGGCGACGGTGGAAGCTGGAATGCCGTGATCGGCAACCCGCTGGACCATGCCTTGCTGGAGAATCTTTCCGGCACCTGGGATGGCCTCAGCATTCCTGGCCTGTCATTCGCCCTTTTTCAGGGCATGTTTGCGATCATCACCCCCGCCTTAATTTCCGGGGCACTCGTGGAACGGCTCAGCTTCCGCTTCTGGTGCCTATTCACCCCCATCTGGCTCCTGGCGGTCTACGCCCCTCTCGCACACATGGTTTGGGGAGGTGGCTTCCTCGGCAAAGATTTGGACTTCGCCGGTGGCACTGTTGTGCACATAAGTTCCGGAGTTTCCGCCCTTGTCTTAGCGGGGCTCGTCGGGCGTCGTCAGGGGTGGCCTCAGTCGGGGCGACCTCCCCACGACGTGACCCAAATCATTCTGGGAACCGGCTTGCTCTGGTTCGGTTGGTTTGGCTTCAACGGTGGCAGTCAGCTGTCCGTTGCTGGTGCTGAATTGCCCTTCACCACGACCCATCTTTCAGCAGCTGCAGGTCTCGTGACCTGGGCCTTAGTGGAAACATGGCGTGATAACAAACCCACTGCTGTCGGCATGGCGACCGGAGCAGTCGCAGGACTTGTGGGCGTTACACCCGCGGCGGGCTTTGTGACACCTGGCGCTGGCATGGCGATCGGCGCCATCACCGCTGTTCTTTGCTATGCCTCCGTTCGAATCAAAGTGCATCTGCGCTTCGACGATTCCTTAGACACGTTTGCCGTCCATGGCGTCGGAGGCACCATTGGGGCGCTGCTCACCGGTGTATTCGCCAGTTCAGCCCTGATCGAAGGCCATCCAGCTGGTGCCGTGCTCGCCGAACAGGGGCGACTTGCGCTGGTGCTTGGGCAACTTCAAGCTGTACTCGTGGCCTATGGCTTGGCTGCGGGGGGAACCCTGTTGATTGCCTTGGCCTTGCGTCAATGCGGTGTGGCCTTCCGCGTCCCCGAAGAAGCAGAGCAAATGGGTGTCGACGTAAACGAGCATGGTGAAGAAGCCTATGCAGAACGCACAGGCTCACCAATCCTGAACTGATCTCCGTTACGGCCTAAGCCGGGAGTACAGCGCTAGCTGTGCTCCCGCAGGAAAGTCACGGTGGAGGAGAGCTCCTCAGCGAAAGCATCAATTTCCTCCATGGTGCTGGTGAAGCTCAGACTGGCCCGGGCTGAAGCCGTGACCCCATAAAGGCGATGCAACGGCTGACAACAGTGATGTCCACTGCGAATACAAATCCCAGAGGCATCCATTAGGGCAGCGATGTCGTTGGCATGCACGCCCTCGACGAGAAACGTGGCGAGGGCTCCGCGACCAGGTTGCTGCTCAGGTGTTGGCCCCAGAATCCGCAGCCCATCAATACCTTGCAACCGAGCAAAAAGATGCTGGGTGAGCTGGGCTTCCCAAGCTTGAATCGCTTCAAGACCAATCTCCTGCAGATAGCGAAGGGCGGCACCCATCCCCACGGCTTCACCGATGGCGGGAGTGCCGGCCTCAAATTTGTGGGGCAACACAGCCCAAGTGCTGTGATTCAAAAAGACGTCTTGGATCATTTCGCCGCCGCCAAGAAACGGAGGCATCGCGTCGAGCAACGACTCACGGGCCCAAAGGAAACCCATTCCCGTCGGACCACAAAGCTTGTGGGACGAGCCGACCAAGAAGTCGGCTTCAAGGGTCACCACATCGATGCTCTGATGCGCCAGGCTTTGGCAAGCATCCACCAACACCAAAGCACCAACGGCATGGGCCGCGGGGATCACAGACTCCAAAGGGTTGCAACACCCCAATGTGTTGCTGATGTGCACCAAACTCACCAGTCGGGTGCGCTCCGACAACTTGGCTTGGAAATCCTCCAAATCCAAGCGTCCATCTTCGGTCAGCCCGACATGGCGCAGCACACAACCGGTGCGCTGCGCCAGAAGCTGCCAAGGCACCAAATTGCTGTGGTGCTCCATCACCGTGAGCAACACCTCATCGCCTTCGCGGAGGGTGGAGTCACCCCAACTGCGGGCCACAAGATTGATCGCTTCACTGGCGTTGCGGGTGAAGACAATCTCGCGGGAGCTATGGGCACCAACAAAGGCAGCTGCCGTGGCTCGAGCCGCTTCAAACGCCTCTGTAGCCCGGGCGCTGAGCTGATGGGCACCCCGATGCACGTTGGCGTTATCGCAGCTGTAGTAACGCTGCATCGCATCGATCACCTGCTGCGGCTTTTGACTGGTCGCAGCGTGGTCGAGATAGATCAGGGGCCGGTCATCCGGCGTTTTTTGGGCAAGAATTGGAAAATCGGCACGAAATCGTGACGATAAATCCCCTAAAAACGCACCAGATCGTGCCGCCGACGGATGAAGGGTGGTCATGATGAAAGTCCCTTAAGCACGCGTTCCAGCGGTCGCCATGCTGTCGCATGCTCTGGAAGCTTCTCGACCACTTCTTGGCATGCACCGCGCAATAGCAGCGCCGCAGCATCAGAGGCTCCGATCCCACGGCTTCGTAAGTAAAAGAGCTCGTCTTCCTGAAGCTGGGAGACCGTGGCGCCATGGGCACAGCGCACGTCATCCGCCACGATTTCCAATTCAGGCTTGGTATCGACGCGGGCCCGATCAGAGAGCAACAGGTTCCGACTGAGTTGCGCTGCATTGGTGCGCTGCGCCTTGCGCGGCACATTGATCGCACCATTGAAAATTGTGTGGGAGCGCCCTGCCGCCAAGCACTTTTGGAGCTGGTCCAACTCACCGTCGGGCCCCTCAAAACACACCGATGTATGCACAGCAAGTTGCTGCTCAGCATCAGCAACGGCCAGACCCTTCAACGTGGTGGAGGCTTGTCCGTCCACCTGAATCACCCTTGGCTCGATCCGTCCCAACGACCAACCCTGAACAACGGAGGTGAAGGTGTAGGTACTGCGGGGCTCTTGCTCGACGGCACATTGGGCAAACAACGACGCCACGCCATCGGCACAAGCCAAGACCCCATGGTTCAACTGCGCTTCTTGACCGAGATGAACCTCCAAAAGGTGACTATGGGCCGCGTCGCCCCGTCCCGAAAACACTTGTAGAAGCTCGAGCTGTGCTTTTTCCTCCACCACCAGCAACACCCGTGTCGGGATCAGGCCAGATGCTGCCGCCATGGTGATTTCCAAGGGCGGAACCGTGCCGCGAACCCGCAAGGCCAACAATTGTTGAGCGGAAGCATGGTTGAACTCGATCAACCAGTCGTCGGACCATCCGCAGCGATCGAGGGTGTGGCCCAGAGCAAGCTCCAGTTCCTTCGGCTCAAGGGGCGTGAGCCCCTCCGGCAAGGTCAGACCCTTCAGAGGGTCATTCACACCATCAAGCACCAAGCGCACAACGCCATCCAAACGGGGCGGGGCGTCAGACGCAGAAGCCACGCTGCTGATCGGCATCCGAGCCACAGCTTCCAGTCGGCCCAGGTTGGTGAGTCGCCAGGCTTCGTGTCGATGCGTCGGCATACCAAGGCGACCAAGCGCTTCTTGACCGCGTTGCTGGACCGGTGCCAGCACCTGTTCGCCGGTGGACACAGCCATGGCTAAGCCACTCCCTGGGCGGCGAGCTCTTGATCCACCCAGTCGTAACCCGTTTGTTCTAATTCCAGTGCCAACTCGCGACCGCCAGTCCGAAGGATGCGGCCCGATGCCATCACATGGACGTAGTCCGGGGTGATTTCATCAAGCAAGCGTTGGTAGTGGGTAATTAACAACATGGCGTTGTCTGCGTTGGCCAACTGATTCACACCACCGGCGACGATGCGCAGGGCGTCGATGTCCAACCCTGAATCGGTTTCATCGAGGATCGCCACAACGGGCTCAAGCAATGCCATCTGCAGGATCTCGTTGCGCTTTTTCTCGCCACCAGAGAAACCTTCATTAACGCTGCGCTCTAGGAAGGCAGGGTCCATTTGCACCACCTTCAAGCGTTCCTGCACATGGTCTTCAAAGTCAAAGGTGTCCAACTCCTCGAGGTTCTGCTTCAGGCGCCGCGCATTGGTGGCAACCCGTAAAAACTCCAAGTTGCTCACTCCGGGGATTTCAACCGGATATTGGAAACCAAGGAACACACCAAGACGAGCCCGCTCCTCTGCTTCGAGCTCAAACAAATTCTCGCCGCGATAGCGCACGGTTCCGGAGGTGACGCGATAAGCGGGATGACCTGCGAGAACCTTGGACAGCGTGCTCTTACCACTGCCATTGCGACCCATCACGGCATGGATCTCACCAGAACGCACCTGAAGATTCACACCCTTCAAGATCGGCTGATCCTCCACAGAGGCGTGTAAATCAGTGATGTCGAGGAGAAGCTCGGCGTCGGGGCGAATCACTTAAAGAAAACGAGGAAAAAAGTTCAATACATTCAAGGGATGGGGGTCAACCCACGGACCCCTCGAGCTTGAGAGCCAGCAATTTGTCGGCTTCCGCCGCAAATTCCATGGGCAACTGGTTGAACACGTCACGGCAGAAGCCACTCACCATCATCGACACGGCCTCTTCAAAGCCAATGCCTCGGCTTTGGAGATAGAAGAGCTGATCTTCTGAAATCCGACAGGTGCTGGCCTCGTGTTCGATCGCAGCTTGGGGCTGTTGCGAACGGATATAGGGATAGGTGTTTGCGGCTGCTTGATCCCCGATCAACATCGAGTCGCACTGGCTGTAATTGCGGGCGCCCTTTGCTCCTGGACCCATCTGAACCAGTCCCCGGTAGCTATTGCTGGAACGGCCAGCACTAATACCCTTGCTCACAATGGTTGAGCGGGTACGAGGCCCCACATGAATCATTTTTGTTCCCGTGTCTGCCTGCTGACAGTTGTTGGTTAGAGCAACGGAATAAAACTCTCCAACGGAATCCGCCCCCTGCAACACGCAGCTTGGGTACTTCCACGTAATGGCTGAGCCGGTTTCCACCTGCGTCCAACTAATTCGACTGCGCGCACCACGGCATTGGCCACGTTTGGTGACGAAGTTGTAGATACCGCCGACGCCATTCTCATCTCCGGCGTACCAGTTTTGAACCGTTGAATATTTAATTGAAGCGTCGTCTAAAACCACAAGTTCAACAACCGCAGCATGTAGCTGATTCGTATCAAACATTGGGGCTGTGCAGCCCTCGAGGTAGCTCACAGAGGCGCCTTCTTCCGCCACGATCAAGGTGCGTTCAAATTGCCCGGTATCGCCTGAGTTGATTCGGAAGTAGGTGGACAGCTCCATGGGACATTCGACACCCTTCGGAATGAACACGAACGAACCATCACTGAACACAGCAGAATTCAGTGCTGCAAAATAATTGTCGTTACTGGCCACAACTGAGCCGAGGTATTTCTCAATCAACTCAGGGTGATCTTTCACAGCCTCCGTAAAGGAGCAGAACACCACGCCGTGCTCGGCCAGTTTTTCCTTGTAAGTCGTGGCGATGGACACACTGTCGAACACCGCATCAACAGCCACGTTGCTCAAACGTTTCTGCTCACTCAGGGGAATTCCAAGCTTGTCGAAGGTTTCAAGCAGCTTGGGATCGACTTCATCAAGACTTGCTTTTTTCGCCTGTTGCTTTGGCGCTGCGTAATAAATGATGTCTTGATAATCGATCGCTTCATAGCCCAAGGCAGCCCAATCAGGCTCGTCCAAGGTGAGCCAGTGGCGAAAGGCTTTCAACCGAAAGTTAAGGAGAAATTCCGGCTCATCTTTTTTGGATGAAATAAGCCGCACAACCTCCTCACTGAGACCCTTATCGATCTTGTCGGTCTCGATTTCAGTCACAAAGCCGTACTTGTACGGCTGGCTGACGAGATCGCGTGTGGAGGTGCTGGTCATTCAGGTTCAGCCTGCGGTTGCTTGAATCGTTTCTGTCGTGATGGTCTGGGTTTTATTAGGGCATGCGAAAGGGTTGTCTTCCGTCAGGAACAACATGCAATGGCACTCTTTTCGCTCGCGCATGGGAACACAGGGGCAATTCCAAAACGCTTGGGAAACCTCAGCCTCTTTGTCTTCGTAATGACGGCATGGACATAGAGCACCACCGAGGTCGTCCTTATGACGAGCGAGTCCCTTCAAGACGACTGACGTGACACTTGGCTCGGCACAAAAGTAAGTACCAGTGCGCTTGGCGTAGGTCTCAGCGAATTTGCGGATGACCTCAAGACTTTCAGCTGTCGGCTCTTGAGCGGTGTCGGACATGGAGAAAACAGCGAATTACGAAACCCCACGGTTTCCTTATGAGCAGCCTAATCCAGAAGGCAGCTCATTGGCGGGGACACCATTGTGACTGTCAATGGGATCGATTCACTGTCATGGTGTGGTGGATTCCGGCTCCTCATGAGCGCTTCGGCCCAGCCCAGCACCCGCGACGCCGTGCTCGCCCTGCTCCTTGAGCGCGGCGAGATGGACGCCTGCGATCTCGCGGAAACGCAGCAGATTTCCGTGCAAGCGATGCGCCGCCATCTCCGCGCCCTCGCCGACGATGGACTCGTCGCCTCCAGCACGAGTTCCAGCGGGCCTGGACGCCCCAGCAATCGCTGGTTTCTGACCGAAGGAGGACGCGAACGATTCCCCGATGGGAGCGGGGGGTTTGCCTTGGGGCTGCTCGATTCACTGCGGTCCAGCCTTCCGGAAGATGCGTTCCAAGAGCTCTTGAAACGCCAAGCGGAGGGGAAAGCACAGCAGTACCGCCTCCAACTCGGCGATGCTCCTCTTGAAGATCGACTCCATCAACTCGCTCGCCTACGTCGCGAAGAGGGATATGTGACGGTCTGCAGCCTCGATGACGACGGCCACAGCTGGAACCTCCAAGAAGCGCACTGCTCCGTCCAACGCATTGCCGAAGAATTCCCGACCATCTGCGACCAGGAGCTTCTTCTCATTCGCCGCACCGTTCCCGATTGCCGCGTGGAACGGGTGCACTGGCGACTCGAAGGCGGACACACCTGTGGCTTTCGGATTACGCCAATCGAAACCGCATGAACATTGACGCTGAAACAATCGCTCGCATCGATGCCACGCTGCTCCCGCAGCTCGATCGTCACCACTTGCGGCTGCTGGCCCATTGCCTCGCCAGCTTTCGCGAGATGTCTCCCGACCTCGATGGAGCCCTACCGAACGCTTCGCTTCGACGGCAATGGTGCGAGCAACAGCCTGTTGTGGCGGATGATCCCCAATTTTTAAGCTTGCTTCTCGACCAACTCAACAATGCAGCTCACCAACTTGAAGAGATGGCCGACAACTGCAGCAAAGCCCCCTTACAGCTCAGCCTCGATGACCTAATTGCCGCAGCGGAACGTCGCTGTCGCGCCTAGCCAGCACCAGCCAACTGCCATCATCAGCGCAGATGAGTCGCGACGATGACCCTGGATATTCCCGACGCCCTTAGTTTTTTCCGTCTGAGCTGTGGTCGCTGGATGTCTCAGCGCAGCCAGCACCACCTGCTCCACCGTCGTGCTGAAGCCGGGGCGTCTTTCATCGTTGTGGAGGAACTGCTCAAAGGCGATGAGCGCCTTGCCGAAATCGCCAAACGCAATAGCGAAGACGTCAGCCGAATCATTGGCGGCTGCTGGGTTCGCTGGAGCGGTTCCATGGCCTGGGATCGGGCCGGCGAATCCCATGAAGACCAAACCATGTTCGGACTGATCCCGAGCGATGACGCGGGTCGCCAAGGCTTGCTACTGCGCGATCGGGGCTATGCCGAAAAAGCCCCCGTTGCTGGCCAATTCCGCATGGATGACGAAAACGGATTAATCCTGACAACGGACTACGAAATGATGAGCTCGTTGGAACGCTTCTGGTTCGCCGGGCCCAACCTTCGACTGCGGACCAGCACCGTCCAAGGACTATCCAACAACGCATCGTTTTGCATGGAGACTCGCCAACTGGACGACGCGCCGCCCAAAACCAACTCATCCGGCGCGGCCGCGACCCAGCTCGCCCCGTTTGGCTGGTAAGCATTAGTACTCAGCCGAACTATTACGGGATGTGATCGCTGCCAGAGCGGTACTCAAGGAAACCGGCGCCACCCTTACGATCGCCCTCAGTGGATGTTGAAGCTCGAGTGGCCATTCCTCTTCTGGAGTATGCACCGATCACCCAGAACTCCTTGAGAACTGGCGTGCCGAACATTCGAGTCGGTTCCGACGAAGGATCCCGGGCTTATTCCTTTGCTATCGCCGATGACCGGGACAACCTGGACACGGTGATTGAAAGCGCTTACCGCCAGATTTATTTCCACGCATTTAAATCCGATCGGGACGTCAACCTCGAGTCCCAGCTCAAGGATGGCCAAATCACGGTTCGCGACTTCATCCGTGGGCTGCTGCTCTCCGACACCTTTAAGCGCAGCTTTTACGGATTCAACAGCAATTACAAAGTGGTCCGTCACCTGACGGAGCGCATCCTGGGCCGCAAGGTGAACGGCAAAGGTGAAGAGCTGTCTTGGTCCATCGTGATTGCGACCAAAGGCCTCGTGGGCCTGGTGGACGTGTTGTTAGACAGCACTGAATATTTGGACGCCTTCGGGTACGACACGGTTCCGTACCAGCGCAATCGTGTCCTGCCCGGACGTGCACTCGGTGACACACCCTTCAACATCACAAGTCCTCGCTACGACGAGTACTACCGCGGCATTCTTGGTTTCCCACAAATCGTGTTCATGGGAGGCCCCGGCAAAGCGCTCCCAGCGCGGGCCAAAATCAAACGTGGTGGCGCCCCAAGCGACTACTTGGAGTGGATCAGAGACCTGCCGATGCCCAGCACCCGTGGCAACGTCAGCAGCACAGACATCGATTACATGTCAAAAGTTCCTTTCCGCAGCATTGGCCGCTGAAGACAGGCCCAAACCCAAACGCACAGCGGGGCTTCGGCTCCGCTTTTTTTATGGCTCTGACTGTGATCCCCATGAATTGGAGTCAGGATCCACTGACCAGTGACGGTGGCGAGGGCCGAAACGGAAATTTTGGGCTCACAATGATCCCGAATTAAACCTGGAGCTTTGGACGTGTCCCCAACTATTTCATCACTGGCACGTCTGACCCTTCGTCAACTTCGTCAAATCGCCAGTGACTTAGGGGTACCGCTTTACAGCCGCAAGAGCAAGGAAACCCTCGTCGATGAGGTGGCAGTCCGCCAAGAAAAACGTGGTGGAGATCTCAAGGCGATCGAAGCTGAGCTGAATGCTCCCGCCATCTCCACCACCGAGACACGGGTGGTGTTTCTACCCCGTGATCCCCAATGGGCCTACGTGTTCTGGGAGATTTCCGATAGCGACCGACAGCGTGCACAGAAAGAAGGAGCCAATCGTCTTTGCCTGCGCTTAGCCGACGTGACTGGCATGCAAGACGGCAATGCCCACCCCCATACCCTTCAGGAAGTTCCCGTCGATAGCCACAGCACCGAGTGGTACCTCCCTGTACCTCTGTGCGACCGCGACTACCGAGTTGAGTTGGGATACCGCATCTCGAACAGTTGGATGTCCTTGGCTTTCTCCTCGATTGCCCGGGTTCCTGCGCTCCACCCAAGCGAGCAAATTCTTGATCAGTTCGTGCCGTTCAGCCTGGACGCATCACCGGCTCCCGCTCCCGCTCCCGCTGCTGCTCCCATGCCCCCAGCACCAGCGAACGAATCCAGCGATAGCGGCCTTCACGAGCGTCTCTACCAAAGCGCCACGGTTCATTTCCGTCGTCGTCGCGTGGGCTCAGAGGAATTCCAAGAGGCGTTTGACGAGTCTTCTTCGTCCAGTCGTTCTGGACTCAACGATTCCGGTATTGGCCTTTGGGCAAGTGGACGTAACGAGTCCGGCCTCGGTGGTGTTCCCTCACGTCAGCGTTCTTTCTGGCTGGTCGCCGATGCCGAGTTGATTGTTTACGGAGCGACTGATCCATCAGCTCGCCTCACCATTGGCGGTGAAGAAGTGCCCCTTTCAGCCGACGGCACCTTCCGCATTCAAGTTCCCTTCCGGGATGGAGAGCAGTTGTACCCGATCGAAGCCACAGCGGCTGATGGCGAGCAAAAGCGCAACATCACCCTCAACTTCGAGCGTCAAACCCCCGACGACAACAGCAACCCCGCCAGCGAAGCTCGCGCCGAATGGTTCTGAATAACCCCTCAGATCCAAAGCCCCCCTCAGGCTTGCGTTGGTTTGTTGCCCTAACCCCCCTGGCAGGGGCAATGATCTTTCCAATCCTTGTGCCCGTCGTGATGACCCGCGTCAGCATTGGAGCAGGTGTTGGAGTTGCCCTTGCCCTGAGCTCCCTATGGTTTATCGCCATGCTGAAAACATCTGAGATGCCCCATTAGGAAGGGATCTCATTCGAGGAGGGGAATCCTCCACGGTGTGCATTGAGGATGTGCTGAAACTCACCCCGCTTCTTCTCGGAATCGCTGTGATCAGCGGCTGCAGCCAACGCGGACAGTTGGTGGGAGCAACTTCCGTAGCTCAGCTCGATGTTCCAGACCAAATCGCGGTGGGATTCAACCACCAACATCACAACCGTTACCGGTCACCAATCACAGGTGAGTGGCGCGATGGAGACGACATTGAGCAGATTCTGGTTCGAGCCATTGATCTAGCCGAACGTGAAATTCTGCTCGCCGTCCAAGAACTATCGGCTCCAACGATCGCAAACGCACTCATCGCGGCCAAGCAGCGCAGAGTGAACGTCCAGGTCGTTCTTGAAAACACCTACAGCACCCCCTGGACGGAACAAACACAAAGTCAACTCAAGCCCCATCAACGCCAACGCTGGAATCAGCTGAAACAGCTGGCTGATCAAAACGGGGACGGAACAACAACTCCGGAGGAAGCCAGATTGGGTGATGCTATTGGGCTGCTGCGTGACCAGGGCATCCCAATCGTGGACGACACGGAAGACGGCAGTCGCGGCAGCGGCTTAATGCATCACAAATTTGTGGTGATTGATCGGATCGTGGTTCTCACCGGAAGCGCCAATTTCACCCGTTCAGGCATGCACGGCGATGCCAACCGAGCCAAAACACGCGGCAATGTGAATCACATCCTGAGGTTCAACAGCCGTGCGTTAGCAGAGCTGTTTCGGCAAGAATTCAGCACCATGTGGGGCGATGGACCCGGGGGGAAACTGAACAGTCGCTTTGGCCTCCAAAAAGAATCCACTGGCATCAGCACAGCGATGGTGGGTGAAACCCGCGTGGAGGTGTTGTTCGCACCCCACCGAAAACGCGACCCAAACCATGGATTGAATTGGATCGAGCAACAGTTGGGTGAGGCACGCAAAAGCATCGATATGGCCCTGTTTGTGTTTACGGCACAACAGCTGGCTAATGCCCTTCAGGGCGCAGTGAATGCTGGGCTACAGATTCGCCTGATCGCCGATCCAAGTTTCGCGAGCCGCTCGTTTTCAGAAGTGCTCGATCTTCTTGGCGTGGCCCTACCTGATCGCAACTGCAAACTTGAACAAGACAATCAACCCTTCCACAAAGGTCTCAACAGCGTAGGCATCCCACTCCTCGCCCATGGCGACAAGTTGCACCACAAGTTCGCCGTAATCGATCACAAAAAAGTGATCACGGGATCATTCAACTGGTCGCCCTC
>CAXDNN010000056.1:0-12779 GCA_963990675.1 uncultured Synechococcus sp.
GTGTAAAGGCGCATTGCCCTCTCAAGCAAAACCTCCGACAGTGGAAACGGCGTGCTTTGCGACCGCAGCAAAGGTCACTGTTGATTAACTGTCACGATCGTCCACGTCAGCGCCGGAGCCCACATCGGCATCAAGCTTCTGTCCTGGACGCCATCCACTGGACCAAATTTCGCGGCATTTCATATTCAGACCGCTACGGTCCAACCCCCAGGAGGAGATCACTTTGCCAAGGTCTTGCTTGATGTCTTCCGCTCCAGGGAAATCGCCGTAGCGCATTAGTAATCGCCCCGCAGTCGTTAGATGCTCTGGCCCTGGATCACCCTGATGTCCTAAAAGAGCATCGACTTCATCGCGATCGGCTGCGTAAAGAGGGTGGGTCTGCAGAGAGTCGTCGCTCATCTTTGTCTGCGTCCTAATTCAAGGATCATCGCAATCCAACTTGAACATTGGATATGTCGAACAATCAAGGTGTAAGCATTGTTGGATGCGCCACAACAGAGAGAACGGGATAAAGAGTTCAATCGATCAATGCGACATGAACTCGAGGAACGACAAAATCATTCCACTGATGCTGCACGCCAGCATTCACGATGATTCCCCCTGCCTCTGCATCGACTGCCAAAACCTGCGGCAAGTGATCGAGCGAAATGCTCGTGCTCACCCTCCGCTTCCCAACGCCGCCTGATCGCTATGGACGCTGACTGACACAACGCTCTCTTCCACGCCCATTTCTCAAAGCGAGCCAGTAGCCGCGCTCTAGCGATGTCAATTTTGGATTGGTTTCATTCACAACTTCGTGGGCGCGCTGTTTAGCCGCATCCATGAATCGTTCAGTCTTGTCGCGTGATTCCATAACTGGAGCCCACGTAGAGATTTAAAAGTTAGGAATGGCCCTGCGATATGCCAACTGATAACCGGAATCCCTCACCTCACCAACGACGCCGGTTGAACCAACACGGCTGCTCCCAAACGCTTAGCGGCCATCGTCCATTCCACGACGCACCAACGCTTGAGTCAGCCAGAGAAGCCCAATAAATCCCGTTGCCACCCAAATCAAAGTCATTCTGAAAACCACACCCGCCGGTTCAGAAGGGGTTACTCACTTCACCAATGTTGGCAGCAAATCCGGCCATTAACGAACAGCCGACGACGACAAAGCGCTGAATCGTGTAGTTTTGTAAAGAAGGACGTTTGTCGCGGCTCATGACCATCGATAACCGCTGTCGCGAGCAGCAAAAAGTTGCTGACCGAATGTTCATGGATTTCAAATACACGGCTCCCGGCTCGACCGAACAGCTACAAGCTCTCAAGACTCTCAGTTTCCTCATTGGGATGTGGGGAGACTTCCTTAGGAATGAGGTGAAGCGCATGGATGCCGCGTCATCCCTCACATCAGCCTGACCCCAGCCAGATTCCTAACAATTTGAGCGACGATGGACCATCTATCGATTTCATCCTTCGTTTGTACGGCATGGCTCTTGATCAGCTGAAAGCCTTTCTTCTCAAGATGCAAAACGATGCGTCGCTCAAGCAAACCGTGCTTGCTGCATCGACTGCAGACGATGTTGCGAAGATCGGCAGCTCACTCGGTTTCGAGTTCTCAGGGGACGAATTGCTCCGTTTCTCGGGGAAAAAAGTGGGTCGTGTCACCGTGTCGAAGCAAGAAACACCCGGCGAATACAACTAATTAGGTCAGCAAATCAGCACCAAACCTTTTGTTAGCGAAACCCAACAGACCCCCTGGCTAGGTCAGTAGGGCCCCATCCGGAGTCGTCATGTCAATGAAGCAATTGGTGTCATTCATGTCTCGAGTGCAAAGCAACGACTCACTGCGCTCCGAGATTCAGCATTGCGGTGATGACAACAACTGTGTTTTGAAAGTGGCCGCGAAACATGGCCACAAATTTTCTTCTGCCAGCTTGTCCCGCTGGCAGCGGGACCATCACTAACCAAGAACCGCGTCAATCCGTCTGAGCGGTTGAATCCGATCCTCCGGCCGCCCGTCTCCGAATCATGTCCGCCAACATTTCAAGCTTGGCGTTTTCAGATTCGGTGGCGCGGTTGGCCATCCAAACACTCGCGGCTTTTTGCTGAGCAACTTGCTGAACCAAAGCCAAGGCCATCTCACGCAATTGCTCTAAATCCCGGCAATCGTTAATGAGCCGGGTGAGCTTTTCCACTTCAAAGCTCTGCTCAAGCGGTCGTTCAACGGGGTCAATCGCCATATCAGCCCTAAGCGTGGTCTGAGGCTAAGGAGTGATCCATGGCGTCGGCGTCCGACCACAGCCACACGCACGGGTGATTCAACAACCAGCTCGCGGGTAATCCTGGCTCAGGCGCGGGCAACGTCAAGAGTCGCTTAAGGATGTCAGCTTTGGCAGCGCCAGTCACCACCAGGTGAATTTCCTCAGCCGCCAAAATTTCGTGGAGTCCAAGGGTAATTGCCTGCGCAGGCACCGCCATGGGATCTCCTCCAAAAAGCCCTGAATTTTGTCGCCGAGTGGTGTCGGAAAGATCCACCACATGACAAGCCTGATCAGCCGTCGTAGGGGGCTCATTGAAGCCCACATGCCCATTGTTTCCCAAGCCCAACAATTGAACCCCTACCCCACCGCATCCGTTCAACTCCGCGGCATAGGAGTGCGCAGCACCGTCGGCATCCGCGGCGCTTCCATCGGGAAGATGCAACGTCTCAGGCCGGAGCTGCAAGGGCTCGCCGAGATGACGACGCATATAAGTGCTGTAGCGGCATGGATCTCCAGCCGGCAAACCCAAATATTCGTCCAAATTGAAGCTGGCCCAGCGCCGACGCAGCTCGACAAGATCCTGAGCAGACCAGAGCATCAGCCGCTGCACAAGGGCTGCATACAGCGGCTCCATGGTTCGACCGGTTGCCAATCCCAGTGGCCGCCTCAGGGCCAAGGGCATTAAGAGCCATTGACGCAAATGGGTTTCGAGGCGCTCGGCTAATCGATCACAACACTCCGCAGCGCTGTCATACCGCTGAAGCTGGCGGGGGAACCGCAACACGGGGGCATCCGATGGTCAACCCCACCAGCCTGACGCTGAATGGGGCTGCCAAGCGAGGGCTGGATCGTAATGCGGTTTGAAGGGAAGCACATCTGCACCTCGGTAGTAATGGCGCAGGATTGTGCGGAAATCGGCCCCTTGCTCCGCTAGCCCATGGGCACCCCATTGGCTCATCCCAACTCCATGGCCGTACCCCTGACCACGCACTAACAGTTGCAATCCGCCCGCCGCTGGACGGCGACGCTCGTTGGAACGCGATGCTCGGAATCGGAATGACCGAGAGCGAATGGAACTCGACAGCACCGGCGGGGGCGGCGGCGGTGCCACCAAAAACGAGGTTGATGGAAGCGAGGCGGTTGTCGCCGACCTGGCGACTGACGCTGTGATGCGGTCGATACGAGATCTCGATCCCGTCGATGACGCCGTACGACGGGCCAAAACAGTGGAAGGTTGGGATGGCTGAGCCGTGTCTGCAGAGACCATCTCGAAGGTCACCAATGTGCTTTTCAGGCCCAAACGTTGGCGCAACTCGCTTCCGGTTAGGACCAGGGATCCGCGAGGTCCTTCCAGTTTGGCCTGTCGCACACGACCACTCGCACTACGACTCGTGACATCCACCCGGTTTACCCCACCGGTTTCTGGGAGGCGTTGGCGCAATCCCGAAGAACCAAAGCGTTCCTGCCATCGATGCACCGGACTGTGTTGGTCATGGTCTGGGACGCTCACGAGATAAGGCAGCTGCTGGCTCCAAACCATCCCGCTCGACTCGGTGACGCCACCAGAACTGCTGTGAAACACCGCATTGATCAATTTGCCGCGATGGACCAGCACCAACGATCGGGTCTCAGCCACCGCCTGGCGAGTGCTGGAAGTTTCAGCCTCAACACCCTGATAGACCTGACTCGCCACGGTGGCCTTCACATCCCATCCACCACCACGACTGCGCTGCCGAAGGGCATACGTCCGCGCGGCGACGGCCTGGGCCTTCAAAGCAGCTAAGGGCCACTGGTGGGGCATCTCACTCCCCACAACACTGGCGAGATACGTCTCAATACCAAGGGCATTCACCACCCGTAAACGCCCTCCCCGACAGCTGATCTGGAATTGACCCCGATAGCGACGGGAGTCCAACCAGATCCCCCGAGGGTCATCGTTCTGCACCGTCAAAACAGTGCTTGTAGACAAGCGGCGACGTTTCCCATCCAAGACGGCCACAACACTCCCACCGGTTTGCTCCAACTGCAGCCGTCGAAGCCGTTGGACACCTCCCCCCATGCCACGCACCTGCATCCACTGCGCTTTGTCCGCCCTGAGCAGCAGCTTGGGTCCTTCATGCAACAGAACCCGCATCTGAGGCTCCCGTTCCATCGGCATCGCGAGCTGAGCGGAACCCAACAGAGCCGCTGTCGCAAATCCCGCCAGGACGACTGAAGCGATCCGCACCATGCGAAACCGAAGGCATTTCAGTGTGCCGCCTCTGGCCATGTCCAGCCAGATGTCAGCATGAAGAACCGAGGACTGACGACCTTGCAGGTCACCTTTCTGGGAACAAGTTCTGGCGTTCCCACCCGGGCCCGCAACGTTTCGGCCGTCGCACTGCGACTGCCCCAGCGATCGGAGATGTGGTTGTTCGACTGTGGCGAGGGAACCCAGCATCAGTTTCTGCGGAGCGAACTCCGGCTCTCGCAGCTCAGACGGGTCTTCGTGACCCATATGCATGGCGATCATGTATTTGGCCTACCAGGCCTTCTGGCCAGCCTTGGCTTGGCTGGCAATAGCAACGACGGCGTCGACCTCTACGGCCCTGATCCGCTTGAGAGCTATCTCAATGGCGTGCTGCGCACCAGCTCCACCCGGATCGGCTATCCGCTCAACGTGCACCGTGTCCACGACTGCGCTGAGAACGGAACCCTGGTTTATGAAGACGACGATCTGACGGTGCGCTGCACACCGCTCACCCATCGCGTTCCGGCCTACGCCTATCGGGTGGACCAAAAACCGTTGGCGGGCCGGTTCGATATCGCCAAGGCCAAGGACCTACAAATCCCTCCCGGTCCCATCTACGCCCAGCTCAAGCGGGGAGACACCGTCACCCTCGATGATGGAAGGATCATCAACGGCACAACCCTCTGTGGGCCCGAGAGGCCTGGGGTGAGTGTTGTGTATTGCACCGACACCGTGTTCTGCGAAGCAGCGGTCGACCTTGCCCAAGGCGCTGACTTACTGATTCATGAATCGACCTTTGCTCACCAGGAATCAGAGATGGCCTATCAAAAACAGCACTCCACCAGCACCATGGCAGCCCAAACGGCGGCGGAAGCCAATGTTGGGCAACTCGTCCTCACGCACCTGAGCCCCCGCTACGCCCCCGGCAATGCCGTAACGCCAGAAGACCTTTTAAAGGAAGCCCAAGCGATCTTCCCAAACACCAGTCTGGCAAAGGATTTCCTCACTTTGGAGGTAAAACCGCGCTGCAACAGTTTGTGATCCGGCCTCAGGGAGCCTCGGCCCCGTGATACAAGAGCTGGGTGCGGTGAATCCGTCAGTCCCCGGCAACCTTCATGGTCTCTGTTTTCTCCTCTTTGCGGCGGTCCTTTAAAGGACTCCTCGTTCTTGTACCGGTATTGATCGGCTTGGCATTCATATCCCCTGCGGAAGCAGTGCAATGGGATGCCGAGACACTCACGGTTCCCGTGAATCCCGACGGCGCAGAGGTGACCTTCACAGATCGCGAGATCAATGCAGGACGGAAGGTCTTCAACACCAGCTGCGGCACTTGCCACGCCGGCGGGATCACAAAAACCAACCAAAACGTTGGACTTGACCCAGAAACCCTGGCTTTGGCCACACCAGCCCGCGACAACGTCGATGCGTTGGTGGATTACATGAAGGATCCCACCTCGTACGACGGTGAGTACAGCATTTCCGACGTCCACCCCAGCATGCGCAGTGCTGAGTTGTACCCAGCAATGCGCGATCTCGATGACGAAGACCTGCGCTTAATGGCTGGCTACATCCTTGTGTCTCCGAAAGTCCAAGGATCGTCATGGGGTGGCGGCAAGATTTACTTCTAACGAACAACCAATCCACCCGCTTTAATCCTTCAAGACGATTGAATTAAAACAAAAAAAGCCGGCCTTAAGGCCGGCTTTTTTATATCAACTTTCAAACAAAGCAGCGGTCACCGACGACCCAACCAATCAAGTCACAAAGGCACCAACACCATGGCCCACCATAAGGCCGAGGGCAAAGACTCAGAATCAAGGCCAATACTTATGAGCTTTTGTTTGCAAAGTGAGCTGTTTGAAAGACTAATAAATTGCGAACCGACGAACGAGTCGATGATTCATTTTTGATACTTCATGATCTGAGCAAATACAGCCGCGAGTCTTGAAGATTTAAATGTCTAAGTTCGGCTCAATATTGCCTGGCTCCATCGAGCGGGGATGACGGCTGTACCACCACTCTTGCAATTCACGCACAAATCGAACGGAGAACAGCGTCAACACCGTTGCAGTCGGCCGTGATCCCGGTTGGAGCAATTCCACCGAATACGATGGACAGCGACGCGCTGCGAGGTCTGGCACAAAACGCCGGCCCACTCGCCGCCAGCTGGGCTCCTTGCTCCTCCAGGCCAAACGACAGCACGGCCAGGGAAGCTCCTCGCGATCAAACAATCGACAGCAGGGGCCGATCACCCGAAAGCTGTATTGACCACCGGGGCTGGTGTGAATGCTGCCGGGAGCCAGCAGATCGTGCACCTCTGGACGGCTCACGACGACTTAAAAGCAAAAGCACTCGCCATACAAAACGGCCAAAAAACAAAAAACCACCCCCGAAGGAGTGGTTGAACCAACGCTCAATGAACGAAGTGAAGGCTCAATAGAGCTCTTCTTCAGCGTGGGTCTTGATGGTGCAATCGGAGGTGGGGTAAGCCACGCAGGTCAGCACGAAGCCTGCTTCGATCTGATCGTCGTCCAGGAAGCTCTGGTCGGACTGATCAACGGTGCCAGCGGTGATTTTGCCGGCGCAGGTGGAGCAAGCGCCAGCGCGACAGGAGTAAGGCAGATCGATGCCTTGCTCTTCTGCTGCGTCGAGAATGTACTGATCATCAGGTACTTCGATGGTCTTGTTGAGACCTTCGCTCTCGCTGACCAGGGTGACCTTGTAGGAAGCCATGGAATGGTGAATACGACAGGTTCCGGGAAATCCGGTCCTGCAGAACAGCACCTATCTACTGCAAATGAGGGGCCAATCAGGCGGTTCGAGCCGCTCAGGGAGGCAGGACCAATCTGAGCGGGAGGTCCGATAAGCCTGGCTTATGGTAAACGGCTCATGTGTGTCGAATCTCCAACAACCCCCAACGCCCCTGCGCCAGCTCCTGAGTGACCTGCCAGCCCTGTGTCGCAAGAACGTTTTTAAGCCTCGGAGCTTGATCCACCAACAATCCACTCAGCAGTGCTCTCCCCTGGGGGGTAATCAGGCTCTCAAAGCCGGGGCACAGTGCCTCAATCACAGGGGCCAGGATGTTGCAGAGCAATAGATCAGCTCGGCGGCCTGCCAAGAGGTCTTGAAGGGTCTCCACGGATCCCAGGGACACCTTCAATCGCTGATCAGAGCAATCATTCAGATACCGATTCCCTGCCGTGGCGCGTACAGCCAGGGAATCGGTATCTGCAGCCAACACGGCATCAGCTCCCAGGCTCAGGGATGCCAACCCGAGGACACCACTGCCACAGCCGAGATCAGCAACGAGCAAACCCTGCGGAGGGGCCGCCTCCAGGGCCTCCAAACAAAGGCGCGTTGTTGGATGGCTTCCAGTGCCAAAAGCGCTGCCTGGATCCATCCGGATCACCAGGCGTTCAGCATGCTCCGTCGGCACCTCTAACCACGCTGGAAGAATCAACAAGCGTTGTCCCACTGGGTCGGGTTGCCAATGCTGCTTCCAGCTCAAGCTCCAGTCTTCATCGGCCACCTCATCCCAAACCCCCGCAGGGAAAGCCAAACCGAAGGGCTGCGCTAACGGCTTAAGACTGGCCAGCAATTGCTCTCGCTCAGCAACAGGCCACTCCGGTTGGGGCAACCAGACCAACAACGTTTTCTGCTGGGGGGTGTCCGGGGAATGCTGCACCGCAAAGCGATGCAGCCCCAAGTCATTCAGCTTCCAAGCAACAGACTCCTCCAACTCAGGAGGACAAGGCATCGACAGTCGCCACCACATCAAAGCGTGACCGGATGGGCTTCCTGAATGCCATCAATCGCTGTGATTTTCTGGAGCAATTCAGCCGGAATCGGGTCATCGATGCTGAGCACCATCACAGCATCACCACGAACAATTTTCCGCCCCACTTGCATGGAGGCGATGTTCACATTGTGCTCTCCCATCATTGATCCCAAATGGCCAATGATTCCAGGCATATCGCGGTGACGGGTAAACAGCATGTGCCTGCTAGGAGACACATTCACGGGGAACTCATCAATGCTCGTAATCCGCAGTTCACCGTCGGCAAAAACAGCACCCGTGACGCAACGATCGCCCTGATCACCGCGCGTCGTGATTTGCAACGACCCCCCTGCAAAATCACGGCTCGTTTCATCTTTGACTTCTAAAACTGTGATGCCTCGAGCTTTCGCTTCCAAGGAAGCATTCACAAAATTGATGCTGTCGCCAAGGGCTGCACTCAGAAGACCTTTCAGTGCGGCGATCACCAGAGGTTGCGAGGGATGGCTGGCGAACTCACCTTGCAGGCGTAATTCCATTTCCTTGACGTGCCCCCCCGCCAGTTGGCTCACAAGCAAACCAACGGTTTCAGCAAGCTGAAGGTGTGGCTTCAGCCGCTCCATAATTTCAGCGCTGAGGCCAGGAATATTCACAGCACTGCGGGCCGGCAAGCCCAGCAACACATCTCTGATTTGCTCGGCCACATCGATCGCCACATTTTCTTGGGCTTCTTCTGTGGATGCGCCCAAGTGAGGCGTTAAGACCAGCCCGCGTTCAACGGCACGCAATGGCGAATCTTCCGCCAAAGGCTCATTGGCATAGACATCGAGGCCAGCCCCAGCGATCACACCCTGGTTAATCGCTTCGGAGATAGCAGCTTCATCGACAACGCCACCACGGGCACAGTTCACGATGCGAGCTGTGGGCTTCATCGTGCGCAGCAAATCAGCATTCACCAGATTTTCCGTGTCCTTGGTGCGCGGGATGTGCAACGTCACGTAGTCCGCCGTGCGAAACAGCTCATCGAGCTCGAGGAGCTTCACCTGCATTTGCTTGGCGCGATCGGCAGCAATAAACGGGTCGTAAGCGGTGACATCCATCCCCATCGCTTGAGCCACCTTGGCGACGTGGGAGCCGATCTTGCCGAGACCCACCACCCCAAGGGTCTTCTTGTAGAGCTCATTGCCAACATATTTTTTGCGGTCCCACTTCCCTGCACGCATACCGGCATTCGCCTGGGGCACATGGCGGGACAGGGAAAGCATCATCGCTAAGGCATGTTCTGCCGCCGCAATGGTGTTGCCTTCAGGAGAGTTCACCACAAGAACACCCCGCTGAGTGGCAGCGGGGACATCCACGTTGTCCACACCAACACCGGCGCGGCCAATGATCTTCAGTCGGCTAGCGGCGGCAATCACCGGCGCTGTCACTTGCGTACCGGAACGGATCATCAATCCGTCGTACTCACCAATAATCCCCACCAGCTCGTCTTCGCTCAAACCGATCCGCTGATCGACTTGCGCCACCTGATTGAGGATGTCCAAGCCGGCCTGATCAATCGGATCGGAAACCAGAACTTTCGTCATGAACGGGCGCAAAACTGCCTGTGCAAACTGTAGAGATCAACACCCACCCACCCCCCAATAACTAAGGACAGGGTTCAGAATTCACCTAACAAAATGTGAGCGAATGCCCGTCTGCGTGGTGGTGCTGTCCGATCAAAGGGCTGCTGAAGGGCTCAGCCAACAGCTCAAGGAGACCAAACTCCCTCTAGCGACATGCATCACGCTTCCCCCAGAGGGCGATGCCATCGATCAAGTGGAATTGCTCAGCCCCAACCTCACCCGCGCTCGAAGACAGAAAGCCATGGCGCGCTGGTTAATGCCCTTTGGATTTTTAGCGGGCGTCACGTTCACACAGATCACCAACCTCACCACGTTTGCAAGCTTCGGGCCATGGGGTGAAATGTTGATCGGCGGTCTGATGGGGATGGGCTCTGGCTTGATGGGCAGCTATGCCGCGGCCGCCAGTGTGAATTCCGAGAACGACGATGGCGTGCGCATCCTGCGCAACCGTCGAGAGGAAGGAAGCTGGCTCGTGCTGCTCGAAACGCCGAATGGCATCGAACCCCCATGGCAGGTGGTGCAACGCAGCAATCCGCAACAGGTGGTTCGCCTCAACGACCTATGACCCTCTTGCAGGACGAGCTCCTTACGGGAGCCGAAGATCCCGAGGGACTCAGGCAACTGATTCAGCTGGCTGATCAAGTAGTACGGACGTGGCAACCAGCGTGGAGCCCATTCCTTGGGGCTCGACTTCAGGAAGAGGCACTCGCACGCCTGAACAACTTGAGTGAAATTGGCTGGCACCGTGATGGGGGCCATCCAGGGGCCGAACGATGCCGACTCCTTTGCCACCGACGCGACCACGTCGAGGACGTGGATACGAGTGCTCCCATTCGAGGCCTTCTCATTGAGGGGAATTTTCTCTTTGATCCCCTTAGCCCAGAAGACATTCGCAACGCCTTGCATGATTTAGGAATCGCACCGGATCAAATCGGAGACCTCTGGGTGCGAGGGGACCGCGGCGGGCAAGGGCTTTGCACTCCAGAGAGCGCCGCAAAGCTCCATGAACAACATGGTCGTGTGCGCGATGTCGACATCCGCATCGAGGCCCTACCGGTCGAAGTGCTCCACTTACCCGCCCAACGCATCCCCCGAATCCTGCAAACCGTGGAGGCCTCCTGTCGAATCGATGCCATTGCTTCGGCAGGCTTTGGCCTTTCGAGAGCCAAAATTGTTGGCCATATCAAAGCTGGGCGACTGCGCATGAACTGGCATGACGTGCGTCAAGCCAGTCGAGAGGTGGGAGTCGGTGACCGGCTCCAACTTCAAGATCGTGGGGCCCTAGAGGTGCTCTCGCTCACTCGGACCAAACGTGAGCGCTGGCGTGTCGAACTCCGGCGCAGTTAAGGCGCACTCTGGCTGCTACTCTCCACTCCGATCAACGCAAACCATCGAAGGTTTTGCCGTTGGTTGATGGGGGCGATTAGCTCAGGGGTAGAGCACTACATTGACATTGTAGGAGTCACTGGTTCAAATCCAGTATCGCCCATTTCCCTTTAGGGGACAGCAGTTTCGATGGCATTCACGATCATCGTTGGACTGGGACGATCCGGTCTTGGTGCTGCTCGCCTCTTACATCATCAGGGCCAAACCGTTGTAGTTCTTGAGTCCGGCTCGGGTCCAGATCAAGCGTCCTGTGCGGTAAAGCTTCAAGCGGAAGGCATTCGAGTTGAGTTAGGCATTCCACTCGAAATCAACAGCTTTGAACCCTGGCGTTCAGACCTGACTGATGTGGTGATTGGACCCGGAATTCCATGGGATCACCCAACCCTTGAAATCCTGCGCCAGTGGGGTGTGCAAGTCCGCGGGGAGATCGAGCTGGCTTGGGATGCCCTCAACGAGATCCCTTGGGTGGGAATTACGGGAACCAACGGCAAAACCACGGTCACCCACCTTCTGAGTCACGTGCTGAACCATGCCGGCATCCGTGCCCCAATGGGAGGAAACATGGGCGTTTCAGCGGCGGAGATGGCGCTGAAAATCAAAACGGGAGACATGGCCAAGCCGGATTGGCTGGTGATGGAACTCAGTAGCTACCAAATCGAGGCAGCCCCGACCCTGGCACCCAACATCGGCATTTGGACCACCCTCACTCCGGACCATCTCGAACGCCACGGAACCCTGGAGGCTTACAGAGCGATTAAACGCGGCCTGCTGGAGCGATCCAACAAGGCCATCTTCAATGGGGATGATTCCGATCTCAACGCCCATCGCACATCCCTCAAGCGCGGGATTTGGGTAAAAGCGGCATCCCCTTGTCCTAAGGACGAGCCCACAGATTTTTGGATTGATGACGCTGGGATGGTGCAATCGAGAGAAATCGGTGCGATGTTTCCAGCCGAGGTGTTGGCGATGCCAGGCGCCCACAATCGTCAAAACCTGTTGTTGGTGGCAGCTGCCGCCACCCAGATCGGCCTTAATGCGCAGCAGATTGCACAAGGCCTCGAGAGCTTCCCTGGCGTCCCCCATCGCCTCGAGCGCCTCGGATCCATGGCCTCTGCCGACGTTTTCAATGACAGCAAGGCCACCAACTACGACGCGGCCGCGGTCGGCCTGCAGGCCATGGCTGGCCCCGTTGTGGTCTTGGCGGGAGGCCAGACCAAACGCGGTGACGCCACAGGCTGGCTGAATGAACTGAACTTGAAGGCTTGCGCGGTGGTGTTGTTCGGCGCAGGGGCAGAGGAATTGGACGCGCTGATCCGCCAGTCCAACTACCAAGGACAGGTCCACCGCTGCAACGATCTGCGGACTGCGGTAGCGATTGCCGTTCGGGCTACGTCCGAGCTACGGGCCTCCAGCCTGCTGCTGTCACCAGCCTGCGCCAGTTTCGATCCTGTCTCTTATACACATCTGACGCTGCCGACGAAGGCTTAGGTGTAGATCTCGGTGGTCGCCGTATCATT
>CAXDNN010000057.1:0-12596 GCA_963990675.1 uncultured Synechococcus sp.
CTCCAGAAGTTGGGGCAATCGCGTCCGAATGTTGTGCTGATGAAAGGAGAGTTTGCGACCGCGGGCCTGGAGATTGCTCAGCAATTGTCCGCTATGGCGTGTGTCTTCGCATGCGATGACATCCACCGTCGTTAACAGGTGACTGGCACGAGGGGAAAGGTCTCCCATATGACCGATCGGAGTGCCGACGAGGTAGAGACTTCCGGCGGCTGGTTCATCCCGCTGCATCACAATGGCCAGCGCCTCTCTTAATCATGATGTCCAACACCGCCATTCTCCCTGCTGGTGTCAGCAAAGAAGCTTTGTTGACCGAGTTGAGACGCTTGAGTTGGGGGGCAGCCGACATTCTTCGTGCGTATGCCCGTGGGGAGCAGCCTCCCCATGGTTTTCCGAAAGCCTTGAGTGTTGATAACGGTGGAGAGGGTCCAGTTTCGGCGGCTGATCTAGCCGTCAACCAATGGCTACTTGAGGGGTTGTCGGGGGCTTTCCCGGATGCTGGTTGGACTCTGCTCAGTGAGGAAACCGCCAAAGAGCAGCTCACCGAGGGTGAGCCTCTTCCCGCTGAATGGTTGTGGATCCTTGATCCGCTCGATGGCACCAAGGATTTTCTTCAAGGAACTGGGGAGTACGCGGTACACCTTGCCTTGGTGCGGGGGAATCGGCCTGTTTTAGGCGTGGTGTTGTTGCCGGAAGCCGATGAGCTATGGATTGGCCTTGTGGGTGATGACGCCTGGTGTGAAGACCGTCAGGGAACGCGTTCACCCGTGCGCTTCAGCGAGCGCAAGGAGTTGTCCGACTTACTTCTGGTGGCGAGCCGAAGTCATCGCGATGACCGGCTTGAGAAATTGATCGGTGAACTTCAACTCGGTGGGTCGAAGGCTGTCGGCAGTGTGGGCTGCAAGGTGGCCACGATTCTTCGTGGGGAAACCGATCTGTACATCTCCCTCTCCGGGCGGAGTGCTCCCAAGGATTGGGATATGGCTGCGCCGGAGGCTGTGTTGTTGGCCGCTGGAGGACGATTTACCCACGCTGATCTCCGTGACCTCACTTACAACACCGGTGATGTTCGTCAGGCTGGCTGCCTCATTGCCAGCCATGGAAAAGCCCACGCCGCGCTCGGAGAGCGTGCGACGCGGGCCATGGCCGAGATTGATCCCGGCTTTCAGGTGTGATCAGCTGAGGGGAGCAACTGGGGTGGGCTGTGGTTCCGCCTCGGTTGATTCGCCGTTCTGAGGAACGCCACGCAGGGTGAGGTTGATCCGACCGCGGTTGTCGATTTCGCGGACGCGCACGGTAACTTCATCGCCAACTTTGACGACATCTTCAACCTTCTCAACCCTCGCTTCGGAGAGCTGAGAAATGTGGATCATTCCTTCTTTCCCGGGGAGGATCTCCACGAAGGCACCGATTGGAATAATGCGCGTGATCGAGCCTGAGAACATTTCGCCCTCATTCACCTTGCGGGTGAGGCCCTCAATGATCTTTTGAGCTTCCTCTGCCGCAGCACCGTCGTGGGAGGCAATGGTGACAATTCCACTGTCCTCGATATCGATCTTGGTGTTGGTGCGTTCGGTAATGCCCTTGATGGTGCGTCCACCAGGACCGATCACCGTGCCGATCAATTCTGGATCGATGCGGAAGCTCAGCAGGCGTGGGGCGTGGGGAGACAGAGTCTCACGGGGAGTGTCGATCGCCTCGAGCATTTTCTCGAGAATGTGCAGGCGAGCTGGACGGGCTTGATTCACAGCATCGGCCACCACCTTCACGGGTAAACCAGTGATTTTCATGTCCATTTGAAGGGCTGTAATGCCCTTCTCACTTCCAGCCACCTTGAAATCCATGTCGCCAAGGAAATCTTCAATGCCCTGAATATCGGTGAGGATTTTGATCTCCTTTCCCTCTTTGATCAGACCCATCGCGGCACCACTCACAGGGGCTTTCAAGGGCACACCGGCATCCATAAGAGACAACGTGCTGCCGCAAACAGAGCCCATGGAGGTCGAGCCATTGGAGCTCAGCACCTCGCTCACAACCCGTACGACGTAGGGGAAGGTGTCTTTCTCAGGCAAGACCGGAAGGATGGCTCGCTCCGCCAGGGCGCCATGGCCGATTTCGCGGCGGCCGGGGGATCGCATTGGACGGGTTTCGCCAACGGAGTATGGGGGGAAGTTGTAGTGATGGAGGTACAGCTTCTCGGTGTTGGGATGGAGGTCATCCATTTCTTGGGCGTCGCTGGGAGTTCCCAAGGTCGCCGTGGATAGAACCTGCGTTAAACCGCGCTGGAAGAGGCCTGAGCCATGGACACGACGGGGAAGAACTCCTGCCATTGCGCTGATTTGACGGACTTCGTCCAAGCCACGTCCATCGACGCGCTTGCCATCCTTCACAATCTGCTGACGCATCAGTTTTTTGGTCAGAGCCTTGAAGCTGTTGCCCAGCAATTTCGAACTGCTGGAGACGGCCTGACGCACGGCGTCGTCTTCCTTGAGCGCCGTGATGGCTTCTGCTGCATCCGCCTTTACGGCTTCAAGAGCGTTGTCGCGTTCTTCTTTGCTTTGCTCAAATTTGCTGAGCACAGCACTGATCGCTTTCGTGCACTGCTTTTCCAGGTACGCAGGAACTGTGGTGTCTTCTTTGGGCACCTCTGGCTTGACCTGCTTGATGCCGAGGTCTTTCAGCAGCGTTTCCTGGGCTTTGATGAGTTCTTGGATTGCCTCGTAGCCGAAATCGATTGCTTCAATGACGTCTTGTTCGGGGAGTTGGTTGGCGCCTGCCTCAACCATCACCACACCATCAGCTGTGCCAGCGACGACGAGGTCTAAATCTCCGCGTTCAATTTCCCGGTAGCTGGGGTTCAGAACGAAGTCGTCTCCAAGGAGGCCAACACGCACGGCCGCCATGGGTCCGTTGAAGGGAATGCCGGCGAGAAGAGTTGCAATGGATGCACCTGTTACCGCCAGCACATCGGCTGGAACCCTTTCATCCAGCGATAGGCATGTGGCAACCACCTGCAAGTCGTCGCGCAACCAACTGGGAAAGAGCGGCCGCATGGGCCTGTCGATTAAGCGACAGGTGAGGGTTGCGCGTTCGGGTGGACGGGCTTCCCGACGCATGTAGCTTCCGGGAATCCGTCCGGCCGCATACAGACGTTCTTCGTAGTCACAAATCAGTGGGAGGAAATCAATTCCATCACGTCCACTCGATCGTGTTGCTGTGACGAGTACGGCTGTGTCGCCGCATTCGACCAAAACGGAACCACCCGCTTGGGGGGCAAAACGCCCGGTGGTCAGTCTTATCTCGCGTCCGTCAAACGAGATCGACTGTGTTTTTCCTTGCACGACGGCTTATGTCCTTTTGTCAATTGTTATTTTGACATTCCATGGTTTCCATCGACAAGAAAGGGGAGGCTTTCACCTCCCCTTTCTTGTCGATCAAGATCGAAAGCTGAAGCGGCTTACCAGCTGGACTTCACAACCCCTGGCAATTCTCCCTTGTGGGCCCGTTCGCGCAGTTGATTGCGGCAAAGGCCAAAATCACGGTATACACCACGGGGTTTACCCGTGGCCCAACAACGGTTGCGAATCCGCGTTGGCGCACTGTTGCGGGGCAGAGCCTGAATCTTGCGATGAATCTCGAGGCGAGACATCGGATCTGCCGCTGCATTAAATGCTGCCATCAGTGCCGCGCGCTTGGCTGCATAGCGCTCTGTCATCTTTTTGCGCTTCACGTCGCGGGCAATCATCGACTTTTTAGCCATGCAGCTGAGGGCAGCGTTTCATCAGATAGCGAAGTCTACATTCCAGGGCCCGCGACGGACTAGCGCCCAAGCAACTGCTGAACGAAGGTCAATTGCGTGGTGTCGCGAACGACGAGCACCAGTGTTAGTCCCACAAGAAGGAGAAAACCGGATTGGGCGAACGCCAGTTGAAGGCGTTCAGGGACGGGTTTGCCTCTGACACCTTCAATGAGAAGCAGCGCCATTTGGCCGCCATCCAACAACGGCAAGGGCAATGCGTTGAGGACGGCCAAGTTGATCGAGATCAAGGCCATGAACAACACCAAACCACTGCCGCCTTGCCGACTCAGCTGTGCACCCATCTCCACAATTTTGACGGGACCACTCACTTGTCCTGCTGTGGCTTTGAAGTTGGTAATCAGCCCGGCATAGCCACTCACGGTTTGTCCCACGAGGCGGACAAACTGGCCGCTGGTGTGTTGGACCAGTTCGCCTAAGCCATTGATGGGTCGGCTGGCGCCACTGAGATTTGTTTGGAGCTGAGCCCCAATACGTCCCTGTCCATCGACATTCGTTGGCTTGAGTTCAATTTGTTCAGATTGGCTCTGGCGAACTCGCTCTACGGAGAGGGTGGTGCTTGGCGCTGCCTTCACCAGCTTCACCATTGCCTCAACACCGGCTTGTCCGGCTCCAAGTTTTTTGGAATTGATGGAGAGGATCTGGTCCCCAGGTCGGAGGTCAGCTCGAGCAGCTGCGCCATCAGGCTGCACATTCACCACTAAAACGCCTGGATCTGGATCGGCAGGCAGCCCCACAATCGCTGCCTGCCCAAGCAGGATCACCAATGCCAACGCAAGATTGGCCAGAATTCCGGCGGCGATCACCAGAGCTCGCTGGGGAATCGGACGATTGCGCAGCAAGTCGGGATCATCAAGGGGGATGCTGCTGTCTTCATCGTCATCGGGGAAGGCCACAAAGCCACCCAGGGGGAGAAGCCTTAGGGCGTAGGTGACCCCCTTCCGTTGACGTTTGATCAACGCCGGTCCGAAGCCAATGGAGAAGCCACTCACGCGGATGCCTTGAAGCGTGGCGGCAAGAAAATGACCTGCTTCATGCACCACGATCAAGAGAGCAAGCACCAAGAGGGCCGCAAATACGTTCATCCAGCCGATTGCTGCTCAGTCAATGCATTCTGGCTGGAGCCGCTCAAACCCGACGTATGGCACCAATGGTTGGGGAAGAAGAATGCTGCCATCTGGTTGCTGCCCTGTCTCCAAAAGAGCGGCCATCGTGCGTCCCACGGCAAGGCCCGACCCATTCAGGGTGTGAACGAGCTTTGTTTGTTTCCCATCTTTGGTTCTGATCGCAGATCGGCGGGCCTGAAAATCGCCGCAAACGCTGCAGCTTGAGATTTCTCGGAAGGCTCCAGCTCCGGGCAACCACACCTCCAGGTCGTAGGTGCGCTGGGCAGAGAAGCCCAAATCACCTGTGCATAGGTCTAAAACCCGGTACGGCAAGTCGAGGGCTTGCAATACCGCTTCGGCGTCAGCGGTGATCTGTTGGTGTGCCTCCTCGGATTGGTCGGGATGCACGAACCAGTACAACTCAACCTTGTTGAATTGGTGGAGACGGATAAGGCCGCGCGTATCCCGTCCGTAACTCCCCGCTTCACGACGGAAACAAGGGCTATAAGCCGAGTATCGAAGAGGAAGTTGATCGGCCGGAATGATTTCGTCGCGATGCAGCGACGTCACGGGCACTTCAGCGGTCGGGGTCAGCCAAAGGTCGTCGTCGGCGCAGCGAAAGCTTTCTTCGGCGAACTTGGGCAACTGGCCTGAGCCAGTGAGGCTGGCGGTGTTTACCAAAACCGGAGGCATGACCTCCCGATATCCCTTGCTGGTGTGAAGATCCAGCATGAAATTAATCAGAGCTCGCTCTAGTCGGGCTCCTTGGTCGATCAGGGTGACAAACCGGCTCTGAGCAATGCGAACGGACCGTTCGGTGTCGAACAGGTTCAATCGTTGAGCGATTTGCCAGTGCTCCTCTAAGCCTTCCTCGACACGAGGTGTCCCCCAGCGCCGCACTTCGACGTTGTCGGATTCATCCTTCCCGTCTGGACAGAGTGGCGAAGGCAGATTCGGGAGGCTGAGGAGTTGGTCGCGGAGTTGGCCAGAGAGAGCTTTCTCCTCCTCGTCAAACACTGCCACCTTCTGTTTGATGGCATTGCCCTGTTGGCGGAGAGCGGCAATGTCGTCTCCCTTGGGATCGGCTCCAGCCTTGATTTTTAAGCCCACCTCTTTGCCGATGCGATTGCCATCGGCTTGCAGGGTGCTGCGTTCTTCTTCAATGGCTCGTTGCTGCCTCGCAATCAGCTGAAGGCCAGTGAGATCAAAGGATTTACCCCGACGCTTGAGTTGTTGAGCGATGACTTCGGGGTTGTCACGCACAAGGCGCTGGTCGATCACGGTTCCTGGAACAGCAGCGCCGGCAGCCTATGGCAGCCCGTTCAGAGCACCTGGCCAACCATGACCGCAGCAACGGCTGAGAACACCGTGATGCCAAGAGCTGTGAGGGGATTTTGACCTTGGGCAACGGCAACCGTGGTGATTACACCAGCGCCCAGGCAAGCCACACAAAGCTGCATGACGATGTCGTTTTGACGCTCCATGGAGTAAATGACGGATGGGCGGACCGTAGGGAGTGCAGTGCAGTGATGCTTGCTGCATGAACCGCATCTTTACGCCGCGTCAGGGTTCGTTACGTCCAGCAATAGAAGCCTGTCGTGCTCGACCTCCAGCGGCCCATTCTTTGAGGTGCGCGAGGGATTCGCTGGCGGTGCGAGAGAGGGGAATCAGTTGCGACGCCGCTCGAATCAAATCCGTTTCGTTGAGTTCACGGTGTTCGGCGAAGGCCAAATGCATCGCCTCAATCACCATTTGCTCGAGTTCGGCTCCAGAAAATCCTTCGCTTCGGCTCACCACGGTTTGGAGGGGGAGAGTCAGCCCTGGACGACGTTGTCCCAAATGAAGCTCCAGGATGCTTTGTCGTTCGCTTCCACTTGGTAGATCCAGTAGAAAGATCTCATCGAAACGACCCTTGCGTAGCAGTTCTGGTGGCAGCTGTTCCACCCCATTAGCTGTGGCAACAACGAAAACAGGCGAGCGTTTTTCGGCCATCCACGTCAGCACGTTGGCAAGCACTCGTTGGCTCGTGCCGCCGTCGCTGCGGCCATCCCCGCCAAAGCCCTTTTCAATTTCATCGATCCAGAGCACGCAGGGTGCCATGGCTTCCGCCAGCTGAATCATCTCCCGGGTGCGCGCCTCACTCGCTCCGACTAGTCCAGCGAAGAGTCGTCCGACGTCGAGACGGAGGAGCGGCATCGACCAGCTGCGGGCGATGGCTTTGGCTGTGAGGGATTTTCCCGTTCCTTGGGGGCCCACCAGGAGGACGCCCCGGGGCAGAGGAAGCCCAAAACGTCGTGCTTCCTCTGAGAAAGCGCGATGTCGCTGTTGAAGCCAGCTCTTTAGAGAATCGTGGCCACCAATGGCTTCAGTTCCTAAATCGCTGCGGCAAAACTCCAGCACTTCGCTCCGCGCAATGGCTTGTCGTTTTTCCTCCAGTACCTCCGCGAGATCGTCTGCGCCGATGCTGCCGCGACGGGCGAGGGCGCGTGCTGCGACCTGACGAACACGCATCTCACTGAGACCGCTGCAGGCCTGTGTGAGCTCATCGAGAACAGCTGAGTCGAGAGCACTACCGCTGTTTAGTCCGATGCTGCTGATGAGCTGACGAAGGTCATCTGCATCCGGTAAAGGAAGGTCCAGCAAGGTCAGCGCTTCGTCTAAATCGGCCGGTGGGGTCCACTGTCCAGAGCAGAGGATCAAGGTGTGGGGTGTGCTCCGAAGCGAAGCCTCCAAGTTCCGCAGCATCCTCGCTACGCCAGGGTCGTCACAGAATCGGTGAAAGTCTTTCGCGAGAACCAGAGTGGGTCGACTGGGATCCAGATTCTGCAACCACTGCAACATGGCCATCGGTTGACGACTGCCGACTCCCTCTGCGTTCAACGTGCCGCTCAGGCCATCGATGAAGTTCCAACTGGTTAGCTGACTTTGTAGGCGAACTGCAGCTTGGCTTAACAGGGTTTCCACTCGAACCTCTTCGCTACTGCGAATCCAGATCAGTGGAGTGCGCGCACGAATCAGAAGATCCAGTTGATTGCTCCAGGCCGTACTGCTCATCGGTCACTAAGACGCCGCAGCGCTTCCCAACGTGGATCGGTCGGCGGCTCTGGGTTCACCACAACTTCCTGATGGAACGATGGCGCTCCAGGGCAACTCTCACCGCAATCGTTCACAACTGGAAGTTGCAAATTCAGTTGTTCGAAGGCCCATTGCTGGGGGTCGAAGTTACCGCGCGGGTCGAGGGTCTCGACGAGCCCCTCGAGTTCCGAGACCTCCTCGCACCATTGAAGTTGGTCGTCTGTTGGTGGTTCGTCCCCTAACCAGATCAGCTCAGAAGGGGAGGTCGACAGCTGGTGATTGAACTGTCCAAGGCAACGGTCACAGCTGAGCGTCACGATTGTGCTGAGTTCTGCTTCGACGGCCAGAACGTTGCCGCGATGTTCAGCCTGGATCTCACCGCGCACGGGAGTTAACGACGGAAGCGCATCGAGATGCCCCTCGAACAGCCAGGTTTTTGGATTGCCAAGGGCCCGGAGCTCTTGAAGAGCAACTGGCTCCAGCTCTGGAATCATTTGCCGCCTTTGGGTTCGAAGGGCAGTCGTGAGTCACTCGAGCCACCAGATGTTGCCGTAGCCGTCACTGTTTGTTGAGACGCCTGCTGATCAAGAATTTTTTGCAAGTTTTCAGGCAAAGCTTCTTTCGTGAGGATGAACGTTTGCAGGGCTTGGAAAATATTGGCGATCACCATATAAAGCAACACGCCAGCCGGAAGTGGGAAAAATAGGAACATCCCCGTAATCATCACTGGGGTGATTTTGTTGGCGGTGGCTTGTTGCGGGTTGGCAGGCATTCCCATGCCAGACAGCAACTGGGATAGGAACAGCGTTAAGCCGAATCCACCCACCAGGATTGCGATGTCCCAGTTAACCGCTCCGTCTGCATAGAAGCCCACCTGTCCGAGGGCTTTGATGAACAGAAATCCGCTCTTGGCAGCCAATCCGGGAATTTTGGCTTCGACAGTGGCATCACCGGGGGCGATAGCGGAGATGGTGCCGTCTTCTGTGACGCGCACAAACTCATCACCCTTGGTGACGGACCAAGCGGGGGAGAATTTGCCAGGGTTCTCAACTTCCGTGAGAACGTCGGAAAAGGCTCGACCGTCTTTGGTGTGCAAATTGACGCTGGCTGAATCGCCAACACCAATTTTTGTGCCCCGAGGAAGGCTGGCGATCACGGGGACGTGATCGGTTTCACCGATAAAAATTGAGTGACTAGCGCTGTTGAAGGGTTTGGGTTCAACCGCTGCGATTTGATCGGCCGGCAACACCTTCATGTTCAACGTGTAGGGCACATCCGCAAAGGGTGATCCACGGAGGGTTGCGAACAGTGCAAAGAGGATCGGCATCTGAACGAGAAGAGGCAAGCAACCTGCGAGGGGGCTGCCGAATTCCTTCATGACTTTGCCGAGTTCCTCCTGTTGTTTCTGGGGATTGCTCGCGTAACGGGCTTTGATGTCGGCTTGCCGCTTTTGCATCACGGGTTGCGCGATCCGCATCCGTCGAGCGCTGCGTATCGATCCCGCACTGAGGGGATACAGCGCAACTCGGATCACTATCGTCAAAGCCACAATGGCTAATCCGTAGCTGGGAACCAATCCGTAGAAAAAATCCAGGATTGGGATGAGGAGGTTGTCGGAGATGTATCCGATCACGTTGAGAAACCCGGGGTTAGTGACGTTCTGACGCCAGTGTGCATGAACAGGTGGTTAGACGGCGAAGCCTTCCACCGACTTGTCAGTTGATGTGGATGAACGCTTGTTGATGCGTTCAAGGATGTAGGCCTCAACTTCCCTGAAGCGAGGCAAGGAGCGCATCTCAAGCCGAGCACCGTCGTTCAGCACCAGCACCATGTCACCCCAGGCTCCAAAGCCTCGTGGAACGGTTCTAACTTCGCTGATCTGGGAATACACCACTTGGGTTTTGTCGTTCCCCATCCATCCACCACAGACGGAGATACGACGGCTTGTAATGCGAAAGCGCAGCCAAACGGCTCGCACAATGGCTCCGATCGTGAACGGTAAGCCAATCAAGGTGAAGCCCAGCAGCACATTGAGAATGAGATCTCCCTTGGCTGGACCTCCTTCGTAATGAACTTCTTCCTGGATCGTGGTCATCGTTCCAGACCTGCAATTTTTAAGAGACTGTCGCATTCTTCGAGCAATTGCGCGGGTTCGGCTTCCGCGGCATTCGGTCGGAGGCTGAGTAATAACCATCTCCCCGCCAAATCGGTCCGCTGTTCAAGGCGTTTTCGAAGATGGTTATGGAGCAGACGTCTTAAGCGATTGCGACGCACGGCTCGCTTGCTCACTTTGTTGCTGATCACCAAGGCACAGCGGCACGTTGTGTCGCTCTGACGACGAAGCTCCGATCGAAGCAAGGTCCGATCGCTCTCGATTTGGCGAAGCACCATCCACTTGCCGTGGTGACGGCGCTGAGAACGGTGTAATCGGCTGAAGCAACGATGTCCACGCAAACGCATGGAAGCTGGAAGCACCATCAGCCAACTATGGATACGACTGTTTGATTGGCGGTGAAGTGATTAGATCCACCTCACCAACCTGGAAGCAGTCGCTGGATTTAAACGGCCAGACGAGTCCTTCCCCGTTTGCGTCGGGTGCGAATCACCCGACGTCCGGTGTGAGATCGCATGCGCACACGAAATCCTGATACCCGTTTTCTTTTGCGGCTTGTTCCACCAAGAGTGCGCTTTGTCATATGAGTTGTTTGGCGTCCGGCCGGTCTGAGTTAACGATTTTATCAGTCAGTCCATGTCGATCAGCCAACTGCCGACGTAACCAGACATCGGAACGTCGCCTGGGGCTTGGATCAACGCGTTCAGTTGATACATCCGCTTTCCCTTGGGGTTAAACAGCTTGATGCGAAGCGAATAGTCCCCTTCCATGGGCACAGGCTGGTCGGGGAAGACTTCAATCGCTGTTTGGTCCTCGTTCACCTCGATGGTGGCGGGAACCTCTTCAAGGCATTTTGAGCGACTCATCATGCTGCCCCGGGATGTCCGGCAGAGCGACATGCGTTCTGGTTTGAGTTTGGCGTCAAAGAAGTCAGGCACCGTCACCGTCAGCTTGAGAATGGCTGTCTTGCGATCTTTCTCGCGGAGGGTTAGATACCAATCAGCGCGGTCGTCCTGGATCGCAGAAGTTTGGTAGTAGTACAGCTTCTTGTACCCGTCATTGTTGTCCCATCGAAACTCCATGAGTCCCGATGTGGATTGAGCTGTTGAGGGGGTTGGTGCCGTGCTGCTTAGGCATGCTCCAACCAACAGTGCACTCGCGGTCGCTGCGCATGGCATGAGGCGTTGCAGAAGCGAACGGGGCATGGGTTAACGCTTGGTAGTTCGCTAATTCTCCTGAGTCCAGCCACAGGGCGACGCCTTTAGGGGTCGGCGGCTCATCTGTCAGTTGTGACGAGATCTATCCGGGCGTAGGCGTTGAGCCTCACCGCGATAGGGATGTCTTGCCTCTCGTGTAGGTGGCATCCAGGCGTGAGCCAGCACGCGGATGCAGCGTTCGAGGTCTCCTTGAACGGCCATCTGCTGGCAATCCAACAGGGCAACGCCGTCCCATCCAGGACGTTGACGGGCCATGGCTGCAGGAAAACAGGCGTCAAGATCGGCAGTGACTGAAAAAGTCACTGAAACGATCTGTTCCGGGGATAAGTCGTTCTCTTCGACAAGGGCATCAATCAGGTCGCGAACGGCGGATTGAATGGCCGTTGTGGTGTTGGCAGCGCTTGTTGTTGCTCCCCGCAGGCCAACCAATTTCAGTGTGGTGTCGCTCATGGGCGATACAGCCAAAGCACCTGACCACTCCCCATCAGCTCCATCGTTAGCCATTGCTGAAGCTGGCGAAACACTTGCGAGCCCGGCAGCAAGTTGCTCACTTTGCGGCGCGGTTTTCCAAGGGTGACTGGTCGAATGTCGTCTTGATCAAGGTCTGCCAGCTGCGCAGCCAAGCGAAGTGCATGGTCTTCGTCACCCAACTCATCCACGAGCCCCAGTGATAAAGCTTGTTCACCACTGAAGACACGACCATCTGCAAAGGTTTTTACCTTCTCTTCGCTGAGGTTTCGCCCTTTCGCGACGACACCCACGAATTGGCTGTAACTGCTGTCGATTAAGTCCTGAAGGAGGGCGCGTTCTTCAGGATTCAGAGCTCGATCGGGGGACAAGATGTCTTTGAACTTCCCGCTCTTCACCGTGTCGAATCGGATGCCGATGCGTTCAAACACGCGGGACAGATCATTGCCCCTCAAGATCACGCCAATTGAGCCCGTAATCGTGCCTGGGTTTGAGACGATTTTTTCGGCGCCTACACCGATGTAGACCCCGCCCGAAGCGGAAATATTGCCGAAGCTGGCCACGATGCGGCAGCCTTTCTCCCGCAATCTCAGCAGGGCTGCATGGATCTCCTGGCTATCGCCAACGGTGCCGCCAGGGCTGTCAATGCGTAGAAGAAGTGCGGGGAATTCACGCCGCTTCACTTCCAGTAAAGCCTTGAGAACGCGCTGTCGTGTGGCGCCGTTGATCGGTCCCTCCACAACAATGCGCGCCATTCGGCGGTGTGATTTTCGGCGCAGGGGCCAGATCATGTCGCGCAGGTC
>CAXDNN010000058.1:0-12524 GCA_963990675.1 uncultured Synechococcus sp.
GATACGGCGACCACCGAGATCTACACCTAAGCCTTCGTCGGCAGCGTCAGATGTGTATAAGAGACAGCTCTAAAACACTCTTACGTCGCACCAGTTCCCGGGCACGGCGTGCAGCCTCAGCAGCATTAAAGGCCTGAATCGCTTTCTCCAGGATCAAACCGATCACCGAAGGATTGAATTCAAGGAATTGACTGAGAGCTTCGCCGACTAAATTGTCAACAATGCCACGAACTTCGGTATTACCGAGCTTCGTTTTTGTCTGCCCTTCAAATTCGGGTTCCGGCACTTTGACTGATAACACCGCAGTTAAACCTTCGCGGATATTTTCACCGGCCAAATTGGAATCAGCTTCTTTGCGTTTGCCCAATTTCTTGGCAAACGCATTGAGGGTGCGGGTAAGAACCGTTTTTAAACCTTCAATATGGGTGCCACCATCAACGGTACGAATGTTGTTAGCAAAACCAAGAATGCTGTCGGAATAGGCATCAGAACACCACTGCAGGGCAGCCTCCACCTGCACTCCATCTTTTTCCGAATTCACATAAATAATGTCTGGGTGAAGGGCGTCCTTCTCCTTATTCATGTACGCGACATATTCCTTGATGCCGCCTTCGTAGAAGTAGATCTCCTCATGGGGATCACCGGCATCACTGAGAGAGGCTTCGCGCTCATCGCGAAACACAATCTGCACGCCACCATTCAGGTAGGCCAGTTCTCGCAAACGGGCTGAAAGGGTGGCGTAATCAAAAACAATGCCGCCGGTAAAAATTTGAAGATCCGGCAGAAAACACACCGTGGTGCCGGTTTCACCCTGCTCAGCCGCCGGCTGAGACTCAGACAACAAACTGCCGATCGCAGCGCCCCGCTCAAACCGTTGGCGGTGCACCTGTCCTTGACGACGCACCGTGACCTGCACCCATTCACTCAGGGCGTTCACGACAGACACACCAACGCCGTGCAAGCCGCCGGACACCTTGTATCCACCCGCTCCGAACTTGCCTCCGGCGTGCAACACGGTGAGCACCGTTTCCAAGGCACTCTTACCCGTGCGGGGATGCACATCCGTTGGAATGCCTCGGCCGTTATCGCTCACGGACGCCGAGCCGTCGGCACCAAGAACCACAACGATTCGGTCGCAATGCCCAGCCAGGGCCTCATCCACCGCGTTATCCACCACCTCATACACCAGGTGATGGAGACCCCGGGGACCGGTGGTGCCGATGTACATCCCCGGGCGTTTCCGGACGGGCTCAAGCCCCTCCAACACCTGAATCTGTTCAGCGCCGTAGGCGTTCTGGACCTTGGAAGCGTCGCTCATTCAGAAGCTCTCAAGTCAGGAAACTGGGTTCTATGGGGCCGCAACGGGTCTGAACCACGATCTGACATTCTCAATTTTACACCGGGTGTCTACAGCGTCCTGCAGAGGCCTCTGAAGCGCTATCTCCAATCGGCCTCCACCCCCTTCCAATTGCGGCGATGTCCACACAACCTCTTGTAATCACCCTGCTGGGGCCCACCGCCAGCGGCAAAACCGCGCTCGCCCTTGAGCTAGCCGAACGGCTCGAATTGCCGGTGATCAACGTGGATTCCCGCCAGCTCTATCGAGAGATGGACGTGGGCACGGCCAAGCCCACCGCCGAGCAACAAGCCCGAGTGACGCACCATCTGCTCAACCTGCGCGATCCCAACCAACCGATCACGCTGCAGGAATTTCAAGCGGAGGCCATCCCCTGCATTGAGAGCGAACTAGCGCAACGGGGCATCGCCCTCCTGGTGGGGGGCAGCGGTCTTTACCTGAAGGCACTCACAAGCGGCCTCAAACCACCGGCCGTGGGCCCACAGCCCGAGCTACGCAGGCAATTCAGTGCCATGGGACAGGCCATCTGCCATCCGCTCTTGGCGGCGGCAGATCCAATGGCCGCCGCCAAAATTGCCCCTGCGGATGTGGTCCGAACCCAACGCGCTTTGGAGGTGCTCTATGCCTCAGGCCAACCGATGAGTGGCCAGGCCACCGCCGTGCCTCCCAACTGGCGAATTTTGGAATTGGGGCTCAATCCCACCAACCTTCGGCAACGCATCAACCAACGCACGGAACAGCTGTATCAAGACGGTCTGGTGGAGGAAACCCAACGACTAGCCGACCACTACGGAGCCGACTTACCGCTGCTGCAAACCATCGGCTACGGGGAAGCACTGCAACTGATCGAAGGATCCATTACACAAACGTCGGCTGTCGCCACCACCAGCCAGCGCACGCGGCAATTCGCCAAACGCCAACGCACCTGGTTTCGGCGCCAACACACCCCCCAATGGCTCAGCGAACCGGATCTGTTAACGGAAGCGATGACGCTGATCGAACAACACCTAGGCTGACTTGAGCAGACGTTGTGATTTTCGTGTTGTCTGCACCTGTTCCCTTTTCCCTCTGAATGGCTCCACGTCCCCGTTTTGACCGTCGCGCCCCTGTTCGGGAGCTTCCCAACATCAACGACCGAATCAGTTACCCCCAGTTGCGGGTTGTTGATTCAGACGGCAGCCAACTCGGAGTGATCAGTCGAGAAGACGCGCTGGAAGTCTCCAAAGAGCGCGAATTGGATCTGGTGTTGGTGAGCGAAAAAGCCGATCCTCCGGTGTGCCGGATCATGGACTACGGCAAGTTCAAATTCGAGCAGGAAAAGAAGGCCAAGGAAGCCAAGAAGAAGTCGCACCAGACCGAAGTTAAAGAAGTGAAGATGCGATACAAGATCGACTCGCACGATTACGACGTGCGAATCGGCCAGGCGCAACGCTTCCTCAAAGCCGGCGACAAGGTGAAGTGCACCGTGATCTTCCGAGGCCGGGAGATTCAGCACACCGCCCTTGCTGAAACCCTGCTGCGACGCATGGCCAAAGACCTGGAAGAAAAGGCCGAAATCCAGCAATCCCCCAAGCGAGAGGGACGCAACATGATCATGTTCCTCACGCCGCGCAAGACCCCTCTCCTGAAGAAGGACGACAAGGATTCGAACGTGCACCAAGCCATTCGCACCATCCCCGCACCACCGCGACCCACCGCCGCCAAAGTGGCAGCCCCTCAGGCCTAGCTAGCCCTCAAGCAAGAGCTGCCAACCCTGGGATGACGCCTCAGGGTTAAAGCTGCTTCGCTTTTCACACATAAATCCGTGGTCGGCGCCGTTGAGCTCCAGATAACGGAACCTGCTACTGGTTGAATCGTGATTTTTGAGTGCCGACTCAATCGCACGGCGATCGTCCTCAGGAATGAGGGGATCGGCGGTGCCACAGATGCAGGTCAAACGTCCCTTCACTTGGGTCAACAGCTCCAAGGAGGGCGGGCCACCGCCAGGACGCATACGACTAACACCAGCGCCATAAAAATCAAAGGTTGCAGCCACCCCTGAAAGCGTGGCTGCAATCAAGGCCGCATGGCCGCCAAAACAAAACCCCACAACGTGAATCTCGGCCCTCGGACAGCGCTTTTGAAGCCAAGCCATGGCAACTGAGACGTCAGCACAAATCTGGTCGGCGGTTGTGGCGTCTTTATGGCGGCGCCCCTCGGCCAGATCCTGGTCCGAATAAGACAAATCAAGCCCAGGCGCCGTTCGCGCAAAAAGCGGCAGAGCCAAAGCCGGTACCCCCACCGCCGCCAACCGGTCAGCAACGCTGCGCACCCAGCCGTTCACACCAAAAACCTCTGGCAGCACGATAATTGCACGATTTTGAGTGAATATGTCACCCATATCGCTCAATTCCGAGGCGACGGGCGACCACCAGCAGCGAAGTGGCACAGCTCCCGAGCTCAAATTGACCCAGTCGCCGCTTGGAGAGTTGGAGATTGTCACAAGCTCACGGACACACAAGCAATTGTCACCAGCGGATTCGCTCCGTATGGTGGCCGCATTACAACCTGGCCCACCGGCGTGCGATTTCATATCCAGCAGGAAAGCGACATCCCCGCGTCGACCCAGCTGTACAACCAAATCTGCTTCGCCATCGCCGCACGGCATTACCCGCCTGGGCACCGATTACCGAGTACGCGCCAACTGGCGATGCAAACCGGATTGCACCGCAACACGATCAGCAAGGTGTATCGCCAGCTCGAAACCGATGGCGTTGTGGAGGCCATGGCTGGATCGGGCATCTATGTGCGCGACCAGCAGAAACCTCGGGAAATCAAAACGCCACCCCACATCCGAAACCGCGGCGTCACCGATCTCGATCGGGAAGTGCGCAAATGTGTGGATGGACTGCTGAACGCCGGCTGCACGCTGCAGCAAACCCGTGAGCTGCTCACCCGTGAGATCGACTGGCGCCTGCGCTGTGGCGCCCGGGTGTTGGTCAGTACGCCCCGAGAAGACATTGGCGCTTCGATGCTGATCGCCGAGGAATTGGAACCCTGTCTCGACGTGCCCGTGGAAGTGGTGCCAATGGAAGAGTTGGAAAACGTGCTGGAAACCTCCAGCAATGGAACGGTGGTGACCAGCCGTTACTTCCTCCAACCGGTGGAGGAGCTCGCCAAAAAACACAGTGTGCGTGCGGTGGCCGTTGATCTCAACGATTTTCGGAATGAATTGGCCATGCTCAAAGAACTACGCCCGGGCAGTTGTGTTGGCCTCGTGAGCATCAGCCCTGGCATCTTGCGAGCCGCCGAAGTGATCCTGCACTCGATGCGTGGCAACGACCTTCTGTTAATGACCGCCACTCCAGATGTGGGCAGTCGACTTTTGGCACTGCTGCGCGCCTCCAGCCACGTGCTCTGTGATCGCCCCAGCTTGCCCCTGGTGGAACAGAGCCTGCGCCAAAACCGATCGCAACTGATGCGCATGCCTCAGCTGCACTGCGCCGAGAGTTACCTCAGCACCGATACGATCGATTTACTCCGCAAGGAGATCGGCCTTCAGATCCCCGCGGCCGCCAGCTGACCCCCCGCCGATGCTTGATCAGATCCGAGCCGATCTCGCCATCATTCGCGAGCGCGACCCGGCGGCGCGCGGTTGGATGGAGATGCTGTTTTGTTATCCAGGCCTCCACGCCATCAGCCTGCACCGCTTCAGCCATCGGCTATGGCGCAGCCGATTGCCGCTCAAGCTGCTCGCCCGCTGCATCAGCCAAGTGGGTCGTGGACTGACCGGCATTGAAATTCATCCCGGCGCCCGCATCGGCACCAGTGTGTTCATCGACCACGGCATGGGTGTGGTGATCGGAGAAACCGCAGAAATTGGGCACCGCTGCTTGCTGTATCAAGGCGTCACCCTTGGGGGCACCGGCAAAGACCACGGCAAGCGCCATCCCACCTTGGGGGAAAACGTTGTGGTGGGAGCAGGGGCCAAGGTGCTGGGGGCGATCACGATCGGACCCAACACGCGCATTGGCGCTGGATCAGTGGTGGTGCGCGATGTGGAAGAAGATTCCACCGTGGTAGGCATCCCGGGTCGGGTGATCCATCAGAGCGGCGTCAGGATCAACCCCCTCGCCCATTCCGCCCTCCCCGATGCGGAAGCGAATGTGATCCGCAACCTGATGGAGCGCATCGACGAGCTGGAGAACACGGTGAACGCCCTCAGGAGCTGCCTCGATGACGTGGCAACAGACTGTGCGTTACAAGACGACCGGGGCGGCGAGGCACAAAGCCTCAAAGATCGTGAGATTCTCGAATTTCTCGGAGAGAGCAGCGGGTGATCATCGATCACAGCTTGAAGATTGTGCTGCTGCATGTGCCCAAATGTGCGGGCACCAGCCTGCGCCAAGCCTTTTTGGAGGATGGGCAAGAGCGCGACGTGGTGAGCTTTTTCGATTTTGAATACAACCCCGTTCTGCATCGCCAGGTGGACAAAGCCCACCTGCCATTGATGGATCTGCGCCATTTCCCGGAATGGCGGTTTCTAAAGCGGTATGAGGTGATCGCCTGCATTCGGCATCCCTATGAACGCTTGGCATCGGCCTGTCGGGAGTTTCTGCGCCAAAACAGTCGGGAAACAGAAGTGCAGATGCGCACGCAATTGCCCAGCCAAGAGCAGCGCCTGGCTTACCTGCGGCGACTTCCCGCAGCGATGGATGCCCACGATTTGCGTTGGGTGCATGGCTTCCCGATCCACTGGTTTACCCACTACGGCAAAAGAGCCAAGGTGCAGCATCTGATCCGCTGCAGTGATCTGGCTGAGGATCTCGTACATCTGGGTGCCCGGCTTCAGTGGCCGCAGAGCCTGCGCACCAAGCTGGCGGCCGTCGGAGCGGGGGCGGGTCGACGCCAAACCGCTGATCTCGACGATCTCAGCCACGATCCGAACCTCCGGGCCATGGCCAATCTTTTGCACAGCAACGACTTTCGCTGCTTTGGCTTCGAGCGCAGCGACGCCGGCATTGACGACCCAGATCTGGCCGACCATGTGCAGCAGTGTCTGCGGGTGGGGCCATCCCACGAGCTCCCCCTCACCAACCTCACGCCCCAAATGCGCTGGTATTACGGCCGCAGCAGCAACCGCCATGAACCGGTGCTCCAGCCGATCCATCGCAGGAGACAGCGGCGATGACCTTGATGCTCACCCTGCTCTGCCGGGATGAGGCCGACATCCTCGAGAGCATGCTGCGCTTCCATCTCGACCAGGGGGTGGAGCTGATCATTGCCACCGATAACGGCTCGGTGGATGGCAGCTTGAGCATGCTGCAACGCTATGAGCAGATGGGGAAGCTGCGGCTGATCCAAGAGCCCGAGCACAGCCACGATCAAGCGGTGTGGGTAACGCGGATGGCCCGGATGGCGGCGGACTTGGGGGCCGACTGGGTGATCAACAGCGATGCCGATGAATTTTGGTGGCCAGCCCAGGGCAATCTCGCGTCCACCCTGGAGGCACTGCCGTCCTCAGTTGAGGCTGTGAGCGTGGAACGCACCAATTTTCTACCCCCACCGCGCGACGCCAACGATCAACGCCCCTTTCACCAGCGCCAGGTTCTGCGGGAACGCATCTCACGCAACAGCCTGGGGGAACCGCTCCCCCCCAAGCTGATCCACCGCGCCCATCCGAACATCACCGTGAGTGATGGAAACCACAGCGCCACGGTGAACGGCGAGCGGCTGAAATCGATCCGTAACGGCGGCATTGAAATTTTGCATGTGCCTGTTCGCAGCTATCCCCAGCTCGAACGAAAGATTCGCCAAGGTTCCGAAGCCCTGGAACGCAACCGCCGCATTGGGCCTGGGGTTGGCCACAGCTGGCGCAGCCTGTACAACACCCACCTCAAAGCCGGCACCCTTCCCGTTTACTACGACGGCCTCCGCCCCGCTGAGGCAACGCTCACCGCGCAACTGGCCAGCGGCGAACTGATCGAGGATCGCCGCCTGCAGCGCAGCCTGGGCGACCAAATCCCACGGGTGGCGGTGATCACGCCGTATTACAAAGAACCCTTGGCCCAGCTGCAGCAATGCCATCAAAGCGTGCTGGCCCAAAGCGAGCCCTGCCTGCATGTGCTGGTGTCCGACGGACACCCACGCCCACGCCTGAACAAATGGAACGCGGAGCACGTGCGGCTCCCCCGCAGCCATGGCGACATTGGCTCCACCCCACGCCTGATTGGCTGCTATCACGCCATCGGCTTGGGGGTGGATGCCGTGGCCTTTCTCGATGCCGACAACTGGTATGGCCCAAACCACATCGCTGATTTGTTGGCAGCCATGGACGAGGAGAACGCTGATTTTGTCTCCAGTGGTCGCACCCTCTGTCGGCTCGATGGCTCAGAAATGGGACCGTGCCCTCTCACCGATCCGGAACGGTTCATCGACACCAACGCGATGCTGTTTGGTCGACAAGCCTTCCATCAACTCCACCACTGGGTGCTGATGCCGAGCTACGGCCACCTCATCGGTGACCGAATCATGCTGAACCACGTGCGGCGCTCAAATCTCAAACGCCATCACCTCAACCAAGGCTCAGTGTTTTACCGCTGCGCCAAGGAGGGGCTCTACCGCCAAATGGGGGAGGTAATTCCGGAAGGCGTTCAGCCCCGTCCTGATTACGAGGCATCGTTCCGTCAGTGGGAGGCCGATGGTCAGCCGCCGCTTTGAGGTGCAGCAGGCTGGAACATGAACATCGAATAGATCACGTTGCGACGCATGTTGGTCATCATCTCGAGGAACATGTCGTACCCCTCGTTCTTGTATTCGATCAAAGGATCTTTCTGGCCATAGCCCCGTAGACCCACGGATTCCCGAAGCGCATCCATCGCCTGAAGATGCTCGCGCCAAAGGGTGTCGATCTGCTGAAGGATGAAGAAGCGCTCGGCCTCCCGCATCAGGCCAGGGCGTTGCTGCTCGATCTGACCCTCTTTGAGGTCGTAAGCATTGCGCAATTGCTCCTGCAGAAAAGCCTTGAGCTCGTCCATCCCCAGACCATTCACTTGGGCAGGGGTGAGGTCTTCAAGCAAATAGATGAATTCCTTCACCTTGCCCACTAGTTGATCTAAATCCCATTCCTCAGGGGGTAGATCGGGATTTACGTAGGCCTCCACGATTTCATTCATCGTGCGCTCGCCATAGCCAATCACCTGCTTTTTCAACGCCCGACCGTCCAGCACACGGCGGCGTTCGGAATAGACAGCGCGGCGCTGATTGTTCATCACCTCGTCGTACTCGAACACCTGCTTACGGATGTCGTAGTAGTACGTCTCAACCTTTTTCTGAGCACCTTCCAGGGAGCGAGTAAGCATGCCCGACTCAATTGGCATGTCTTCCTCCACCCGGAACGCATTCATCAAGCCGGCCACGCGCTCGCCTCCAAAAATGCGCAGCAGGTTGTCGCCCAGCGAAAGGAAAAAGCGTGTAGACCCAGGGTCTCCCTGGCGTCCAGCACGACCGCGAAGCTGGTTGTCCACGCGACGCGACTCATGACGCTCCGTGCCAATCACATGCAACCCACCGGCTTCACGCACCCGGGCTTCCTCCTCCTTCACAACCGCGTCGTATTCACCGCGTACCAGAGCAATGACTTCCCTGAGCGATTGAATCTGAGGATCGTCGGTGGGAGCTTTTTCTGCGGCGGTGGCAATGCGCTCCTCAAGATCGAGCACGCTGATTGCACGATCGCCCCATGCCTTCACCAAATCACGGGCCAACTGCGCAAGGAGTTGATCAGTGGCATCTGAAAGCTCGCAGGGATAAAGACTGGCACCCGCCCGAGGCGACACCGTCGCAGACGTCTCAGAGAACCCGGCCGCAGACGGTGCATCCTGGACAGGAAGTGATGGAAGCGGACCATCTTCTGGCTTCACCAAACGTCCGAGCAACACCTCCCGCAACTTGAGACGGGCCATGTAATCGCTATTTCCACCAAGAATGATGTCCGTTCCACGGCCCGCCATGTTGGTGGCAATCGTGACGGCACCAGCCCGACCGGCTTGCGCCACGATTTCCGATTCCCGTTCCACATTTTCGGGTTTGGCATTGAGCAGGTTGTGGGGAATGTCTTGCTCTGCCAGCAAGCTGCTCAACAACTCGCTCTTTTCAACGGACGTGGTGCCAACGAGCACCGGACGGGCTTTTTTGTGGATCTCAGCAGTTTCATTCGCAACTGCACGCCACTTCGCCACCTCAGTTTTGTAAACCTGATCGGCCCAATCCTGGCGAGCGCGAATGCGATTGGTCGGAACGATCGTGGTCTGCAGTTTGTAAGTCTTCTCGAACTCCACTTCCTCGGTCTTGGCCGTGCCGGTCATGCCGGCCAATCGCGGATAGAGCAGGAAGAAGTTCTGATAGGTAATCGAAGCAAGCGTTTGGGTTTCCGGCTGAATCTGAAGGTCTTCCTTCGCTTCGATGGCCTGGTGCTGACCATCGCTCCAGCGACGGCCTGGCATCACACGACCGGTGAATTCATCAACAATCACCGCTTCGTCATCGCGAACGATGTAGTTGACGTCCTTCACGAACAATTCCTTCGCCTTCAGAGCGTTGGTGATGTAGTGAGCCCAGGGGTCCTGGGGATCAAACAAATCCTGGACACCCAAGAATTTTTCAGCTTTGGCAAACCCCTCATCGGTGAGGGTGCAGCTCCGCTGCTTCTCATCCACTTCGTAATCACCCTCAGGATCGATTCCGTCTTTTCCCATCTCAGCCGAGCGCTCAAGCGAAGCGGCCAGCTGTGAGGCTTGTTGGTATTTCATCTGCTCCCGCTCAACCTGGCCGGAAATAATCAGAGGTGTACGCGCTTCGTCGATGAGGATTGAATCCACCTCATCAATCACGCAAAACTGAAATTCGCGTTGAACCACCTCACTGATATCCGCGGCCATGTTGTCGCGGAGGTAATCGAAACCCAACTCCGAATTGGTGGCATAAGTAATGTCGCAGGCATAGTTGCGGCGTCGTTCTTCTGGACGCATGTCCTGCTGAATCAGACCAACCGATAGACCAAGAAAGCGGTGGACTTGGCCCATCCACTCAGCATCACGACGGGCGAGATAGTCGTTCACCGTGACGACATGAACGCCACGTCCGGTGAGGGCATTGAGGTAACTCGGCAGCGTGGCAACAAGCGTTTTGCCTTCGCCGGTTTTCATCTCAGCAATCTGACCTTCATGCAGCACCATGCCGCCGATGAGTTGCACATCGAAGTGACGCATCCCGAGAACGCGCTTTCCGGCTTCTCGAACAACAGCAAAGGCCTCAGGGAGGATCTCGTCGAGAATTGGCCTTTGATTTTCAAGGGTGCCGGCATTGGCCAGACGTTCTTGAAACGCAGCGGTACGCCTGCGTAGATCGTCGTCGCTTAGGGGAGCAATTTCCTCTTCAAGGAGAGTGATATCGGAAACAAGCGGCTGGTAGCGCTTCAGCTTGCGGGCATTGGGATCACCCAGCAGGAGCTTGAGCATGGTCGCAACAACTACCAGTGAAGTGATGCCAGCCTACTGAGGCCGATCCCATTTCCTGAGCCCGCCCATGCCTGCGCGTCTGCCGGACTTCCTAGGCCTTGGCACCCAGAAAGGAGGCACCACAAGCTTGCATCAGTGGCTCAGCACCCATCCGCGAGTGTTCCTGCCCGCCTGCAAGGAAGTGCACTACTTCGATTTGCAACCTGAGCAGCCACCACGGTGGTATGCCAACCATTTCCAAGAGGCACAGCCAGAGCAAGCATGCGGTGAAATAACGCCGTTTTATCTATTCCACCCCGACGTACCGGCCCGCATTCATGCGGTTGTACCCGAAGTACGAATGATTGTGCTGTTGCGTGATCCGGTCGAGCGAGCCCTGTCGCAAGTTTTTCACGCACGCAAACGCGGCTTTGAGCAACTGAGACTAGAGGAAGCATTGGAAGCAGAACCGTCACGAATGCAAAGCGGTAATCCTGAGAGCCTGCAAAAACACAGTTACGTAAGTCGGAGCCGCTATCTCGACCAACTCCATCGGTATGAAACACTCTTCCCTCGTGAGCAACTCTTAATTCTTAAAAGTGAACAACTCTTTGCCGATCCCGAGTCAATCTGGAAGGAGATATTGACCTTTTTAAGACTTGAGATCACTGCACTTCCCAAGAGGATGCCTCGAGCCAATGCGGGAGACAATGAGTCATTGAGCGTCTCGCCATCGCTGCGAATCAAACTCAGAAAGGAGCTCGCAGCCACTGCTTTAGGCGTGCGCGAACGCTACGGATTCGGCTGGGACTGGGCTTGACATCATCGTGGATGGGCTTGCCATGCACCCGCATTAGCAAGGGCACAGTCAAGGTTTTCGGATGGCTAACGCCGTGCTCCCAGAGCCCATCCTCACCCCAACAGTCACCGTGATCGGCGCAGATCACAATGGTGCCCGTTGCGAACTGGTCAATCAGTGGAGCCAGTTGGGCATCCACCCATGTGAGACAAGCAAGTTGTCGTTTAGCACTTTCCTCCGCATCACACTGATCACCGCCAAAGGCACGACATGGGCTCGGACGCTGGGACCAAGGAGCTCCTTCATGCCAGTAGGGGACATGAGTTTCACCAACATTGAGGAACACAAAACGAGGGTGATCGTCTTCAAGTTTCTGCAACTGTTGATCAATCCACGTGAGTTGTTGACCAAGACTCCACGTGTTGCCGGGAAAATAAAATTGTTCGAAGGGCTGACCTAAAACGGCACCAGTTTGGGTCGATGGATCGAACCAATCGACGGCACCACTTCCAATCGTGGCATAACCGAGACGACGAAATCCGTCGATCAAATTTGCACCCTGTAGAGCGAAGCCATCAAGACCTGATCCGACATGGCCAGAGAATGACATCCGGAACAACTTCCCGACCTTTGGATTTAAAAACGGCTGATTGCTGCTAGCGACACCGGGGGTAAAACCCATCCAAAACGCAGCATGACTGCCATAGGTGAAGTAGCTCGGCGCAATCGCTTTGTGAAGGGACCCTATAGCTCCGAACCCAGGCAAAGCTCCACGGCGATGTGCGGCCGCAAAGGTGTCAAATCGGCAGGAGTCGAGGCTGATAAACAGCACATCGGTCGCGGCCCTGTCTCTTATACACATCTCCGAGCCCACGAGACTAAGGCGAATCTC
>CAXDNN010000059.1:0-12455 GCA_963990675.1 uncultured Synechococcus sp.
CAGAAGGCCCAGGGCGGCAGGAGCCACCAGCATTTGCTGGAAAAGCTTCATTGAATGGTTCCTCACACAGGAATTGGATTTGTTTGTCAAACCCGACTCATTTTATACATAAAAATGTTCCTATCAAGTGTTCTATGTCACCTGCAGATGGGAAAATAGCCCTGATATTGCTATAGCTTAAATGATTCTTAATCAAATCTTGTTTGCCGCTTAATATTCTTCCGGGGGTTCTATTTCGTTGAGGTTTCGGGTTTGATTTTTTCAAGTTTTGAAGTCTTTGATTGATGCTTACTGATTTTTTGAGCTGGCTAAAAACTGATAGGAGCACTGGGTTGTTTGATTAGCCAAATAAAAAAACCACCCCCATTGCTGGTAGGTGGCTTCTTGTTGAGGTTTGGACGGTCGATTTAAACAATCGGAGCGGCGGGATTTGAACCCACGACCCCTACTACCCCAAAGTAGTGCGCTACCAAGCTGCGCCACGCCCCGTCAAAGCAAAGCTATCACAGTGCATTCCGGCGTCTGAGTCGTCGTAGAAGCCGAGCGTTGAGTCGAGAACGGGTGTCCATTGCGTAATGCAGAAGACGCATCTCGCGCGCCAAGTTGCGCATCTGGCTGAGGCTCATTGAAGCCAATCGAAGTTCTGGCAACGTCCGCCACGCCCGAGCTCGCATCGGTAGCGAATCGACCCCATTGATTTGCCCCAAGTTGATGGTTCCGTCGGCGATCCACTCAGGAATCAGCACCACGAGAACAGCAATCAATCCATAAAGCTCAACCAGTCCCCTTGGCAGGGGATGCAATCGCCGTTGTTCTGAACTGTCGGGGCGTTGCGCACTCACAGGCTTGTTTGAGGCGCTCGTCTCACTTCACGATGGCATCGCTGCGTCAATTTTCCCCTTGATTGATTCAGATAGCCAGTGACGTCCCTGGTTGATCGGGTGAGTCGCGCCAGAGCAAACCAGGCTCTCGCTCTTGTTCTGGCTTCACAGTCAGTAGAACCAAACCAATCACCACAACCAAGGTGAGTGCAATGGCAGCCAAAGTTTGACGATCGGACCATTGATTTGGCATGTGTTGTGTCAATGGATCGAAATTGGACTGTTGTCGCCGCGAAGAACGCAGTGCTGAATGCTCCAGTCGTAGTTGTCCCACACCTTGCTTGGGAGTTTGTAGGCAGCGCCAGAAAAATCAGCCAGCAATGCCTGGGTCGGCATCGCTGAGCAGTAGGGGCGGCTGCCAGGCTTGGCGAGGTATTGCTGGTGGTACTCCTCGGCAAAGAAAAACTGTTGATCAGCCAAGATTTCGGTCGTGATCGCTCCGAAACCGCGCTGGTTCAGTTCAACTTGGTAAGCCTCTTTACTCGCATTGGCGAGGAGCAATTGCTGCTCAGTTGTGGTGTAAATCGCTGAGCGGTATTGGCTGCCCGTGTCATTGCCCTGGCGATTGCCTTGGGTTGGGTCATGGCATTCCCAAAACAATTTCAGGAGATCGCTGAAATCGATCGCTGGGCTGCTCCAAACCACCCGAACAACTTCCGTGTGGCCTGTCCGCCCTGAACACACCTGGTTGTACGAGGGATTGTCAACGGTTCCACCGGCATAGCCCACGGCAGTACTCACCACACCTGGTAAGCGCCAAAAGCCCTTTTCGGCACCCCAAAAACAACCGCAGGCGAAGACTGCTTCTTCTTGGTCATCCATTAATGGAGCCCGTAGAGGCGTCCCCAACACGGCGTGGACAGCTGTCTTTTGTTGCTCGTCACTGCCACCGGGAGACAGCCAAGAGGGAAGCATGGTGATTCAATCGTGGAGCTGAGCCTAAGCAGCTCCTTCGTTTTCGGTGACTGGCTCTAGCTGGATGTGGTTCAGCAGGGTGGTCACAAAGGCAAACAGCAAAAACGGAAGGCTGAGCACAAGGATTAAACCAACGCCCACCAATGCAAATAAGGGACGCGATGACCCCATCAGCGCCAATCCGGCAGCAAGGCTGACAAAGATCACCACCATCCATGCCAAAACTTGGCCGTAGATATCTCCGAAGGAGAGCGTGCAGCGCATCGCAAGGGGGGATCCGCCTGTCATGACATTTAGTTGCTGTCTTTAGCTAAGCCCCGAACGGCGTATTTGGCCGGACCGTGTCCTACTTCTTTAAGAATTTAAGAAGCCATCGCGTCGAGCTCTTCCACTGCTTGCTCTCGCTCCCACAGACGGCGATAGACACCAGCAATCTGAATCAGCTCGTTGTGGTGACCTTGTTGAACGATTTGACCATTGTCCATCACCAGAATCCGATCGCAAGCAGCAGCTGCTGAGAGTTGGTGGCTGATCATCACAATCGTTCGCCCATCTTGCGCACGTATGGAGTCGAGAATCGCTGCGGCCGTGTTGTTATCCACGCTGGCCAGGGCATCATCCAGCACCAGAACTGGGGCATCCACCAGAAGCGCACGACCGAGGGCCGTGCGCTGGCGTTGCCCTCCGCTCAACGTGATTCCCCGTTCTCCCACGATCGTCTCGTAACCATCGGGGAAGCCTTTGATGTCGTCAGCCAATCGGGCTTGGGTTGCTGCGTTTTCCACTTGGGTCGTGTCGGCCTCCGGCTCCCCGTAACGGAGGTTGTCCGCCAGGGTGCTCGTGAACAGAAATCCCTCCTGGGGAACGATGGCCACGTCGTGGCGTAGTTCCTGAAGGGCGAGATCGGTGATATCCACGCCATCAAGGAAGAGTTCTCCTTCCCCCACCGGCACCATCCGTCCGAAGGCCCTGGCCAGGGTTGTTTTGCCACAGCCAACGGCGCCAACCACAGCCACCAACTCGCCGGGTTCGATCGTGAACGTCAGTCCGTTGAGGGTGTCGCGATCAGCCCCCTCGTAGCGAACTTTGAGATTGCGAGCTTCGAACCGTCCGCGGGGCTGATGCTCCTGCTTGGGAATGGAGGTAGTGGCGGGGCGGTCCTGGATGGCTGGTTCGCGTTGGAGCAGTTCTTCCACGCGCTCAAGACTCACTTGACCGGTTTGAAAGGTGTTGAGCGTGAATCCCAACAGCGCCGTAGGAAAGACCAATTGCTCGACGTAAATAATCAGAGCAACCAGGCCGCCGATGCTGAGGGTTCCTGCTTCGAGTTGGCCGCTACCGATGGCGAGGAGCAGCAGCAGCGAAATCGAAGAGATTCCTTCTAAAAGAGGAAAGAGTGTGCTGCGGGTCCGAGCCAAGCGAATCGCACTATCGCGATAGCGCCGGTTACGCCCCGAAAACGCATCTTGTTCGGACGCTTCCTGTCCATAAATTTTGATCGCACCGATTCCGGATAAATCTTCCTGAATCAGGTTGCTCAATCCGGCGAGTTCCTGTTGTTGCGCTCGCTGTTGGCGCATCATCCGACCACCAAACAAGCGCACCGTGCCAAGCATCACGGGATAAAGCCCAACAGCCGCCAGGGTGAGTTTTGGATCAATCGCCAGCATTGCTGGCAAGGTCATGGCGTAAGCCAAAATCGTGTTGGTGAGGCTGAGAATGGCGAATCCCAGTAAGCGGCGGATATTTTCAACATCGCTGGTGGCTCGGCTGATCACTTCCCCGCTACCGGTGGTTTGAACCCAGTTCGGCTCCTGCCGCAGCATGTGTTCAAACAAACGTTGTCGGAGATCCACTTCCACCTGGCGTCCGATCCCAAAGACCAGCTGGCGTGAGATCAAGCGAATCACCGCCATTGTCGTGGTGAGCACCACGATCCAGCCCGCTTGCCGGAGGATCCCTGTGTATGAAAACCCCTGCTGTAACTCGTCGACGACGTTACGAACCTCAAGCGGAATCGTGACCCTGAGGAAATTGACAAGAACGAGAGCGATCGCTCCGATCACCACCGTTTTGCGATGGGGTCGTAGATAACGGCCGATCAGATCAAGACGGAATGCGGCCATGCGGAGGTCCGTTTGGTTGAACAACCTAGGCATTTGCCGAAGCAACCCTGGCAAGCCCCTGGCGGATTGGTAATAGTGGAGATGTCCCCATCACCTGGCCCGGTGTGCTTCGCACCCGGGTTTTTTTCTGGCTGTCATGGCTGCAGTGTCCTCCACGATTTCTTGGCCCCAACGTCTCGAGCAGCTCTTGCATGGGCAGGATCTTTCGGCCTCTGAGGCGTCGTCTTTGATGCAAGCGTGGCTGGCGGAGGAGTTGTCTCCTGTTCAGACGGGTGCCTTCCTTGCCGGGTTGCGTGCCAAAGGGATGGTGGCCGATGAACTGGCCGCCATGGCCTCTGTGCTGCGTGGGGCTTGTCCGCTGCCCTGTGATCGCCCGGATCTGGCGATGGTGGATACCTGTGGCACCGGCGGAGACGGGGCTGACACTTTCAACATTTCCACGGCCGTGGCGTTCACGGCTGCCGCCCTCGGGGTGAACGTGGCCAAACATGGCAATCGCAGTGCGAGCGGCAAAGTGGGCTCAGCAGATGTGTTGGAAGGCTTAGGCCTCAACCTCAAAGCACCTCTCACCTCCGTTGTGGATGCCATCTCCACAACGGGAGTCACCTTTTTATTTGCTCCGGCATGGCATCCAGCCCTGGTGAACCTGGCTCCACTGCGTCGCAGTCTTGGCGTTCGCACTGTGTTCAATCTGCTGGGCCCCCTTGTGAACCCTCTTCAACCTCAGGCCCAGGTGCTTGGTGTTGCGCGAGCTGATCTGCTCGATCCCATGGCTGGAGCTCTCAACCAACTGCGGTTAGACCGCGCTGTTGTGGTGCATGGCGCTGGCGGGTTGGACGAAGCCTCCTTGGCAGGAGCGAATGAATTACGCATGGTCGAAGCAGGGAAACCGATTGCGCCGCGCATTGTTTCACCAGACGATTTAGGGCTGGCCGCCGCACCGCTCGAGGCCTTACGGGGTGGCGATTTGGCAGATAATCAGCGCATTCTTGAGAACGTTCTGAAAGGGGAGGCCACCCCTGCCCAGATGGATGTTGTGGCCTTCAACACGGCCTTGGTTCTCTGGGTGGCTGGCGTTGAACTCGATCTAAAAGCAGCGGCTCGACGGGCGTCAGCCACACTTCGCGACGGTCTGCCTTGGCAAAAACTTCAGGACCTGCAACGGGCCTTGGCCCATGGAAATGGAGAATGAAAGACAGATGAGTTTGTCTGCGGTCCAAATGCCTGATTCCCCATCCGGCGAAGCGCACCTCGTCCTCGCCGATGGCATGGTTCTGAGCGGTGTGGGTTTTGGACACCGCGGTACAGCGGTTGGAGAGGTTGTTTTTAATACGGGGATGACGGGCTACCAGGAGGTCTTGACCGATCCCTCCTATGAAGGTCAGCTGGTGACTTTCACCTATCCCGAGCTCGGAAATACTGGTGTGAATGCCGATGATCAGGAGGCGGACTCTCCCCATGCCCGGGGAGTCATCGCTCGGCAATTGGCACCCAATTTCAGCAATTGGCGCAGCCAGGATTCCCTTGAGTCCTGGATGGATGCCCATCAGATTGTGGGCATTTGTGGTGTCGATACGCGCGCCCTCGTTCGCCATCTTCGTGATTGCGGAGCGATGAACGGTGTGATTTGCAGTGATGGCCGCAGCCCTGCCGCCCTGCTTGAAGAACTGCAGGCGGCTCCCTCGATGGAGGGTCTGAATCTGGCCAGTCGTGTCTCCACAAAAGACAGTTATCGATGGACCAGTGCCTGTCGCGTGGGCTTTGACCAGCGCCTCCACAACAACTCCGGCCGGCCGTTCCAGGTGGTGGCGATCGACTTTGGAATCAAGCGCGCCATTTTGGATCGTCTCGTAGCCCACGGTTGCGAAGTGACGGTGCTGCCAGTCGACAGCGACATCGCGACGGTTCGTTCCCATCAGCCCGATGGAGTTTTTCTCTCCAATGGTCCTGGGGATCCGGCCGCTGTGACCCAGGGCATCGCCTTGGCCCAAGATCTCCTTCAGGAGCAAAACCTGCCGCTGTTTGGAATCTGTTTAGGGCACCAGATTCTTGGTCTGGCGATGGGGGGCTCCACGTTCAAGCTCGCCTATGGCCATCGCGGCTTGAACCATCCCTGCGGGACCACCGGTCAGGTGGAGATCACTAGTCAAAACCATGGGTTTGCTCTGGATGCGAATTCCCTGGCTTCGGATCAGATCGATGTCACTCATTTCAATCTCAACGATCGAACGGTTGCGGCCATCGCCCACCGTGAGAAGCCAATCTTCGGTGTTCAATACCACCCTGAAGCAAGTCCAGGTCCCCATGATGCAGACCATCATTTTTCCCGATTCGTCGCGTTGATGTTTGAACGGCGTCGGGTGGGTGGTTGACCGCTGAAACCATCCCTACAATTCGTGCCGAATGCCCGGGGGGGCTGAACCCATCAGCGAGCTTCAACGACTCACCGTTTCACTGCGAGGCGGCTTTGAACAAAAAGATCGATGTCTGGTGTTCCGTTTCACTGGACAACTTGACGCGTATTCCGAAAAACAATTTTCGGAATACGCGCTGGATGTTTTGAAATCCAACAAACTTCCTGCCTTGTTTGACCTCAGCAAAATCGACTTTGTCGATTCGTCTGGATTAGGTGCCTTGGTTCAACTTGCCAAGCAGTGCACTGATTCCAAACGGGCCTTCCAGCTTGTGGGTAATACACGCGTGGCACAAACCATCAAATTGGTGCGACTCGAGGAGTTTTTGCACCTCGTGAACGATGTGCCGACAGCTCTCAGCAACTTGTCCGCTTGAGCGATTGGATTCGAGCTCAGGTTGGCCGTGGTGGAGCCGACCAATTGGGGCCACTTCAGTTGGCCTGGATTGGTGATGCGGTTTGGGAGCTGCACCAGCGTCTTCGTCTGGGGGCTCGTCCAGGGCGATCAGATGCCCTGCACAAGGCAGTCGTGGCCGAGGTTCGCGCCGATGCTCAGTCGAATCTCTTGTCTTGGCTTGAACAGCAAGGCTTGCTTCACGATGAGGAGCTTGATCTGGTCCGACGGGGTCGCAACAGTGCGGGGCGTGGTCCTCGGCGAGCTGATGCTGCTGTGTATGGACGGGCCACAGGGTTTGAGACAATGGTTGGCTGGCTGTTTCTGAACAATCCAGTCCGGCTGGCTGAGCTCCTCGATCAACTGGAGATGGCCGGATCCAATTCGATAACCCCACCCCAAACTCCATGAGCCCTCGCTTTGAACGTCGTTCCGGCGGCCCCTCCCGCGATGGTCGCCAGGGAGGGGCTAACAGTGGTCGCTCACCTGGAGGACGCCCACCTTCGTCTGGAGGACGCCCGCCGTCGTCTGGTTATTCCAACCGGGATTCCGATAGCCGGTCGTCGCGGGGCTATGACGACCGCCGTCCGTCGAGGGAACGCCCGAGCGGTGATCGTCCTTACGGGAATCGACCCTCCAGCAGCCGCTCATCGAATGATCGGTATACAAACGACCGTTTTTCTCGCGATCGCGGCCCCTCTGATCGGCCCTTTAGCGACCGCTATTCCAGTGATCGCTCATCGAGTGATCGCTCATCGCGTGATCGGTATTCAGGAAACCGCTCATCCGGCGATCGTTCGTTCGGTGATCGTCCATCGGGTGATCGTTTTTCGAAAGACCGTTTATCTAGCAACCGTTCCCCCAGTAATCGTTCTCCCAGAGACCGAACCTCTAGTAACGCTCCATCGGGAGACCGTTCCTATGGACGTCGGGATGGCGCTGGCCCTCGCTCCTATGGCCAAAGGGATCAGCAGGGATCGCCCCCCTACGGACGCCGAGATGACCGCCGAGATGACCGTGCTCCGCGCTTTTCAGGGCGCCCCGATGGCGATGGCAAGCGTTCCTATGACCGCCGAGATGACCAGGGTGCGCGTTCTTCAGCTCCGAGTCGGTTCCGTTCGGATCGACCCTCCCAAGGACGCTTCCGTGACCGCTCTGAGCGATCACCAGACCGATACCGTTCCGGCGATGAGCGTCGCCAGTCGTCCCCGAGGTCACGCTTCGGCGACTCGGGTTCCCGCTCCCAGCGTCCCGCTCTGGCGCCCGAGGCCGAAGCCTCGACACCGCCCGCAGACGATTTGATTTGGGGGCGGCATGCCTCCCAGGCCGCCCTCGAATCAGGCCGCCCGATCCACAGGATTTGGTGCACGCCAGAGATGCGCAGTGCTTCGAAATTTCTTCAATTGCTTCGTGAAGCCAAAGCCTCGGGGGTGCTGGTCGAAGAAGTCACCTGGGCCCGGCTTGCGCAAGTCACCGGTGGCTCTGTTCACCAGGGCATTGCTCTCCAGACAGCTGCGGCTGACACCTTGGATCTCAGCGCCCTCATTGACGGTTGTTCCGAGCTTGGTGAGCCCCCGTTATTGCTAGCCCTCGATGGGATTACGGACCCCCACAATCTTGGGGCCGTCGTCCGCTCTGCCGAGGCCATGGGAGCCCATGGTCTGGTTTTGCCACAACGTCGGAGTGCAGGCCTTACGGGCTCAGCCGCCAAAGTGGCTGCGGGCGCCATGGAGCACTTACCCGTTGCGCGGGTTGTCAACCTCAACCGCTCCCTCGAGAAGCTCAAGGATGCGGGTTACAGAGTGATCGGTCTGGCTGCCGAGGGTGATGTCACGCTGATGGATGTGGATCTCGAAGGTCCGCTCGTCTTGGTCACTGGTTCAGAGGACCAGGGCTTGTCCGTGCTGACCCGGCGCCACTGCGATCAATTGGTACGCATTCCCTTGCGTGGCATTACCCCCAGCCTGAATGCCTCAGTGGCGACGGCGCTGTGTGTCTATGAGGTGGCTCGCCGCAACTGGATGAAGGACATTCATGGTCAGGCTCCGTCGCCACCGATTGTGCGTCCCCAGATGAAAACGCAAGAGGTGTCGTCGCTGCCCTCCGCTGCGTCTGAAAACCCTCAGCCTGAGCAGCCTGTGGTTGGACAGTCGGACATCGATTCCAATTCATTAGAAAGTGATTCATCAGCATCTGACCACGCAAGTGGAGACAACGCACCGTTCAATCAGCAGGTGTCCGATGCCTTCGGTTCTGAACAATCAGAACCGTTGAAAACGGAGTCTTCTCAAACGGATTCGACGCCTCCAACACCAACGATTGAGCTTGATTTATCGGGCGCGAAACCTGAACCGGATCTTCAGTTCGATCAGAGCATCAAGCTTTCCCCATAACGGACGATCTCTTTGGCCTCTTCACAGGGCAAAATGCTCTTATTCACCTATGCCCCAATGAGCCCACTGATTCGGCCACTGCGAAGCCTCGCCAATGGCCTCGGTGTTGCCTGGTGGGCTCGAATCCAAACATCGGGTCCAGATGTCACCTACTGGTTCGGTCCGTTTATCACCAAGGCAGGGTTGGAATCAGAGTTATCAACCTTCTTAGACGACATCAATTCCGAGCATCCCCAGTCCATCAGCCATTCGTTGTTGCGTACACGAAGGGGTGAACCATTGACCATCGCAAATGAGGGGTGACAGACGGCTGATAGCGTCGGCCCTGCAATGGATCGCAAGACCATGACGATCAGCGCGTGGCGTCAGCAACTGCAGAACGGTGACATTTCCTCCCGGGAGCTTGTTGACCAGCACATCGACAGGCTGGAAACAGCTGAGTCGTCCCTCGGTGTTTACAACGAGATCACGGTTGAGCGAGCTCGGGCCGATGCCGATCGGATCGATGCTGCACGTGCCGCCGGCGAAACGCTTGGTCCGTTAGCTGGCTTGCCGCTGGCGGTTAAAGACAACCTCTGCACCCGAGGGGTACGAACCACCTGTTCAAGCCGCATGCTTGAACACTTTGTTCCCCCTTATGAGTCCACCGCAACGGAGCGTCTGTGGCAGGCCGGAGGGGTCCTGGTTGGAAAAACCAACCTCGACGAATTTGCGATGGGTGGCTCGACCGAAACATCCGCGTTTGGGGCGACACATAATCCTTGGAATCTCGACCACGTACCAGGCGGTAGTTCTGGTGGAAGTGCGGCGGCGGTTGCTTCCGGTAGTTGCATTGCATCGCTGGGCTCTGACACCGGTGGATCGATCCGTCAGCCAGCATCCTTTTGTGGTGTTGTTGGCTTAAAACCCACCTACGGCAGGGTGAGCCGTTGGGGCCTGGTGGCGTTTGCGAGCTCCCTGGATCAAGTGGGCCCTTTTGCCACATCAGTGGCCGATGCCGCTGAGCTGTTGCAGGTGATTGCTGGACCTGACCCGCGAGATTCAACCTGCCTCAATGTGGAGGTGCCCGATTATTCAGCAGCTCTGAATCAGTCGATCAAGGGGCTGAAAGTGGGAGTGATTAAGGAATGCTTTGACGCGAAGGGGCTGGATGGCGAAGTGAAATCATCTGTCCAGGCCGCAGCCGCGCAGCTTGAGGCTCTCGGTGCTGAATTGGTCGAGGTGAGTTGCCCTCGTTTTAACGATGGCATTGCCACGTATTACGTGATTGCTCCTTCAGAAGCCTCGGCCAATTTGGCCCGCTACGACGGCGTGAAGTACGGCTTTCGGGCCGCGGATGCGGACAGTTTGGCCACGATGACCGCGAGCAGTCGGGCTGAAGGCTTTGGTGAAGAGGTCCAACGGCGGATCTTGATCGGCACCTATGCCCTATCCGCTGGATATGTCGATGCCTACTACAAGAAGGCTCAGCAGGTGCGCACGTTGATCCGTCGCGATTTCGATGCCGCGTTCCAGTCGGTGGATGTGCTTCTGACCCCTACGGCCCCTTCCACAGCCTTCAAGGCTGGGGCCCACAAAGATGATCCTTTGGCGATGTACCTGGCGGACCTCCTAACGATCCCCGTCAATTTGGCTGGCTTGCCTGCGATCAGTGTTCCCTGCGGCTTCAGTCAAACCGGTCTGCCCATTGGTGTGCAGTTGATCGGCAATGTGCTCGATGAGGCGCGTTTGCTGCAGGTGGCCCATCAATACGAACAAGTGGCTGATGTGTTGTCCCAACGCCCAAAGGCTCCCTTGGTGCCTTGAAAACCGCCAGATGTGGTGGTTGGTAGTGCGGCGATACGCTTGATCTTGCGTTGGGCCCTAATCTGGGTTCATGGCATTTGTTCCCCTCCACAACCACAGCGATTACAGCCTGCTCGACGGGGCGTCGCAGTTGCCGTCGATGGTGGAACGGGCGAAGGAGCTGGGCATGCCCGCGATTGCGCTCACCGATCACGGTGTGATGTATGGCGCGATCGAGCTGCTCAAGCTTTGTAAGGGAACCGACCTCAAGCCAATTATTGGCAACGAGATGTACGTCATCAATGGCTCGATTGATGATCCTCAGCCGAAAAAAGAGAAGCGATATCACCTCGTTGTATTGGCAAAGAATGCCATCGGTTACCGCAATCTGGTGAAGCTCACCAGCATCAGTCATTTGCGCGGCATGCGCGGTCGGGGCATTTTTTCCCGGGCTTGTGTCGATAAAGATTTGCTCAAGCGCTATAGCGAAGGTCTCATCATTGCCACGGCGTGTCTTGGAGGAGAGATTCCCCAAGCGATTTTGCGAGGTCGTCCCGAGGTCGCCCGTGATGTTGCTCGCTGGTACCGAGATGTTTTTGGAGACGACTTTTATCTAGAAATCCAAGATCATGGGTCTCCTGAAGACCGAATTGTTAATTCTGAAATCGTCAAGATCGCTCAGGAACTCGACATCCAACTGGTGGCGACGAATGATGCCCACTACCTCACAAAACAGGATGTGGAGGCGCATGATGCGCTCCTCTGTGTGTTGACTGGAAAGTTAATTAGTGATGAAAAACGGCTTCGCTACACCGGTACGGAATACATCAAAACCGAAGAAGAGATGGGCCGTTTATTTACGGATCATCTCGACCCAGATGTTGTTCAGAAGGCTATTACCAACACCGCCAAGGTGGCCGAGAAGGTTGAGGACTACGACATCCTCGGGAAGTACCAAATGCCGCGCTTCCCCATCCCCGAAGGGCATACGGCAGTTACCTATCTCCGTGAAGTGACGCTGCAGGGATTACGGGACCGACTGGAGCTCAAGGGCGACGATCCGATCGCTCAAAACTATGCCGAGCGGATGAGCCATGAGCTCGAAATTATGGAACAGATGGGATTCCCCACCTATTTCCTCGTGGTTTGGGACTACATCCGTTTTGCGCGCGAGCAGAGCATCCCGGTCGGTCCAGGTCGGGGATCTGCGGCGGGCTCCTTAGTCGCCTATGCCTTGGGAATCACCAACATCGATCCGGTGAGTAATGGCTTGCTATTTGAGCGATTCCTCAATCCAGAACGGAAGTCCATGCCTGACATCGACACCGATTTTTGTATTGAGCGTCGGAGTGAAGTGATCGATTACGTGACGGAACGCTATGGGGACGACAAAGTTGCCCAGATCATCACGTTCAACCGGATGACATCCAAGGCCGTTCTCAAGGATGTCGCCCGCGTGCTCGATATTCCCTATGGAGACTGTCTCTTATACACATCTGACGCTGCCGACGAAGGCTTAGGTGTAGATCTCGGTGGTCGCCGTATCAT
>CAXDNN010000060.1:0-12302 GCA_963990675.1 uncultured Synechococcus sp.
ATGGCGGCAGGTCCAATGGAGCCAATGGCGGCAGGTCCAATGGAGCCAATGGCGGCAGGTCCAATGGAGCCAATGGCCCCAGTTGCACCAGATCCAGGGAAGGGAGGAGGAGGACCTGCTGCGGATGGAGGTTTTGGAGGAGAGGGCCCTGGCCCCGTTGTTGAGGGAGGAGGAGAGGGAGCGCCCGATGTAGGCGCTGAGGGTCAAGTTGAGATGGCTGATGGAGAGGGCCCACCGGAGGGTGGCGGCCCGGAAGGAGAGGGAGATGGCCCCGGTGCTGAGCCCGGTGCTGAGCCCGGTGCTGAGTCTGGTGGCGGAGATGGTGAGCGCAATGCCGAGATGGAGGGAGCGGATCCTGCTGCGTTGATGCCGCCGAGCCTGAGTGGAGAGGGTTATGAGGTGAGCCTGTCGCTGGAGTCGTCGTTCCAGATGGCGGATTCCGGGAATCCATCGATTGGTGCGGCACCGGCTGGTGCGGCGTCTGTTGGGGGTGGCCCTGGCGGAGCTCCCCCGGTTGGTGGCGCAGTGGATGGAGCGGGCGGTGCTGCGGTTGGCTCGAGCGGTTCGCAGTTGAACGCAGCGACGACAGCTGTAGCTGAGGGTGGAGGAGGAGCAGCGAGCAGTGGCGGTGCTGAGGGAACTGCAGCGAATGGTGCGGGATCGCCAGAGGGTGGAGTGTCAGCGGCGCCCAGCGGAAGTGAAGGAGAGGGTGCGAGTGCGACGACGGCTGCGGTTGGGGATGAGGGTGCGAGCGGTGAGGTTGGAGGAAATGTTGCCGCTGGCGATGGAGGAGGAGAGGAGAGCGGCGGTGCTGAGGGTTCGGGCAGCGAGACGGCGGATGCGGGAGAAGGAGCCGATGCTGGCGATGGCGGAGGAGAAGAGGGCGGAGAGGAGGGATCGGATGCTGAAACAGCGGCCGGAGATGAGGGAGGTGATGACGATGGAACGACCGCGAGCGCAGAGTCCGAGGAAGGAGAGACCGCGGATGGCGAAGCTGCTGGAGAGGAGGGAGCAGCAGGAGGAGAGGAGGGACCGAGTGAGAAACCGAAGGCGCCATCGGCAGCGGTGGCGGTGAAACGTGTTGACGCGAAGCGTGCGAGCGAAAACTTGGCGAGGGGTGATGCGCAAGCGACCTCGCGGACGTTGCAGGGCTTGAACCTTCCTGATGTGAGTGGTCGACGTACGCCGACGCCAGCGGCGATTACGAATTCACTGCAGCAGGTGCGTCAGCGGATTGTGTCGGGAGTGGGTCCGCGTTGATGTTGAGAGTTTGGGTGAATTGGGAGAAAGTCCTTATCCTGAGTTCAACTTTTCAGCCTCGAATAGATCAATGCAGAGCAAGGCTGGCGTGAAGAGGGTTTTGTCTTGGGGATCAGCTTTAGCGCTGCTTGTCGGTGTTGCTCATCCTCCAGTTCAGGCGCAGGCCAATGCACCTTCGCCGGCTCTATCAACTGCTGTGTTTCCTCCCGAATTCAAGCGGGAGGGTTACAACCCTGCGGTTCTCCACCTGCAGTTCACGCCGCTGCCGGAGGGGCGAACCACCTCCTCTGGTGGTGATGCATTTCTGGACATGACGCTGATCCCTTCATCGGGAACCCTGGAGGGTGTACGCGTCGAGTTGACGATTAAAGAGTTCCGTAATCAGCTGCGCAATTTATACGTGCAATTGTCGCGGCAAGATTCTCTCCAGGTTGATGATCCGCAGTCGCCTTCTCGGCAGCTTTATGCGCTGTTGTTTGAATCATTGACGCCGATTCTTCAGCGGGAGAAAGTTTCCACGTTGTTGATCGCTGCCGACCGTGGGTTGCAGGCTGTGCCATTTGCTGCCCTGAGCGATGGTCAGCGTTACTTCGGCGATCGTTATGCCTTTTCCATCACACCGTCATTGGCACTGACCGATCTAGGCACCTCCGGTGATCCAGGACAACGGCGTTTGGCCTTGGGTGCCTCGGAATTCAAAGGCTTGGCGGCGCTTCCATTGGTGCCTCAGGAACTGGATCGGATCGGGCCTGATGCCAACAAGGATTTGTTTTTAAACGAGGAGTTCACGCCTGATCGTTTTATGGAGAAAGCGGGTGAGTCGGCTTACAACCAACTCCATGTCGCCACCCATGCTGAATTCAAGCCAGGCGGCCCCGATGCGTCTCAACTGCACTCTGGAATTGGTCCGATTTCCATGGGCGAGCTGGCCAATCTGCGCAAACAACGCCAGGGCGTTCCGTTGGATCTTGTCGTCTTCAGTGCATGCCGGACTGCCCTTGGTGACGCCAATGCTGAATTGGGATTTAGTGGCCTTGCACTACAAGCAGGCGCGCGCAGTGCGGTGGGAACTCTTTGGTATGTCGACGACGTTGTGACGTCGGCTTATTTCGTGCAGATGTACCGCTACCTCGATCAGGGCATCCCAAAGGCTGAAGCGATGCAAATGACCCGTCAGGCGTTTGTGCGCAACCTCGTTCGCCTTGATGGTGATCGGGTGTTGGGTGTCAATGATCAGCCGTTGTTGTTGAACCTCACCCCCTCTCAGCAGAGGCGCGTTAGTTCTGGTGTGAACAACCCCTTTTTCTGGGCTGGTATCGAGCTGATGGGATCCCCTTGGTGATCGCTGGTTGTGGCATCAGCTCGATCACGAGAAGCGATCCCAACGGAAGTGCTTGAGCCAATCGTCGTCTTGATTGGATAACGGTTCACGGCCTGATAAGGCAGCGCTAATCAATTCCGAGGTGATGGCGGCCAACAGCACTCCATTGCGGTGGTGGCCAGTGGCAAGCCAAAGACCTGGAATTGGTCCTTCTCCGAGCAGAGGCCCCTCATCGGGGGTGCAGGGCCGGAACCCCCACCAGCGTTCCATCGGCGGCCATTGACTGGCTTTCGGTAGGAGTGAGGCGATCCCTGCTTGCAGTTGGCTCTGCCCGTCAGGGGTCAGTCCATCGCGAAATCCCGCCTTGCGTTCACTGGTTGCGCCAACGACCACCAAACCGTCTTCCCTTGGAACCAGATAGGTGCCTGGGCCAAAGATCACGCGTTTTAGTGCTTTGCGCGGCCCTTGCAGCGAGAGCATTTGACCTTTCACGGGGAAGACTGGCAGTTCTGGGACCAGTTTTTGGCTCCAAGCCCCGCTGCATAAAACCGCCGTTCGGCAGGGATGGTGCTGCACGTCGCCTTCGGCGGTGCGCAAGGTGATCTGGTGGAGCTCTTGTGAATTCTCGTGGCGACTGAGGGCTTGAACGTCTGCGCCTTCCAGAAACTGCACACCGAGAGAGACGCAGGCTTTTTCAAGGGCCCGCATCAGTTGACGGCGGTTGTCGATCTGACCGTCCTGCTCGAATAGCAGCCCCGCTTGCCAGTGGGGGGCTAATCCAGGCACTTCTTGCTCTAAAGCCTTGCGATTGAGCGATTGCCCGAGGGCGGCCGTCGGATAGCGCTTGCTGTCGTCCTCCGTTGCGAACGGAACCACAATTCCACTCATTCGTAATCCGCAGGTGAGCCCGCTGTCGTGTTCGATCTGGGCGACCCATTGCGGGATCAGTGCAAGGCTGCGCTGCCCCAACCTCAACAACTCGCCGCTTAGCCCCTCTGCGTGTGGTGCAAGCATGCCGGCCGCGACGAAGCCTGCGGCTTCATTTCGATTGCGGCTGATGACGCGTACTGCATGGCCACGTCGGGCTAATTGATGGGCGATGGCCAGGCCCATCAGCCCTCCCCCCAGCACGACGATCGGTGGTGATGTGGTCATGGTTGGTATCGCAGCGCTTTGTAATCGCTGGTCAGCAGACGGTTCAGACCTCTGAAGGTCGATGGAAAATCAGCTGTTGCAGGCTTCATGCTGTCCATTGGCCCATGTCAATCCTGATCAGGACGGGCCTGGTTCCATAGGATTCAGACATCAGCTTCATACCGCGGACGCATGGCCGACGCAGCAACCCAACTCCCCTGGGAGGCCGTTATTGGTCTTGAGACCCACGTGCAGCTCGGCACGGACAGCAAGATTTTTACGGCGGCATCGACCACCTTTGGCGATGAGCCCAACACGCACATCGACCCAGTTGTCTGCGGTTTACCAGGCACCTTGCCGGTGCTGAACCAGAAGGTTCTTGAGTACGCCGTAAAGGCAGCGATGGCTCTGAATTTGAACATTGCAGAGCACAGCAAATTTGATCGAAAGCAATATTTCTACCCCGATCTCCCCAAGAACTATCAGATTTCTCAATTCGACGAGCCAATTGCGGAAGAAGGCTGGATCGAGGTGGAGGTGGCCGAGAAAGGTAAAGACACCTATCTCAAAACGATTGGGATCGAACGACTTCATATGGAGGAGGACGCGGGCAAGCTTGTGCACGCCGGCAGTGATCGCCTTGCCGGTTCGACCCATTCATTGGTGGATTACAACCGGGCTGGCGTGGCCTTAGCCGAAATCGTCAGCAAGCCCGACCTACGCACCGGCCGCGAAGCTGCGGAATATGCCTCTGAAATTCGGCGGATCATGCGCTACTTGGGCGTGAGCGACGGGAACATGCAGGAGGGCTCCCTCCGCTGTGACGTCAATATTTCGGTGCGTCGAGGTCCTGATGCTCCCTTTGGCACAAAAGTGGAGATCAAGAACATGAATTCCTTCTCTGCGATTCAAAAGGCCTGTGATTACGAGATCAAACGCCAGGTGAAGGCCTATGAGGCCGGCGAGCCGGTCGTGCAAGAAACCCGGCTTTGGGATGAAGGAAAACAGCTCACGAAGAGCATGCGCAGCAAGGAGGGTGCCAGTGATTACCGCTATTTCCCAGACCCTGATCTCGGTCCGATTGAGGTCAGTGCTGAACAGCGCGAAGGCTGGCGGTCTGAATTGCCTGAGCTACCTGCTGCGAAACGTCATCGTTATGCCGACGATTTGGGCTTGTCCCAATACGACGCACGCGTTCTCACCGATGAGCGCCAGATGGCGGATTACTTCGAGGCGGTTGTGAATGCTGGCGCTGACGCCAAGCTCTCTGCGAATTGGATTACCGGTGATCTTGCGGCTTACGTCAAGAGCAATCGTCTCAGTTTTGCGGCATTGCCATTCCGTCCGGAGCAGTTGTCGGAAATGGTTCAGCTGATTGATGGCGGCAAGATCAGCGGAAAAATTGCCAAAGAAATCTTGCCGGAACTGTTGGAGAAGGGCGGATCACCCAAGGCGATTGTTGATGAACGCGGTCTCGGGATGATTAGCGATCCGGCGGCGATCGAAGCGATTGTCGATGAGTTGTTGGGAGCCCACCCTGAGGAGGTTGAGGCGTTCCGCGGCGGTAAAACAAAACTGCAGGGCTTCTTTGTGGGGCAATTGATGAAGAAGACAGGCGGTAAAGCGGATCCGAAGCTGGCGAATCAAATTTTGAGCCAGAAACTCAAGGGCGGATGACGTCCACCAGCGCCATTCCTGAGGCCTGGCGCCAGTGGCTCATTCACAACCGCGATCGTGGTTGTGCGCGTCAGGAGATTGTTGAACGCGCTGTCGCCCAGGGATTTTCCTTAGTGGCGATCAACGCTGTGCTCGAGACCCCTGCTCAGCACGGGGCAGAACTGATCTCGTCCGATGGGTTGAAGCCGCCAGCGTGGTCGCAGTGGTTCAACGCCCCGATCACGGATCCCCAGCATCAACCTCGGGCTGTTCGTGTGGAGACACCACAGGCGCAGTTGTACGCGCTGCCGTCTCTGCTCTCGTCTCAGGAATGCCAAGAGTTGATCGAGGCGATCAACACGGTGTTATTGCCGTCCACCGTGACCCGTGGGAGCAACGACTACCGCACCAGTCGCACCTGCCATCTGCGTCATAACCACCCCGTGCTGTCTCGCCGCTTGGATCAACGCTTCGCGGATTTGTTCGGGGTTGATCCACGCTTTTCGGAGCCCATTCAGGGGCAGCGATATGACCCGGGTCAATACTTCAAGCAACACACCGATTGGTTTTCACCTGGCACCAAAGAGTTTGAGCAAAACACCAGAAATGGTGGGCAGCGAACCTGGACGGTGATGGTGTATCTCAATGCCGTGGAATCGGGTGGTGAGACGTGGTTTAAACACCTAGATCAACGCTTCACCCCACAAACCGGCCTGGGTTTGGCTTGGAACAACCTTTATGAAGATGGAAGTCCAAACCAAACCACATTGCATGAAGCCATGCCGGTTGATGTTGGAAGTAAATGGGTGATTACAAAGTGGTTCCGAGAACGGACGGGGCGAAATGGTTAGCCATCTGCATGGGTGGTTCGTGGCGATGTGTTGATCAGGGTTGATAGACAACTTGCTGAGTTGATTGATTTGCCTCAGAGGAGTGCATCCAGTTGATCGTGTAGGTCGTCGATCCGACCGCTGTTGTTGATCACAGAATCCGCGCGTTGCACCTTGATGTCGATCGGCCATTGAGCCTCAATGCGTTGCATCGCTTCGGCTTCCGTGCAGTTGTTGCGTGCCATCAAGCGTTCCCTTTGCTGCAGCGCCGTACAGCGGACCACCCAGATCTCGCTGCACCACGCCTCCAGACCCGCTTCAAACAGGAGTGGAATCATCAGGATCACGATCGGGGCTTCTGGCAATGATCGAAGTACTTCATCAAAGCGTTGCTGCACAATTGGATGAATCAGTTCTTCCAGCCAGCTCCGTTCGTTGGGGTCGTTGAACACAATCGCGGCCAGGCCAGCGCGGTCGATGTCTGACGTCCCATCCTTTTTGATGCGTTCGCCGTAGCGCGCTACCACCGCGTTGCTAGCAGACGTTCCTTGGGCGAGGGCCTCCCGTGCGTAGCAATCTGCATCCAGCACTGGACAGCCTCGTTTCTCCAGTAACGCCGCAACACTGCTTTTGCCGCTGGCAATTCCACCGGTGAGCCCGATGCGTCGCTGGGGCGGCCAATCGCCAAACGTCATGGTGGCGGAGGAAGATGAGTGAAGTCTCTCTTGCCGACGCGGCCGAAGCGATGGCTTCTATTTGGTCTCCCATCGATGGTGGGGTCACGGCGCCGAACGGTTTTGAGGCGGCAGGGGTGGTGGCGGGCCTTAAGCCCTCTGGGCGCCCAGACCTGGCCTTGATCCTCGCCCCAGACGAAGCGGTGTGTGCAGGCATGTTCACCACGTCCGTCGTGCGCGCGGCTTGTGTTGACCTCTGTGCCGAGCGGCTCTCCAGTCAAGACGGTCGAACTCGAGCCGTGTTGATCAACTCGGGCCAGGCCAACGCCTGTACCGGAGACCGTGGGTTGTTGGATAGTCAGCGAGCGACGCAAGCCGTTGCAGATCAGCTGGGCCTTGATCCGGAGGCCGTGCTGATCTGTTCGACCGGTGTGATCGGCGTCCCGATCTCAATGCCAACGCTGTTGTCGGGCCTGGGAGCTCTGATTGCCGCGTTGTCGGATCGTGGTGGGTCTGCTGCTGCGCAGGCGATTCTCACCACAGATCTTGTGGAGAAACAGGCGGCTGTTCAGGCCGAGTTCGGGGGGCGGACGGTGCGGATTGGTGGGATGGCCAAGGGCTCTGGAATGATCCATCCGAACATGGCCACGATGCTTGGCTTCTTCAGCTGTGATGCCGGCATTGATGGAGCCATTTGGCGTGGGATGGTGCGCCGAGCCGTCGAGCGCTCGTTCAATGCCATCACCGTGGATGGCGACACCAGCACGAACGACACGGTGTTGGCCTTCAGCGCTGGTGCGCCATTGGCTGTTGAACACCATGCCGACTTGGAAGTGGGCCTCACGGAGGTGATGCAGCAATTGGCGAAGGCCATTGCGCGTGATGGCGAAGGGGCCACCTGCTTGATGGAGGTTCAGGTGAACGGTGCAGTGGATGAGGCTGCGGCGTTGCGCGTTGCGCGCACCATTTGTGGTTCATCCCTTGTGAAAACAGCTGTGCATGGCCGTGATCCCAATTGGGGGCGGATCGTTGCGGCGGCCGGTCGGGCTGATGTCGCGTTCGACCCCGAAGCTGTTGAACTTTGGATTGGCCCCCATCAATTAATGGATCAAGGACAACCAGTGGTGTTTGACCGTGCAGCGGCCAGCGATGCCTTACGCCAGGACACCGTTCAGATTCGTCTCGGCATTGGCGAGGGGCCTGGCATGGGTTGTGCTTGGGGATGTGATTTGTCGGATCAATATGTGCGCATCAACGCCGATTACACTACTTAGATGATGCCTATACGGCAAAGATTGGCATCGCTCAGGCATGATTAATCGTATTTATTGTCGAGGCTATTCGCACAAAAGAGGACAGTTTTGGTTATTGAATGATGATTGCGCGCCCTTTGTGTTTTTGGTGCGTTTTAATGCGGTTTGGCGGTGTAATCTCTGACAAAATCGATTTCAATCAAGTTTGTCTTGATGAATCAACCCCGGTCTGTTGAATTATCAGTCGTGGAACGGCCACGCTTCTGGGTTGGTCCACTCGTGGTCGGATGCTGTTTTGCCTTGGGGTTTGGGATCACCGATCGCGTCGTGAGCCTGCAGAGCGACACGAGACCTGCGCAGACACAGCGCTTCGCTCCGTCTTACTTCCCAGGCGATTCCTTGCAGACGCTGCGTTCGATCTACCAGGGTGATGTCAATTTGCAGGTGGATTTGGCTGCTCGCACGCTGGCCTCCTCCGAGCCAGAAGCGGCTGGCATGTCGCCCGATGCCACGGCTTTAGAGGCAAACCTGGCGCTTCAGCTCCCTACAGCTGGTGATAGGGGCTGGACAGCACCAGCCTGGTCTGACCCTGATGAGGATCTTGCGCCAAGTGCGGGGTCGACAGAATTGTTTCCCGATCTGGACCCAGAGCCAGCCCCTGCATCCGTTCTGCTCGTCCCACCCCTGGAGGTCATCCCCCCGGCGGATGCTTCGCTGCTGATCGTCGAGCCCAAGCCCCCTGCCTTTGTGACGGAGAACAACCCCCAACCTGTGATCCCAATGCAACCGTTGATGCCTCCCTCGCTGCCCTGATCGGCCAGTCGATCCTGAGATCTGCCACAGTTTCTCTATATGCCAATGGTTCATGGGCTCTCCGGACGCCTTGATACGCGCAGCAGTTCATCGGATCGGTGCTCGGGTTGGCCATGGTTTGGCCGATACGGCTGCTGAGTTAGCGGTTCTTGCGAAGGATGCTCCCGAGCGTCTTCGCCAGGAATGGGAGTTATTCCAAGAAGAAGTGCGTGAAGAAGCCGAGCGTTTGGAGCGTGGTGATCCGTCTCCGGATGCTTCCGATGCTGGATCGATGCAAGGACCGACGACGGAATCCCCGCAGCAGGTGATCGATCGTTTGCGCGCCAGCGTTGCTGACCTCAGTCAGCGGATCGAGGCTCGTTCTTAATGCCTCGTTTGAGCATCGCGTTTGCTTGGCAGCGGGCCATCCGTGCATTGGTGATTTGGCGTGCCGTTCTCACCCTTTTGGTGTTGTTGTGGTGGGACGGACAAGCCTGGACCTACCGCGGTGGTGCCACACCGGAGCGCCGCGCTGAACGTCAGCAACAACGCGCTCAGTGGCTGACCCGTCAGCTCTTGCAATTGGGGTCGGCTTTTATCAAGCTCGGCCAGCTGTTGTCCTCAAGGCCCGACATCCTCCCAGCTGGGTGGGTGAGTGAGCTGGCATCGCTTCAAGACAATGTGCCGGCCTTCAGTTTCGATCGTGTTCAGACGGTGTTGGAGGAGGAGCTCGGCCAGCGTTGCGCTGAGGTGATTGATCTCGATCCACAACCTCTCGGTGCAGCGTCTCTGGCTCAAGTGCATCGCGCGAGCTTGCGCAGTGGTCGACAGGTGGTGCTCAAAGTGCAACGGCAAGGGCTCGATCGCCGCTTCCGTCTCGACCTCGATGTGATGCAGCAGGTGGCGGCGGTGCTGCAACGTCATCCAAGCTGGGGTCGGGGCCGTGATTGGCCTGCCATGGCCCGTGAGTGTCGCCGTGTGTTGTTGCGTGAGCTCGACTTCCGGGTTGAAGCGCAATATGCGGCTCGGTTTCGGCAACAGTTTCTTGATGACAAACAGATTCGGATCCCAGGAGTGATCTGGGAGTTGAGCACCCGGCGGGTGCTCTGTTTGGACTACCTGCCCGGGATCAAAATTAATGACCGCGAGGCGATGGTTGAGGCGGGCATCAATCCCTCCGATGTGGCTGAAATCGGTGCGGCGAGTTACCTCAAGCAGTTGGTGCGGTTCGGCTTTTTTCATGCCGACCCCCATCCTGGAAATCTTGCTGTCGCGAGTGACGGCGCCCTCATCTACTACGACTTCGGAATGATGGGCGTGCTGTCGGATGGTTTACGTCGCCGACTGGGATCGATGGTGCGCGCTGCTGCAGCCCGTGATTCAGCTGCCTTGGTGGCTGAATTGCAGGCGGCGGGATTGATTGGAACTGAGATTGATGTGGGCCCTGTCCGACGGTTGGTGCGCGTGATGCTGCAGGACGCGTTGACGCCTCCATTTAGTTCCAATGTGATCGACAAACTGTCTGGTGACCTCTACGACCTTGTGTATGGCCAGCCCTTTCGGTTGCCGGTTGAATTGATCTTCGTGATGCGTGCCCTCTCCACATTTGAGGGCGTTGGCCGAAGCCTCGATCCAGCTTTTAGCCTTGTCTCGATTGCCAAGCCCTACTTACTCCCTCTGATGACGTCCAGTGGATCCGGTACGAATGATCTGTTCAACGAGCTGGGCCGCCAGGTGGGAGCTCTAAGCAGCAAAGCTGTTGGGATCCCAAGGCGGCTGGATGAAAGCTTGGAGCGCCTTGAACAGGGCGATCTGCAACTCCAGGTTCGACTGGGTGAGTCGGACCGTCAGTTTCGGCGCATGATCGTGGCGCAACAGTCGATTGGCCAAGCCGTTCTGTTGGGCTGTCTTGCGTTGGCAACGGCCATTATCGGTGCCAGCGCTCGTCCTCTCTGGTCGATCTTGCCGGCTGCAGCAACGCTTCCTGTGGGCTTGGGCTGGTTTCGGATGCAGATGAGGATGCGTCGCGATCAGCGGTTGGAGCAGTTGCCTGGCTCCAACCGCTGAGGGCCTGTTCGGGGTTCGATCAGGCTTTGCCGCGAGGTCCTTGGCCCACGGCTCCTGCATACACCGCTTGACTGCCGAGTTCGTCTTCGATGCGCAGGAGCTGGTTGTATTTGGCCACCCGCTCACTGCGGCTGAGAGAACCGGTTTTGATCTGCCCGGCCCGTGTGGCGACGGCAAGGTCGGCAATGGTGGTGTCTTCGGTTTCGCCGCTGCGGTGGCTGATCACGCTGGTGTACCCAGAGCGACCGGCCAGATCGATGGCCTGCAGGGTTTCGGTCAGCGACCCGATTTGGTTCACCTTGATCAGGATCGAATTCGCGGTGCTGTTGTCGATTCCTTGTTGAAGTCGCTTGGTGTTAGTGACAAATAGATCGTCACCAACGAGTTGCACCTTGCTGCCGAGGCGCTCGGTGAGCAGCTTCCAGCCCTCCCAGTCGTCTTCGGCGAGGCCGTCCTCGATCGACACGATGGGGAATTGGTTCACCAGTTGTTCGAGCTGTCCCACCATTTCTGCACTGGTGTAACTGCCACCATCGAAGGCATAGCGGCCGTTCTCGAAGAATTCTGTGCTGGCGACATCGAGAGCCAAGGAGATTTCCTCCCCGGGCTTGTAGCCCGCTTTCTGGATCGCTTCCACGAGGATTTCACCGGCTTCCACGTTGCCGAGGTTGGGGGCGAAACCGCCTTCATCGCCCACTGAAGTGCTCATGCCCTTGGCATTCAGCAGGTCTTTCAGCGTGTGGAACACCTCGGTGCCCATTCGCAGCGCTTCCCTGAAGCTCGGGGCACCGTGGGGAACCAGCATGAACTCTTGAAAATCCAGGCTGTTCGCAGCATGGGCACCGCCATTGATCACGTTCATCAACGGCACCGGCAAGAGATTGGCCAGCGGCCCTCCTAAGTAGCGATAGAGGGGCAGACCCAGACCATTGGCGGCAGCGCGTGCCGTGGCCATGCTCACCGCCAGGATTGAGTTGGCACCGAGGTTGGATTTGTTGTCGCTGCCATCCAGCTCAAGCATCGCTGCATCGACAGCCGCTTGATCGAGTGCCGATAGGCCGCAGAGAGCTGGGGCGATGCGTTCTTCGATATGGGTGACGGCCTGGCTGACACCTTTTCCCATGTACCGCTTTCCGCCATCGCGAAGTTCATGGGCTTCATGGGCCCCGGTGCTGGCACCGCTGGGCACGATGGCGCGGCCCATGGCTCCGCCTTCGAGTAGCACTTCGGCCTCGACTGTTGGATTGCCCCGGGAATCGAGCACCTCCCGGGCCACGATGGTGTCGATGACGAGGTCGAGGGAATCGATCACGTT